>DATNGL010000029.1:0-4714 GCA_035605895.1 Rhodanobacter sp.
CAGGTTGTCGCTGACGTCGAAGGTGGCGTGGGTGTAGAGGTTGGCGGTCTTGTCCGAGTTGGTGACGGTCTTGTAGCCCGGGGTATCGAACGAACCGCAATAGGTGCGGCCGCCGCTGCGCGTGCGCAGGCCCTCGGTGCCGTGGAACAAGCCCGTGGTGTTGGCGCAGTTGTTCGGATCTTCGAAGTAGTAATGACCCGAGAACGGGCTGTAGACCAGGAAATCACGCGATGCGGTCGGCGCGCTGGTGCCCTGGGTGAAGTACTGCCGGGTCAGGCTGCGGTCGAAGCCCCAGATCGGCTGGGTCGATTCGAACTGCGCGCCGACCAGCATGTTGAATTTGCCCGCGCTGAAGCTGTCGGCGAAGCTGATGCGACGATCGGCGCCGCCGCCATCCTTGCGCCAGCCGTAGCGCACGTCGATCGACGGCGCATCGACATGCTTCTTCAGCACGATGTTGATCACGCCGGCGATCGCGTCCGAGCCGTACAGCGAGGACTGGCCGCCCGGCAGGATGTCGATATGGTCGACCAGGTCCGCCGGGATGCCGCTGATGTTGTTGAACGCATCGCTGCCGTTGTACAGGCCGGGGAAGTTGCCCATCGGTCGGCCGTCGATCAGGTACTTCACGAAGCCCACCGGCAGGCCGAACAGGCTTAGCGTCTGCGCACCCTGGGTGAACGAGGCGGAGGTCTGCGAACCCTGCACGCTGCCGGTGGCGAACGAGGACTGCTGCAACGCCTCGGCCACGGTGCTGAAGCCGCGGGCCTTCATCTGCTGCGCAGTGATCGTGAGGATCGGCGTGGCCGTCTCGATCGCGGTCTGCGGGATCAGCGAACCGGTGACCGTGACTGCCTGCAGTTTCTTGGCGTCCTTGACGCTGGGTGCCTGCTGATCCGCGCTCTGCTGGTCGCTGCCCTGCTGGGAGCCGTCGGACGGCGCCGACTGTGCATACGCCGGGCCGTAGCCGAGCGCGAGTGCCGCCACGATCGCCATGGTGATTTTTGACTTGATCATTTTCTTCAGAACTCCCCTCAGAGTTTTTTTGCATCCAGGTAATCCCATCCCCAAGCGGGCGGGTAATCAGCACAGAACAGATCGGCATCCAGTGTGGATGCCCCAACCAGCCTCTCACCTGACGGCTAGTCGGCCATGCCGACGCAAGTTCTAGCATGCAATCGCAGGAAGTTGCAACATTTTCTTCACATTTATCGCAAGATATTGCCTTCGCCGATCCCTGAGGTCGTGCGAACCTGACGTTGCGCCAGACTCCTCAGATCAGTCGCTCCGCTTCCAGCTCGATCTTCAGATAGGCGTAATAGATCGGCGCGGCGACCAGCCCCGGCAGCCCGAAGGCCGCCTCCATCAGCAGCATCGCCAGCAGCAGTTCCCAGGCGCGGGCGCGGATCTGGGTGCCGACGATGCGGGCGTTGAGGAAGTATTCGAGCTTGTGGATCAGGATCAGGAAGACCAAGGCGGCAATGCCCACGCCCAGCGATACCGACAGCCCGGCAATGGCGATGGCGGTATTGGAGATCAGGTTGCCGATCACCGGCAGCAGGCCGACGATGAAGGTCACCAGCACCAACGTCTTGGCCAGCGGAACGTGGATGCCCAGCAGCGGCAGCGCGCCAAGCAGGAAGATCGCGGTGAACACCGTATTGATCAGCGAGATCTTGATCTGCGCGAACACGATGTTGTGGAATGCCGCGGCCAGATTCGCGCAGCGCCGGCTCAACGCCGCAGCCAGCGGGCCCATCTGGCTTGCCGGGCGGGTGCGGCTGAGCGCGATGATCGCGCCCAGCACCAGGCCGATGATGATGTGCGCGAAGGCACGCACCGCACCCTTGCCGGCAAGTTGCAGTGTGCCGGCATGACGGCGGGCCAGTTCCAGAGCACCCACGCGCAGGTCATCGACGCTGTCGGGCAGGTGATCGACGAGCGCGGCCGGCAGCTGCTGGCGGGCCTTGTCCACCAATGGCATCAACTGCTGCTGCCACAGCAACTCGGGGTTGCCTATCTCGCTGCGGAAAAAACTGATCGCGCCGAGGATGAGCAGGATCAACAGACCCACCACGATGACCCCGAGCGCGGCCACCACCAGCACCCGCGCGCGATCGCCGGACAACCGCCGGCCCAGCAGCGGAGCCATCGATTGCACCAGCTCATACACCAGCAAACCGGCCAGCAACGCGGGCAACAGGTGAAGAACGATCGCCAGCAGCAGGCCGACCGCGACCACCGCATAGCTCGCGCAGCGAATCGCGAGCGGGGGCTCGCGCAAGGCAGGCTGGATTGGATCCATGCGCGGACAACCGTGGGGTGGGGTGGCCAGTCTGTCAGCAGCCCGCGCCGGCTGCCAGCCCCGTCCAGGACAGTCGCACGGCTGTCGTACACTTTGCCCCTGGCGCACCACCATCCCCGCGCCACCGCCATTGCCGAAGGATCCCGCCATGACGTTTCGCCTGCCCGCCGCCCTGCTCACCCTGGTCGTGCTGACCGGTTGCGCCACGTCGTCGCAACGGCCTGCCCCGATCAGCGCCGCGCCGATGGCAGCCCCGGCGCAGGTCAGCGCAGCGGCACACCCGGCAGGCCCGCTCGCCGACGACAACCTCAATGCAGTCGCCTGGACCCAGACCGCGATCGAGCACGACCTGATCTACCTGCAAACCTATCGAGACGCCGAATCGCGCCTGCTGGCCGCCCTGCACGACCCTGACTGGGACGCCCTGTCGAAGGAAGACCGGATGGTTTCCAGCCACCGGCTGAAGCCGGCGGTGATACTGGATATCGACGAAACCGTGCTGGACAACTCACCCGACGAGGCGCGCACGATTCGCCGTGGCGGCGAATTCAACGAGGCCGAATGGCGGGCCTGGTGCAAAGAGGAAGCCGCTCGCGCGCTGCCTGGCGCGGTCGAGTTCACCCGTTTCGCCGCCAGCCATGGCATTGCCGTGATCTATATCTCCAACCGGGACAAGGCGCTGGATCAGGTCACCCTGGCCAACTTGCGCAAGGTTGGCCTGCCCGTATCCGCTCCGGAGGCGTTGCTGGGGCTGGGCACGGTCGTCGAAGGCTGTCGACAGATCGGTTCATCCAAGCAATGCCGACGCCAGCTGATCAGTCGGAAATACCGCGTCTTGATGCAATTTGGCGACCAGATCGGCGATTTTGTGGATATTTCAGCCAATAACGCCGACGGGCGCCGCGAGGCGATGGCGCCGTATCTCGACTGGATCGGCAGGCGCTGGTTCGTGCTGCCCAACCCTACCTACGGCTCGTGGGAATCCGCGCTGTCCGGCCAGGATCCGAAGGCGGGGCCGGAACGACGCCGTCAACTGAAGCTGGATGCACTGCGCTATCACTAATTTAAATGTTTTATATCAATAAGTTATGGTAGTAAACAAAAGCATTGCCTTAACTTTAACGAACGAGTAATATTCAACCGCCGACCCTGCTGACCAGATACACGCGGGCAAGGCCATTTCCCTTCCGGCCTGGCCGGATTTCCCCGTGAGGCTCTGCCCGCGGGGTTTTCTTTTTTTGTGCCGAGCGGCCTGCGCAGGTGCAGCACCCCTTTGGCCCGCTCTTGTCCGATCCCGGCGCGCCGCTTACCCTGCCCGCTCCCCAAGGCGGCCTGGCTTGCCCCGACCTCATTCACTACGAGAACCCATCCATGCGCATTCCTTTCCTGCGCCACGCCGCGTTGCCCTTGTTCGCCGCCCTCTTGCTTGGCGCCTGCCACGGCAAGGACGCAGCCTCGCAACCTGGTGGCCGCAGCCCGGTGGCCGCCGTGCAGGCGTCGATCGACCTGGTCAAGGCCGGTGATTTCAACGGCTTGTGGAAGCACGCGCTGCCACCGGCCGACTACGCCAACTTGCGCGCCGACTGGAGTCGCCACGAGCAGGACCAGCGGCCGATCACTGCCGAGGATCGCGTCAAGTTCAATGAAACGATGCAGCAGCTCACCGCACCCGATGCCGAGAACAAGCTGTATGCCCAACTGCAACCGAAGCTGGCCGCGATGGAGCAGCAGTACAAGGATCAGCTGCCGGTGCTGATCAGCGTGGGCGAGGCATTGGTAAAGAACGGCATCGCGCAGAGCAAGGATCTCACCCCGACACAGAAGACCCAGGCCAACGACGCGCTGGACGTGATCACGCCATGGGCCCAGCAGACGCCGTGGTTCGACCAGGCCAGGGCCAGGCAGGCGATCGGCGTGGCGGTCGCTACGGCGCGCAAGCTGGATCTGAAGGGTCCCGAGCAATTGCGCACGATGGATTTCGACGCCGTCATGGGCAAATACGCGATCGGTTACGGCGGCCTCAAGCAATTGCTGGTGATCTACGGCCTGTCGGTGGACGACACGCTGGATTCGATCAAGCTGAGCGAGCTGTCCAACAGCAACGGCCACGCCGTGGTGAAGATCGACTACACCCTGCTTGGCAAGCCGCTCTCGACCGAGTCGAAACTGGTACAGGAAAATGGCCGCTGGTACAGCGAAGACATGCTGGCCAATGTGCGCAAGTCCCACCAGCAGCTGAGCCAGCCGAGCGTGGGCCAGACCGCCGCTCCCGCGGCTGCCGGCAGCGTGGCCGGCAAAGACTGAATCGCGCGGCCGCGTAGAATAGCCGGATGCCGACTACCCCTGCCGTGGACTCCACCGCACGCCGCCGCGCCCCGTGGTGGTTCAATCTCGCCGGGCAACTGCTGC
>DATNGL010000030.1:0-4832 GCA_035605895.1 Rhodanobacter sp.
TCGCCAACGCCCGGCGCATCGAAGCGGAACGCGCTGACCATGCTGCGCGGGTGCGATCCGCCCCGGTTACACTCCGCGTCGAACGACATCGAGCCCGTATCGGTTCGACGCGCGCGGCCGGATCCATCAAGCGTTGCCAGCTCCCATGACCACGGTCAACGACATGCAACCAGCGCAAGGCCACTTCGTCGCAACCCCGCCCGTTCCCACGGCGTGGTTTCGTGCCCATAAACAGGCAGGCGCCATGGCGGAGCATCATTCCCTCCCGATGAATGCCACGCTGCACCACGCTGGCCGCGACATCCCGGGAACCTCTGTCGCCCGCGCCCGCCCTGGCTGCATGGCCGTGGCCGTCGCGGCATGCCTGTTCATGCCACCGCTGCATGCCCAGTCGAAAAACCTGGACGGCGAGGTGGCGCTCAGTTCGCAATTGATCGACCGTGGCGTGGCGATCACGCCCGCCACGCCGATCCTGCAAGGCGCCGTGTCCTGGACCTCCCCGGCAGGCTGGTCGCTGGGGGTGTCGGGAAGCACCGAAGCGCGCTCGCCCGGCCGGGTGGTGGAAGCGCTCGCCCACGCCTCCCGCTACTGGTCGCTTTCCGGCGACTGGCAGATGCAGGCGAGCGTGCTCTATTACCGATATCCCGGCAGCGGGGGGGCGCGCGCCTACGACCGGGCCGAAACCGGGGTCAACTGGACCTATCGCGACGTGCTGAGCCTGGGCGTGTCGGCCATCTACGTCATCGGCGCGAAGGAGCACCGGCCGCGCGTCGCCGCCGATGCCAGTTTCCACTGGCCGCTGCCCGGGCGTTTCTCGCTTTCGGCCGGGGCAGGTGCCGCCGAGGCCACCATCGCGCCCTACAGTCCCTACCATCACGAATACGCGGGCTCCTATCGATACGTTCATGCCGGCGGCGGCCTCCACGGCTACGGCCATGTCGGATTGTCGTGGAGCGGAGGACACTGGCGGATGCAACTCGACCGCATCCTGGCCGACCCCGCCACACGACAGCAGTGGGATGTCATGGGCGCCTCGCCCTGGGTCGCCACGATTTCGCGGTCGTTCTGAGCCACAGGCAACCTTTTTGCGCTGAAACGGTACTTACGCTGGCGAACCGACCACCATCCAATGGATCTCCATCCGAGCCCATGAACGACGCTGATATCGACGCCGACGTCACCGACCGCATGCTGCTGCAACGCATGTCGGCAGGCGATCGCGTCGCGCTGGGCGTGCTGTATCGCGGCTATCACGGCCGGCTGTGCCGCTTCCTGTCACGGCTGACCCGGCGTCCGGATGTCATCGAGGAAGTCATCAACGACTGCTTCTGGATCGCCTGGCAGAAAGCCGGCAACTTCCACGGCGACTCGCGCGTTTCCACCTGGCTGATGGGCATTGCCTACCGCTGCGGGCTGAAGGCGTTGCGGCAACACGGCGACGAGCCGGTCGAGGACGACAACCTGCCGGAGCAGCGCACCCCCGCCCACGATCAGGATGAGGATCGCGAATTGCGCGACTGGCTGGGCAAGGGGCTGGACCGCCTGTCGGTGGATCAGCGGGCGGTGATCGAACTGGTCTACGGCGTCGGGCATAGCCTGGACGAGGTCGCCGTCATCATGCAGTGCCCGGTGGGCACGGTGAAGGCGCGCCTGTTCCACGCGCGGGTCAAACTGCGCAACGTGCTGCCGGCGCTGGCCGGAGAGCCATCCAAACAAAAGGAGAACGCGCCATGACGTTCCCGCTGGATTCCGGCCGGGACTGCGTCCGCGCCTGGGACCTGATGCCCTGGGCACTGCAGGACAGCGCACCGCAGGAACAGACCCAGTGGCTGCAGGACCACCTCGCGCACTGTGCATCGTGCCGCACCGAATTCGCCCAGCAAAGCCGTTTGCGGCAGGCCGTGTCGCTACCCTCGGATATTCCGCTCGATGCGAATATCGGGCTGGGCCGCCTGCTTGCCCGCCTCGATACGCCGGAGGCGCGGGACTGGCGCCTGCGTGCGCGATCGGGCAACTGGCTGACCCGGGCACTGGTCGCCGCAGTGCTGATCCAGGCTCTCGCTATCGGCGCACTGGGCGCGAAGTTGTGGTCGACGGGCGGAGTGCCGTTGTACCGCACGCTCAGTCAGGAGCCCGCGCCCGCCGCCGCCGGCACGATCCGCGTCGTGCCCGATGCGGCGATGACGCTGGCCGACTGGAATGCCTTGCTGCACCGCCTGCAATTGCAGGTCGTGGGCGGCCCCAACGACGTGGGTGCCTACACGGTGGCGCCGACCAGCCCCGCCTCGACGACGCAACAGGCCTTGCGGCAACTGCGCGCCACGCGCGGCATCCGCCTGGCGGAGCCCGTCAACAGCGCCCCATGAAGCATCGCCTGCTCATCCTGCTCGCGGCGATGGCGCTGTTGAGCGCGTGCGCATCCTCGCGCCCCCTGCTGTCCGGGAATGATCGCGCCGGCTCCGGCCACGCGCCGACAGCCAAGGTGTCCGCCATGAACAGCCGGCGCGACATCGTGCTGACGGTCGCCAATCCACTGGAGCCGAGCGCCATGCACGCCGGCTCCAGCCTGCTCGGCTACACTCCCTCCCGTTATTACGGTGCCGGCCAGCGCGCGGTCACCACCCTGGCCGCGTTGAAAAAGCGCTACCGCCTGCGCGAGATCACTGGCTGGCCGATCAAGGCGCTCGACGCGTACTGCATCGTGGTGGAGACGCCCGCCGGCATGGATCGGGAAACCTTGCTCAAGGCGCTCGCCAGCGACGACCGGGTGCAACTGGCGCAGCCGCTGCAGGACTATTCCGTGTACGCGGAGAAAGCGCCGCCCACGCCCCGGGACAACGATCCCTACGTCAATCTCCAGCGCGGCTTCGTCGAGACCGATGCCGCGCTCGCGCATCGCTACAGCCAGGGCGACGGGGTACATGTGGCGATCGTCGATACCGGTGTCGACACGATGCATCCCGATCTGAAGGGGCGCATCCGCGATGTGCACAACATGGTCGACGACGATGCGGCGGCGTTCAATCACGACAGCCACGGCACCGAAGTCGCCGGCGTGATCGCCGCCGACGGCGACAATCACCGCGGCATCGTGGGCATCGCGCCCGGGGCCGTGCTCAGCGTCTACAAGGCCTGCTGGTATTCAGCGGTGGCCGGTGCCGGCGCGCACTGCAACTCGTTCACCCTGGCCAAGGCGCTGGCGGCGATCATCGATACCGATGCCCGCATCGTCAACCTGAGCCTGGGCGGCCCGGCCGATCCGCTGCTCAACAAGCTGCTGCTGCAGATCCTCGAACAGGGCCGCATCGTGGTCGCGGCGCTGCCGCCGGATGGAAACCTCGACGGTTTCCCGGTCGATGCGCCCGGGGTCATCATCGTGCGCATGAGCGGCAGTTCGGTCGCCTTGCCCGGCGTGCTGAACGCGCCCGGAAAAGACATCCTGACCACCCAGCCCGATGGCGGCTACGACTTCACCTCAGGCTCATCCATGGCCGCCCCCCACGTCACCGGCATCGCCGCCCTGCTGCTGTCCATCGCACCCAGACTGGACGTCCGCACCGTCCACGATCTGCTGCTGCGAAGCAGCCGCGTCTCCGGCGGCACGCTCCAGGTGAACGCGGCATCGGCCGTGGCGGCACTGCGCCGCGCGCGGGAGGCCAAGCCCGGTGCGCCACCCGCGCCACCGGGGAAGACCCGCTGACGCAGCGACTCGCGCTCGACACGACCTGCCGCGCGGACCGGGCCGCCGCCGAAATTTCATCGCCGGCGTGGCGGACCTCGCGGCAAGACATCGCCTTCCCGGGCAAGGCGGCGTCGGCCCCCGCCGTCGCCGCGCTCACTCCTGCGGCGACGCCTGTGGCACGTCGGCCGAGCCTTCCTCGCGGTCGCGGTACAGCGCGGCGCGCACCAGCAGCATCAGGGTGATCGGGGTGGTCAGGGTGAGGAACACGCCGATCAGGATCTCGTAGAAGATCGGGCGGCCGTGCAGCACCGAGAAGCAGGTGATCGAGGCGGCCAGCATGAAGAACGTGCCCAGCGTGGTGCCGAGGGTCGGTGCGTGCACGCGCTGGTAGAAGTTTTTCAGGCGCAGCAGGCCGAGCGAGCCGACGAAGGCGAACAGCGCGCCGAGCAGCACCAGCACGGCGACCAGGATCGCCGCCCACGGCGGCAGGGCATCGAGGTGGCTCATTCGATCACCTGCCCGCGCATCAGGAATTTCGACAGCGCCACGGTGCCGGCGAAGCCGAGCAGCGCGATGATCAGGCCGGCCTCGACGTAGAGCATGCTGCCGCTGCGGATGCCGACGGTGAGCAGCAGGATCATCGCGTTGACGTACAGCGCGTCCAGCGCCAGCACGCGGTCCTGCGCGCGCGGGCCGCGCACCATGCGGACGATCGAGAAGCTCATCGCCGCCAGCAGCAGCAACTGCGCGGCGACGATGGCGATGCGGAGCAGGTCGTGGCTCATTGGAAGATCTCCAGCAGCAGGCGTTCGTAGCGCTGCTTGATGGTGTCGACCCAGCCCTGTTCGTCGACCAGGTCGAGCACGTGGATCAGCAGGATGTTCGCGGCGGAGTCGTAGCTCACCCAGATCGTGCCCGGCGTGGAGGTGATGATGCACGCCAGCACCGCCAGGCCGTGGCGGTCGGTCAGCGCCAGCGGGATCGCCACGAAGCCGGAACGCATGCGGCGCTCGCGGCGCAGCACGATGCGCGCCACCGCGATGTTCGAGCGGAAGATGTCGAACACCACGCGCACCAACAGCAAGCCGAGCAATGGATAGTTGCGCAGGTGCGCCTTCGGCGGATGCAGCAGGCCGAACACCCTGGCCAG
>DATNGL010000031.1:0-14068 GCA_035605895.1 Rhodanobacter sp.
CAGCCACTACGCCTACGACAACATCCTGTTCGCGGTGGCTACCCTGGTCATCGAGCAGGCGTCCGGCCAGAACTATGCCGACTATGTGCGCGAGCACCTGTTCAAGCCGGTCGGCATGGACGAGTCGCTGATCGACATGACCTGGCTGAAGCCCGGCATGGACGTGGCCACCGGCCATGCACCGTACGAGTTCAAGGACATCAGGCCGGTGCCGCCGATGGCCTGGCTCAACGATCCCGGCGCCGGCGGCATCTACGCCAGCGTGCACGATCTGGCGAAATGGATGAATGTGCAACTGGCCGGTGGCGCATTGCCCACGAAAGATGCCGACGGCAAACCGCAACGCGTGTTCTCCGAGAAGAGCCACCACGAGATGTGGTCGATGCTGACGCCGATCCAGATCAAGCCGCCATCGATTCCCGAACTGGCCGCACAGACGCCGGACTTCTATGGCTACGGCGAGGGCTGGTTCCTCAGCGACTACATGGGCCGGAAACTGGCTTGGCACACCGGTGGCTGGCCCGGCTTCGTCTCGCGCGTGACGATGGTGCCGAAACTGCACCTGGGCGTGGTGGTGCTGACCAACCAGCAATCGGGGGCGGCATTCAATGCCGTGACGTACCGCGTGCTGGATGCGTATCTGAACCCGTCGCACAAGACCGATTGGGTCGCGGTCTACCAGAAGGCGGTGCAGCAGGCCGAAGCCAAGGCGGACGACAGCGTGGCGAAGCATGAACAGGCGCGCGACAAGCACGGCAAGCCCTCGCTGCCGCTGGCCGACTATGCCGGCACCTATCGCGACCCGTGGTACGGCGATGTCGTGATCACCAGCGAGCACGGCAGGTTGCGCCTGCGCTTCGGCAAGACCAAGCAACTGATCGGCACGCTGACGCCGTGGCAGCACGACAGCTTCACCGTGCGCTGGGACGATCGCTCGCTGGATGCCGACGCCTTCGTCGACTTTTCGCTGGACATGGACGGCCATATCCGCGAGATGCGCATGCAGCCGATCTCGCCGCTGACCGATTTCAGTTTCGACTTCCAGGACCTGCGGCTGGTGCCGGTGCCCGCGGCCGATTCGAAGTCGGCGAAAGGGCACCTCGAATAACCCGGCTTTTTGCTCGTCATCCCAGCGAAAGCTGGGATCCAGTGACTCCAGGCCATTGGGTAGCCAAGGCACTGGATTCCAGCTTTCGCTGGAATGACGGACGTATGAGGTTTTTCCGAGGCTCCTGAAAGAATAAATCACCATGGCGCCCCGTCGGCGCCTCTGCAAGGGGAGAATCATGGACTATCGTCGTCATGCGGTTGCGATCTTGCTGTCCTTCGGCTTGCTGGCCGGGGTTGCCCAGGCGCGCACGGACAAGGTCGCCGCGCACGGCTTCTTCCACGTCCGGCTCGGTGCTGCCAGCGCGCAGCCGACTTCGGGCCGCTTGCTGCTCTTCGCTATCGATGCGAAAACCGCGGAAGCGGCGGCCATGGCCGAATCGAAGGGCAAGAGCAGTGTGGTCGAAGAGGTCGATGCCAACCCGTTCCGGGCTACCGAGACCAGCGTGGCCGGGCGCGAGGTGAGTTACTGGGCGCCGGGGCAGGAGATTGACATTGATACGGACCGGTTGGCGTTTCCGGCCGGCTGGTCGCAACTGCCACCGGGTGACTATCTGGTGCAGGCCGTGCTCGACGTGAATCACGACTACAACTACGGCGGACGTGGTGCCGGCGATCTGCTCAGTGCGGTGGTCAAGATGCATCTGCCAACGGCCACCGTCCCGACCCTGACCCTGGCCACCAGGTTGCCCAGCGAGGATCCGTGGGAGATGCCGGCCTCGGCGCCACAGGCACTGCGGGAGAGCGTGGCGGCAGCGCGTCAGAACGCGACCCTGGTCGATTTCGTCAGTCCGTCGCTGAGTGCCTTCTGGGGCCGCCCGATCCACATGCGCGGCTGGGTGCTGACGCCGCCCGGCTACGACGCGAAGGCGGCGACCCGCTATCCCACCGTGTATTACACGCAGGGCTTCGGCGGCAACAACGATCGTGTGATCGGGCCGATGTCCACCGTCCACGCGGCGATGATGAAGCACGAGATGCCGCCGATGATCTGGGTGTTCCTGGATGAGTCCGGCCCTGCCGGCACCCACGAGTTTGCGGACTCGGTGAACAACGGGCCATGGGGGCGCGCGCTGACCACCGAGCTGATCCCGCATCTCGAAGCCGCCTACCGGATGGACGCCAGGTCCAGCGGCCGCTTCCTGCAGGGGCACTCCTCTGGCGGCTGGGCCACGCTGTGGCTGCAGACGCGCTATCCGAAGATCTTCGGCGGCACCTGGTCGACCTCGCCCGACCCCAGCGATTTCCATGACTTCACCGGCATCGACCTGTACGCGCCGCACGCCAATGTCTACCGCCGGCCGGATGGCTCGGCCTATCCGCTGGTGCGTGATCACGCCAAGGTGCTCGGCACGTTCGAGCAGTTCGCGAAACTCGAGCGGGTTCTGGGCAGCTACGGCGGCCAGCTGGCTTCATTCGACTGGGTGTTCTCGCCGCGTGGCAAGGATGGCAAGCCCGAGCCGATGTTCGATCGCGACACCGGCAACGTCGATCCGGCCGTCGTGGCCTACTGGCGCGATCACTACGATATTGCCTGGCGGCTGCAGCACGACTGGCCGCAGCTGAAGCCCGATCTGGACGGCAAGATCCACCTCTACGTGGGCACCGCCGACACGTTCTACCTCGATGGCGCAGCACACAGGTTGAAGGCGGTGCTCGATGGCCTGGGTGCCAAGTCGGACATCCGTTTCCTGCCAGACCGCACCCACTTCGACCTGTACAAGGTCGGCAAGGATCGGCATGGCCTGCTCAAGCAGATCAGCTGGCAGATGTACGCGGTGGCGCGGCCGGGTTCGACATGGCGGCCGGTGGCGGCGACACCTTGAGGCGGTCGGCAGGCGATTTCGCAAGTTCATTCGAAACAGCCGTCTGCCGGATGAACACGACCGGCCAGCAGCCTCTTGCGAACATGATTTTGCGGCATAGTCGTGCGGCAGGCATCCGTCGTCATCGATGCTTGGGTGCATCACGAATTCGTCCTGGAGGGAGTCCGCAATGAAATCATCGATCTTGGCTGCAGTGGCACTGGCTGGCCTGTTCTTGGGCTCGGCCGCTTATGCGCAACAGGCATCCGCACCCGCCGGTTCGACCGGCCAGTGCAAGGATGGCAGTTACACCAGCACGGCGAGCAAGCGGGGTGCCTGCCGCGGGCACAAGGGAGTGAAGGAGTGGTACGCCGCGGCGGGCGCGTCGGCTGCCGCCGCCGCACCGAGCATGGCGCCTGCCCCGGCGGCTGCACCCGCTCCTGCGGCTGCGCCCGCGGCGAATACCGCCATGAAGTCGCACCACATGATGCCGGCCCCGGCCGCCAACGCGGCACCCGGCGGCGGACCGGGCATGGTCTGGGTCAATGGCAAGGTCTACCACTGCTCCACCGACAAGTGGTACGGCAAGACGAAGCATGGTGAATACATGAGCGAGGCGGACGCCAAGGCGAAGGGCGCGCACCCGGAGCATGGCAAGGTCTGCACTCCGTAACGCATCGTGCGGCATGCGATGACCACGAGGCCGGCGCAAGCCGGCCTCGCTTTTTCTGTTGGGATGTTCTGCTCTATTCAGCACGGACATCACCCTTCATCCTTGTTTTCAATCGGTTCGGGCCGGGCATGTCTGCGTTGAATAGATCAGAACATCCCTAGACGTGCCACGGATCGTAACTGCCGAAATACCACAGATGGCCTTCCGGATCGCGGCAGCTGTAGCCGGCGCCGCCATAGTCCTTTTCCGAATATTCGTTGACGATCATCGCGCCGGCGGCGCTGGCCTGGTCGTGGTGCGCCTTGCAATCGGCCACGATCACGCAGGCACACTGCGTTTCGCGGCCGCCGGTCTCGTCGGGCTGCGCGATATGTTTTCCAAAGTCGTCATGGCGCACGCCACCCAGCATGATCATGCCGTTGCCGTAGACCAGTTGCGCGTGCTCGACTTCGCCCCGGTCGTTTTCGTAGACGGCGTTTTTCGTGAAGCCGAATGCCTTGCACAGCCACGCGATGGCCGCGTGCGGGTCGCGATAGCGCAGGCAGGGGATGATCGTGCTGCCAGCAGTCTTTGACATGGCTGTCTCCTTGAGTGGGTAGGGCGCCAGATTAGCCCTGCAGCGCGGCGTGGTCTTGTAGATTTCCGTCGATCAATCCAGCGGCAGATGATCCGGATACGGCCCGCGCGGCCATGAATGCCATCGGCGTAACGCCGGCGAATTCGCGGAACTCATGGGTCAGATGGGCCCGGTCGCAGTAGCCGCAGCCGCCGTGGAGGGTTTGCAGTCCAGCGCGGCGGTTCAGCCGGTGCGTTCGTCGTGCTCGGCCAGTGGCGGCAGGGTGCGGACCAACTGCGCGCGGATCAGCGGCAGGCGCGCCGCGCGCAGGCGCTCCAGGATCTCGAACAGCAGATCGCTCTTCACGCCGCTGGCGTCCCGTGGACTGTTGACGTAGGCCACGCAGTTGAACGTCATCGCGCCGTCGTCGAGGTTCGCCAGTTGCACGTAGGGAGCGGGCGCGGCCAGGGTGCCGGGATGTGCGTTCAGCACGTCCAGCACCAGGGTGCGCACCTTGCCGGCATCGGTGTCCAGCGGCATCGGCAGCTTGACCTGCACGCGCCCGAGCGCGTTGGCCTGGGTCACGTTGCGCACGTTCTCGGTGATCAGCTGCGAGTTCGGCACGATCACGGTGGAACGATCCCACAGCTGGATTTCGGTGGCGCGCACGTTGATCCGGCGGATGTCGCCCTCGACCGTGCCCAGGCTGACCCAGTCGCCCACCTTCACCGGCCGCTCGACCAAGAGGATCAGCCCGGAGATGAAGTTCTGCACGATGGCCTGCAGGCCGAAACCGATGCCGACCGACAGCGCGCTCACGATCCAGGTGATGCTGGTCAGGTTCACGTGCAGCGCGGCCAGCGTGAGCACCAGCACCAGCAGGCCGCCGAGGTAACCGAGCAGGGTGACGATGGAATCCTGCATGCCGGCTTCCATCGTGGACTTCGGCAGCAGTTGTTCGCGCAGCCAACGCTTGAGCATGCGCAGCAGCAGGATGCCGATCACCATCACGGCCGCTGCGGTGAAGATGCTGCCGGGGTCGATCGGGAGGTCGCCCAGTTTCAGGCTGCTGAACGTGCGACTGGCGCTGGCCAGCAAATCGCCCGGGCCGGCACCGAACGGGGTGAGTACCGTGGCCAGTGCCAGCAGGGTCAGCAGGATCCGGGTCAGGCCGGCGAGCAGGGTTGCGGCCTGATCCAGCGTGTGCGGCGCCAATTGGAAGGTGGCCTGCAGCCGCCGTCCGCCACGCCCGTGCGAGGAAAGCAGGGTATGGATCAGGTCGTTCAGCAGGTGGAACAGCAGGTAGGCGCTGGCCACGATCACGCCGATCCACAGCATCTGCACGGCGACGAAAAACGCCAGGGCGATATAACCCAGGACCACGCCCAGCCAGCTGACCAGCACGCCGAGTACCGCCGCCGCCCCGAGCAGGCCGACCCACAGCGGGCGATGTTCCACCTCGCCGTCGGCCGCCTGTTGCCGCCGCGCGCCGCGCAGGCGCAGCCACGCCACGCCGATCAGGCCGCTGACCACGAGTGCCATCAGGCCGCGCGTGGCCACCGTCGCCGGCAGGCTGGAGCCGATCGTGCGGCTGATCCGCTCGATCAGGCCGAATACCAGCGCGGCCGCGCCGAGCAGCCAGGGAATCCGGCGCAGCCGCTGGGCGGCCAGGTCCGATAGCGGCGGCAGCCGCCAGGACGGCCGGCGCACCGACAGCAGCGCCCGGCCAAGACCGGTGACAAAGGCGGCGAAGCACACCAGACGCACGGCGGAACCGGCCAGTGCGTCGAGGTCGGTATCGAGAATGTCGTTCCAGTTCAGTCCCAGATAGACCAGTTGTGCGGCCAGGCCCGTGGTGAACACGGCGGTCAATGCCACCGCGGTGGCCATCGCGCTTCGGCGCAGATGGCCATCCGGAACGCGCCGGGTCGCCAGTTGCAGCAACAGCCGTTCGAGCAGCCAGCGGCCCACGCCAAGCAGGAGCGCCGCACCGATCAGGCAGAACAGCAACGGCCGCCGGTTCGGCGACTGCCACGCCTCGCTGCCGGCAGCGGCACCGCGTGCGCCGAGCCGCTTGAGCCGGGCCAGGTCGTCGGGGAAGGTGCGTGCCGGATCGGCCCAGAAAGCCGCACTGAACGGCGTGGCCGTGCGCGAGGCCAGTCGTGCCTGGAACTCGTCGTTGCGCAGGCCGGTGAGTTGCGCCGCCAGTTGCAGCGCGTTCTGGTTGAGCAGTTGCGCCTGCTTGATCTGTGCATCGAGGTTTGCCTGCGCCTTGTCGAGCTGGCGGCGCTGGCTGGCGACCTCGGCGGCTTCCGGCGGTGCCCCCTTGGCCGGCGGCGGACCCAGCACGGCGAGTTGCGCCTGCAGCGCGGCCATCTGCGGGGTGAGGCTGCCGGCCAGCTGACGCGCCTGGTCCTGCACGCCGAGGGCGGTATTGCGCAAATCGGCGAGTGGCGCGGTTGCCTGCTTGTCCTTCAGTGCGGCCTTGACCGAATCGAGGCGTTCGCCCAATTGATCGAGCGCCTGCGCCGGGGTCGCGGCGGACGTGGCGGGTGCAGGGAGGGGATCGCTGTTCTGGGCCAGCGCGGCGAAGTTGCCGAGGCAGAGCAGCACGAGCAGGAGAGAGCGGCGCAAGGTAGGCATCACGGCATGATCGAAGCGATTCGGCAGGCGGTCAATCGCGTTGAACGTTGCCGCCTTGCCCGGCATGGGGACCGTTCAGATTGGCCCGCGTCAGGCCTGCCGCCGAATCGACGCCAGCAGCGCTTCGCGACGCGCCAGGCTGGTGGCGGGCCAGTACGCGTCGCGCTCGTAATATTCCGCCACCGCGGGGATGTCCGGCGACAGCACGATCCACGGCTGCCTGGTGGAGGTGAAGATATGGATGTCCGGCGGCAATCGACGGGGTTCCCGCAGCGTACCCACGCGGACGAAGGCCACCGCCTTGCCGGCGCCTGCGTAGTGGCTCCACAGTGCCACGTGGCAGCGTGGGCAGCGCGCGATCAGCTGTCCCTTGCCGCTGTTCGAAGGTGTCTCGACGAGCGCCGGTTCGCCTTGCAGGAGTTCCAGCCGAGCGCTTTCGATCATCGCGTTGAGCGCGAATGCCGAGCCGGTTTCGCGCTGGCACCAGGTGCAGTGGCAGCAATGCACGAACAGCGGCGCGCTGGTCAGTCGATAGCGGATCGCGCCGCAGGTGCAGGCACCTTCGAATGTGTCGTTGACGGACATCGTGGTTGCTCCCGCGTACCGGTTCTGCCAGGCCATGCACGAGCCGACGATCGCGCGGCGGCCCACCGGATTCTGCCGTGGGCAAGTCGCCGTTGCCGGCGTAAGAATACCTGCCGGCGGGCACTTGACGTTGTAAAGTTTGCGTTGCAAACTAATTTGCAATCGAGCAAACAAAGGCATGCCCATGTCCCCCGATGTCGAAACCCGCCTGCACGAACTGGAGTCGCTGACCCGCAGCTACGCGCGCTATTCGCGCAGTGCCGGCGGCATGTCGTCGGTGCTCGGCGGCGTGCTGTGCCTGATCGCCTATCTTGGCGGCCCGCTGCTGCCGGCGACGCCGCTGACGCGAACGGTACTGATCGCGATCCCCGCCGTGTGGCTGTTGGCGAAGGGCTGGATGATGCGTCACTACTACCAGCGGATGGGGCATGTGGAAGAGTGGGAGACGCCGCTGGAGCGCCGCGTGCACTGGTTCTGCGTCGCAGTGACCTTGCTGGTGGCGGTGGCCATAACCGCATCGATCGGCATGGCCGCGCGACAGCATGCGTGGTCGCTGCCCGCCGGCATGCTCGGCTACCTGGCGCTGGTGTGGCTGCTGGTGCTGGCCGCGTGGCGCTGGCTGCGCAGCCCGCTCGACTTCATCGTCGGCACTTTTCTTTTCTGCCAGGCGGCGTTGATCAGTGCCGGCGGCTTCTATCCGCTGATCGGCACCACCCACACCCACCAGGCGATGCTGATGTCGCTGGTGGCGTTGATGTTCCCGCTGGTGGCGCTGGCGATGATCGCCAGGGGGATCGCCGAGCATCGCCAGTTCCGGGAATTGCGCCAGCGTCTCGAACATCTGCAGGGCGCACTGGCAGGTGAATCGTGAGCACGCCGAGCCGTCTCGGCGAGGTGATGGCGCTGGATCGGCTGGTGCACGAGCCGGCGCGGTTGCTGATCCTGGCGGTGCTGTCCGGCGCGAAGGAAGTCGAGTTCGGCTTCCTGGAACAGATGAGCGGCCTGAGCAAGGGCAACCTGTCCAGCCACATGAGCAAGCTGGAAGCGGGCGGCCTGATCGAGGTGAGGAAAAGTTTCCGCGGCAAGCGTCCGCTGACCGAACTGTGCATCACGCTGGCCGGTCGCCGTGCACTGGCCGCTTATCGACAACAGCTGGCGATGGTCATGCAGGAACTGCCTGATCCGGCGGCCAGCCCGAAACGGAGATGACGTGATGAGGCATTCCCTGAAATTGATGCTGGCCGCGGCGCTGTCGTTGGCTTTGACTACCGTTGCCGCTGCCGCTGCCGATCCCGTGGTGCTGCCGGCGCGCATCGCGAAGGTGGCGCAGCAGTATGCCGACGCCGGGGTCTATCCGGCGATGGTGGTGGTGATGGTCGATGGCGGCCATGCGCAAGTCGCCGGTTTCGGCAAGCTGGCCGACGGCCGGGCACCGGATGGCGACACTGTGTTCGAGATCGGTTCGGTGACCAAGACCTTCACCGCGCTGCTGCTGGCGCGCGAAGTCGAGGCGAAGACCGTGAGCCTGGATACTCCGGTGGCCACGTTGCTGCCGGATTTCAAGATACCTTCGCGCCACGGCAAGCCGATCACGCTGGGCCTGCTGGCCGAGCAGTTTTCCGGCCTGCCGCGGCTGCCGGGCAACCTGCAGCCGGCGGATCTGGGCAATCCGTATGCGGATTACGGGCGCGACCGGCTCAAGGCGTTTCTGGCCGGTTACATGTTGCCGCGCGATCCCGGCGCGGCCTACGAATATTCCAACCTGGGCTTCGGCCTGCTCGGTGAGGCGCTGGCGCAGCACGCGAAGCTGTCTTACGGCGAGCTCCTGCAACGCGAGGTGCTGGCACCGCTGGGCATGCAGTCCAGCGGTGCCGAGTTGACGTCCGCCATGCGCGCGCGGCTCGCGCCCGGTCACGACGAGGAAGGTGGGGTCGCCAGGCATTGGCACTGGGATGTCCTGGCCGGTGCCGGTACCTTGTTGAGCACGGGCGACGACATGTCGCGTTATCTGCAGGCCAACATGGGCCTGCTGAAAACGCCGCTGGCCGCAGCCATGCGATTGGCCCATGAGCCACGGCGCGACATCGGCGGCGGCGATCGCATCGGGCTGGCCTGGATGACCCACCACACGGCGCAGGGCGACGTGATCTGGCACAACGGCGAAACCGGCGGCTACAGCAGCTTCATCGGCTTCACCAGCGACGGCCGCCGCGGCGTGGCGATCCTGACCAATGCCACCGGCGCGCCGCAGGATCTGGGCTTCGCGGCCTTGCTGCCGTCTGCACCGCTGCCGGTGGTGCGCAAGGCGATAACCATGTCGCCCGCACAACTCGATGCCTACGTGGGTCAATACACGCTGGCTCCGGGCGTTGCGTTGAATGTGTTCCGCCGTGCCGGCCAGCTGTTCGCGCAGGCCACCGGGCAGGGTGCGTTTCCGTTGTTTGCCAGTGCACCGGATGCTTTCTTCGCCAGGATCGCGCCGATCACGATCGACTTCGAACGCGCCGCCGACGGCAAGGTCGGCGCGTTGACCCTGCGCCAGAATGGACACGACTCGCACGCACCACGCATGGACAGCGCGACCGCGACGAGCGGCACGCCAAGCGTCAAGCTCGACCCGGCATTACTGCACGATTACGTGGGGCATTACGCACTGGGCGCAGGCGCAGAATTCGCGATCACCGTGCAGCACGACCAGCTCTACGTCCAGTTGACTGGCCAGGCCGCGTATCCGGTGTACGCGAAGGCGAAGGATCATTTCTTCTACACCGTGGTCGATGCGCAGCTGGATTTCGAGCGCGATGCCAGCGGCAAGGTCGATGCGCTGGTGTTGCATCAGAACGGGCATGCGCAGCGGGCGCCACGCGAACCATGAGACGCGAGCACAGCTTAACGCGATGATCGACGCACGCCCCATGCCGCGACCAGCGCGGCCAGCGTCAGCAGGATCGCCGAGACCAGGAACGCCTCACGCATGCCGCCGAGCATGTCGGTGGCGACCAGCGCGCCATACAGCGCCACGCCGATCGCGCCGGCGGCCTGGCGCACGGTGTTGAGTACGCCGGCGGCGACGCCCGAGCGCTTGCGCGGCACGATGCCAAGCAAGGCGGCGGTCATCGGCGGCACCGCGATGCCGATGCCGATCGGGATCAGCAGCAAGCGGGTCATCAGCGCGACGTAGCCGGTGTGCGCATCGATGCCGAGCAGCAGTGCGAAGCCGAGCGCGCCGATCAGCAATCCCGCCGCCATCGGCCAACGCGAACCGACGCGAGCCGCGATGCGGCTGCCGACCACGTTGGCGAGGATCACGGTGGCCATGAACGGAAGGAAGGCGAGGCCGGTGGTGGCCGGCGAGTAACCGCGCACATGCTGGAAATACAGGCTCAGCACGAAGATCACCCCGTACAGCACGAAGTTCACCGCCAGCCCGACCAGGGTGGCTGCGTTGAACGTGCGGTCGCGAAAGAAATCCAGCGGCAGCATCGGCGTGCGCTGGTGTGCTTCGATCCACAGGAAGGCGACGAAGGCGAGAGCCGCCGCGCCCAGCCCCAGTTGCACCGGCAGCGCATGCCAGCCCAGCGTGCCGGCCTCGATCACCGCGCCGGTCGCGCACAGCAGCATCGCGATCGCGCACAGCTGACCACCGATATCGAGGCCACCCTCGACGCGATGCGTGGCGTTCTCCTCGGTGTAGCGCAGCGCCAGCACGATGCCGAGCGCGCAGACCGGCAGGTTCACCAGAAAGATGCTGGGCCAGCCGAAGCGATCGATCAGCAGGCCGCCCGCCAGTGGTCCGGCCGATAGCGCCACACCGCCGGCCGCCGTCCACAACCCCAGCGCGCGGGCGCGCGCCGCCGTGTCGTCGCCGCAGGCGTGATTTAGCACCGCCAGCGAACATGGCATCAGCAGCGCCGCGCCCAGTCCCTGCAACGCGCGCGCGGCCACCAGCAGCGGCAGCGTCGGCGCCAGCGCGCAGACGAGCGAGGCGAGGCCGAACATGCCCAGCCCCAGCACGAATACGTGTCGCGCGCCCAGCCGGTCGCCCAGCGCGCCGCCCGACAGCAGGAACACCGCGAATGCCAGCGTGTACGCGTCCACCACCCACTGCAGCCCGGCGACGCCGGTGTGCAGCGTGCTGCCGATGCGCGCCAGCGCCACGTTGACGATGGACACGTCCAGTTGCACCACCAGGAAGCCGAGACTGGTAGTGGCGGTGACCAAGCCGAGCGAGCGGGAGCGTGGGATGGCGATTGTGGACATGCGGTTCCTGCTGAAACGTGTCTGGACAATGACGGCCTCATGTTGCCAGGGTGCTGTCAGCAGTGTTTCAACGTCCGGCGAAATGGCGGCAGCAATGCAGCAGGGCAACACGAATTGTGTGAGCCTCTTGAGAACATGCTCGCAAGCATCCACGCTACGGGCCTATCCGCACTCATGCGATCCCCATGATCTTCCGCTGGTTCGAATCCCTCATCGATGCGTTCAAGGAACCGGTCGACGGCATGCCGCCGCAGTCGGTCGTGCGTTTCTATGCGTTCTACCTGCGCCAGGTGTGGCCGGTGTTTGCCGCAACGCTGGTGGTCGGTTTCGGGGTGGCGGTGGTGGAGGTATCGCTGTTCGGTTTCATCGGGCGCATTGTCGACATGGCCAGCGGCACGCCGGCGGATCTGTTCCGCCTGCACGGCCGCGCGTTGATCGCCATGGCGCTGGTGGCGCTGGTGGCACGACCGATTCTCGGCAGCCTGCACGACCTGCTGGTGAACCAGGCGATCCTGCCCAGCCTGACCAATCGCATCCGCTGGCAGAACCATCGCTACGTGATCCGCCAGAGCCTGGGCTTCTTCCAGAACGACTACGCCGGGCGCATCGCCAACCGCATCATGCAGACCGGTGCCTCGCTGCGCGAATCGGCGGTGCAACTGGTCGATGCGATCTGGTACATCGTGATCTATACAGGCAGCGCGATCGCGCTGTTCGCGCAGGCTGATGCGTGGCTGGCCGCGCCACTGGTGGCGTGGGTGTTTGCCTATGTCGGCCTGCTGGCGTTCTTCATCCCGCGGGTGAAGGAGCGCTCATGGAAGGCTTCTGAGGCGAAGTCGAAGCTGATGGGGCGCATCGTCGACGGCTACAGCAACGTGCTCACCCTGAAGCTGTTCGCGCACACGCGCCGCGAGGAAGCCTACGTGGCCGAGGCGATGGCCGAGCAGACCTACAAGCTGCGCCGGATGACCCGCATCACCACCTTGATGGATGCCAGCATCACCAGCCTCAACGGGTTCCTGATCACCGGTACCTCGGCGTTGGCGATCTGGCTGTGGAGCGAGGGCCGTGTCACCGTCGGCGCGATCGCGCTGTCGACCGGGCTGGTGATCCGCATCAACAACATGTCCGGCTGGATCATGTGGGTGGTCAACGGCATCTTCGAGAACGTGGGCACGGTGCAGGACGGCATGACCACGATCTCGCAGCCGCGCACGGTACAGGATCACGAAGGCGCGATGCCGCTGGAGGTGACCTACGGCGGCGTGCGTTTCGAGCACATCCACTTCCACTACGGCAAGCAGGGCGGGGTGATCGCCGGGCTCGACCTCAGCGTGCGCGCGGGCGAGAAGATCGGCGTGGTCGGCCCTTCCGGCGCCGGCAAGTCGACCCTGGTCAACGTGCTGCTGCGGCTCTATGACCTCGAGGATGGACGCATCCTGGTCGATGGCCAGGACATCGCCGGCGTGACCCAGGAAAGCCTGCGCTCGCAAATCGGCGTGGTCACCCAGGACACCTCGCTGCTGCACCGCTCGATCCGCGACAACATCCTGTATGGACGCCCGGATGCCGGCGAGGCGCAAATTGCCGAGGCGGTGCGCAAGGCCCGTGCCGACGAGTTCATCCCGCAACTGATCGACGGCGAGGGGCGCAGCGGCTACGACGCCCTGGTCGGCGAGCGCGGCGTGAAACTCTCCGGCGGCCAGCGCCAGCGCATCGCGATCGCGCGCGTGCTGCTGAAGGACGCGCCGATCCTGGTGCTCGACGAAGCCACCTCGGCGCTGGATTCCGAAGCGGAGGCGGCGATCCAGGACAGCCTCGACCTGCTGATGCAGGGCAAGACCGTCATCGCCATCGCGCACCGGCTGTCCACCATCGCGCGGATGGATCGGCTGGTGGTGCTGGACAAGGGCGTGATCGTGGAGACCGGCACGCACACCGAACTGATCGCGCAGGACGGTCTGTATGCACGGCTGTGGAAGCGGCAGACCGGCGGCTTCGTGGCGGCGGACGATGCCCTGGCGTGAACCGGCTCGGCAGCATGCACGGATTCCCAGGGTTCGTTCCCTTGCCAGCCTCGACGGACTCCGGCATGATTTTGCCAGGGTGAATCCAGCTGCAAGTCTTCCGGCCTGAGGGTGCCGCGCCGTCGTGCGGCGCTGCCATGCGCGACGGATCTGTGGCGTGCAGGGGGAAGACATGATGAGTAGCTGGAGATGGCCGTCAGGGTCGGCGCTGTTGTTGTTGCTGCTCGGCGGCTGCGCCACGGGCTATCACTCCGACCAGGGCCTGATCCGGGGTTACACCGGCGGCTACTGGGATCAGCCCGGCCCGGGCGAACTGCTCAAGGTGGGTTTCGGCGGCAACGGCTATATCGACCGCGACACCACGCATGCCTATCTGATGTATCGCTGCGCCGAGCTGGCGCTGCAGCGGCAC
>DATNGL010000032.1:0-5400 GCA_035605895.1 Rhodanobacter sp.
ACTCACCAGCCACGATGAGCCGGTGAAGTGACCGACCGGGTTGCTGCGTTCGAATGCATCCGCATGCGTACGCAGGAAAACCTCGAACTGCGCGACTGTCGCGGCTTCCCCCTGCCATTGGTCACGGTACTGCCGGAATGCCTCGATCATGATGACGGCGGGTTTCTGCATGGACTTCCGGTGGAGCGGTGTGAAACCGGCTGCGACATGTTTCGCCGCAACATGAATGAAGCTTGTACATCCTTTGCTGCATGGGATATGTTGGCCCGCCATTGCCCGGCCCGTCCATCCATCCGCCGCAGAGCGGTTGCGAGCAGAAAAAATCACCTGAGGGGAACTCGATGACAAAAGGTCTTTTTGCCACTCACGCCATCGAGGCCATGCCTCACATAGATGCTGGCGAACCCGTCGAGGGCAGTGGCACCGGTGAAATAACCCTGAAGCGCGTACTGACCGCGCGTCACCTGATCATGCTGGGCATCGGTGCCGTGATCGGCGCCGGCATCTTCGTCCTCACCGGCACGGCCGCCGCGCAGTTCGCCGGCCCGGCCCTGGTGATCAGCTTCCTGATGGCGGGTTTCGCCTGTGCACTGGCCGGCCTGTGCTACGCCGAGTTCGCCGCCATGCTGCCGGTATCCGGCAGCGCGTACTCCTATTCGTATGCCACGCTGGGCGAAGTGGTCGCCTGGTTCGTGGGCTGGAACCTGGTACTGGAATACCTGTTCGCGGCATCGACCGTGGCGGTGGGCTGGTCGGGCTATTTCAACGAAATGCTGCGCATGGTCAGCGGCTGGATCGGCGTCAACATCTCGCTGCCGGCCGCGCTGTCCTCCGCGCCGCTGACCTTCGACGCCAGCGGCCACCACATCATTGCCACCGGCACCCTGATCAACCTGCCGGCGGTGGCGATCGTGGCGGCAATCAGTTGGCTGTGCTACCGGGGAATCACCCAGTCGGCCACGGTCAACGCGATCATCGTGGCGATCAAGGTGATCGTGATCCTGCTGTTCCTGGCGGTGACCTTCCACTACCTCAACCCGAGCCTGTGGCACCCGTTCATCCCCGAGAACGAAGGCGGCTTCAAGTACGGCTGGAGCGGCGTGATCCGCGCCGCCACCCTGGTGTTCTTCGCCTACATCGGTTTCGACGCGGTGTCGACCGCCGCCGGCGAGGCGAAGAATCCGCAGCGCGACATGCCGATCGGCATCCTCGGTTCGCTGATCATCTGCACCGCGCTGTACATCGCCATGGCGGCTGCACTGACCGGTTTGGCGCCGTATACCCAGCTCAACACGCCCGAACCCGTGGCGACCGCACTCAACTACGTGCTGGGCACGGTGGCCGCCGGCAGCAGTGCCAGTCACATCCTTGGCACGCTGAAGATCCTGGTGGTGTTTGCCGCGCTGGCGGGCCTCAGCTCGGTAGTGCTGGTGATGCTGATGGGCCAGCCGCGCATCTTCTATTCGATGTCGCGCGACGGCCTGCTGCCCAAGCTGCTGGGCAAGGTGCATCCGAAGCACCGCACGCCCTACGTGGGCACCATCATCGTCGGCGTGATTGCCTCGGTGCTGGCCGGCCTGTTCCCGGTGGACGTGCTGGGCGACCTGGTGTCGATGGGCACCTTGCTGGCGTTCACCACCGTGTGCATCGGCGTGCTGGTACTGCGCCATACCCGTCCTGATCTGCCGCGCGCGTTCCGCGTCCCGTTCGTCTGGATCGTCTGCCCGCTCGGCGCGGCCGCCTGCCTGTTCCTGTTCTGGCAGGCGTTCGTGACCCGCTGGTGGCTGATCCTGGGCTGGACCGCGATCGGCTTCCTGATCTACGGCTTCTACGGCTACCGCAACAGCAAGTTGCGCCAGAACGCCAACTGACCTCTTCGCGGCCGACGCCTCCAGCGCCGGCCGCGGTGTTTCAGAACCACCCGGCGCCCCCACGCCCTGCCTTTCAAGACTTTCAGCCCATGCTCAAGCAGTTGCTCGCGCGCAAGACCGATTTCAGCAACGACGACAGTGCCCACGGCCCCGGGCTGCGGCGCACGCTGGGCCCCTGGGGGATCACCGCGCTGGGCATCGGTGCGGTCATCGGTACCGGCATCTTCGTGGTCACCGGCACGGCCGCGGCCGAGCATGCCGGCCCGGCGGTGCTGATCTCCTTCGTCATCGCCGCCATCTGTAGCGGATTCAGTGCGCTCTGCTACGCCGAGTTCGCCACCCTGATCCCGATCTCCGGCAGTTCCTACTCGTACGCGTACGCCTCGCTTGGCGAACTGGCGGCATGGTTCATCGGCTGGAACATGGTCGCCGAATACGGCATCTCGGCCTCGGCGGTGGCGGCCAGTTGGACCGGTTACTTCACCAGCCTGCTCGATCACATGGGCCTGCACCTTCCGGTTGCCCTGACCGAGGCACCGCTGGCTTTCACCAATGGCCACCTGGTGGCCACCGGCCATCTGTTCAACCTGCCTGCGGTGGCCATCGTGCTGGCGTTGACCTGGCTGTGCTATATCGGCATCCGCGAATCCTCGGGCCTGAATGCGCTGATGGTGCTGGTCAAGGTCGGCCTGATCATCATCGTGGTGGTCGCCGGCTACCGCTACGTGAACCCGGCGAACTGGCACCCGTTCATTCCCGAGCCACAGGGCGACGGCAAGTACGGCTGGTCCGGCATCATGCGCGGCGCGGCGATGGTGTTCTTCGCCTACATCGGCTTCGAGGCAACCTCCACCGCCGCGCAGGAATGCAAGAGCCCGCAGCGCGACCTGCCGTTCGGCATCCTGGTCTCGCTGGTGATCTGCACCGTGCTCTACCTGGCGATGGCCGCGGTACTGACCGGGCTGGTGCCGTACACGCTGCTGGATACCTCCGAGCCCGTGGTCACTGCGGTGGCTGCCATCCCGCAGCTGGGCTGGTTGCGCCTGATCGTGGAAATCGGCGCGATGATCGGCCTGTCCTCGGTGATCCTGGTGATGATCATCGCGCAGCCACGCATCTTCATGATCATGGCGCGTGACGGCATGCTGCCGCGGGTGTTCGGCAAGGTGCATCCGCGCTACCGCACGCCGCACATCAACACCCTGATCACCGGCGGCATGATCGCCCTGCTCGCCGCGGTGTTCCCGCTCGACCTGCTGGCCAACCTCACCTCGATGGGCACGCTGATCGCGTTCTCGGCAGTGTGCGGCGGCGTGCTGATCCTGCGCCACACCATGCCGGAGCTGCCGCGCACGTTCCGCGTGCCGTGGGTCTGGTTCACCTGCCTCGCCGGCGTGGCCAGCTGCTTCGCGCTGCTTTTCAGCCTGGACTGGTTCAACTGGGCCATCCTGGGCATCTGGACCCTGCTCGGGTTCGCGATCTACTTTCTCTACAGCCGCCGGCACAGCCTGCTGCGTCAGACCGCTCACGAAGGTTCGGTCACTAAATTTCGCTGAAAATGTCTCAAATATCGCCATAATGGCGAAACTTCCGGCAAATGAGCCAAACAGGCCGATTTACTCAAGCGAGCGAGATCCTGTGGGTTTTCTTGTAAAATCAACGTTAGGTCTTTGATTTTGCAAGATTCGGTTCGGCATTTCTGGAGAAACCTCAGGCAGGGGTCGCCCATTCGCCGATCCCGGGAGTATGATCCCCAGTCCGAGGGTATATCACTTGGCAGTGGGCCCCGGATCGCGGCCCGGTGCGTCAGGCAAGCAGCTCCTCAGCCTGATGCCACCGGGCCGCACTTTGTCCGGATTCCGGCGTGCCCGCCGACGCTGCGAGCACGCGCAACCCGGCCACGCCAGCGCCCGCCGGAACACCCGCGTCGTCCACAAGACGCAAACGAAAGAGGCCGGCGAAATCGCCGGCCTCTTTCGTTGTCGAATACCGCGATCAGGCTTTCTTAGGCGAGTGCGATACGCACCAACCCTTGGCATTCACGGATTTCCCGGGGAACAACTGGCAAGGTCCACGCCCGGTCGGGCCCCCGGAGTAGAACTGGCAATTGGTGCAGTCGTCGCCGGCCTTGTGCTTCGCGTTGGTCGACTTGGTGTTGTCTTCCACGTAATCCAGCGCCTTGGCGGTCGGGTCGGCATCGCTGAGCGCCGGCAGGTCGGCGGCACGCGCGAAACGCGGCAAGCCACCCATCACCACCGCCGCCGCCGTTGTGCCCGCAGCCACCTTCAGGAATCGGCGACGCGATTCGATATCTTTATCGTTCGACATGGACAAGCCTCCATCGTTTCCGCCCGGCACACCCTGCACCAGATCCATGGCGATGGTACGCCTGCGGGCGCAATATTTCCTGACTTGCGAGAATGGCTCTCATTTCAGCGGAAGTGCCCGCTGCCGCATGTTATCATCGCCCTCCATTTGGACGTCCAAACCGCATGAGCCAGACCCTGCCCGACACGATATCCGCCAGCGTGTTCAACGGCTGCGCCGACTGCATCGCGCGGACGGCGGCGGAGCTGGCAGCCCGCGGCTGGACCCCGGCAACCAGCAGCAATTTCTCGATGCGCGTCGATGCGACTCACGCCGCCATCACGGTCTCCGGGCGCGACAAGGGGAAGCTCGACCGCGACGACATCATGTTGATCGACATGAATGGCCATGCCGTCGGCACCGAAGCGCGGCCCAGTGCGGAAACTGCGCTGCATACCCAGATCTATCGACGCCGGCCGACGGCGGGCGCGGTATTGCACACCCATTCGCGCACGCAGAGCGTGGCCTCGCGGCTGTTCGCCGCCGAAGGCGCGATCCGCCTGCAGGGATGGGAACTGCAGAAGGCGATCAGCGGCCACGACACGCACGAAAGCGTGCTGGAAATCCCGGTGTTCCCGAATACCCAGCACATGCCCGAACTGGTCGCCCGCGTCGATGCGTGGCTGGATGCCGGCAAGCCGCTTCACGCGTACCTGATCGATGGCCACGGCATCTACACCTGGGGCCGCGACATGGCCGAGACCGAGCGCCACCTGGAAGCGCTGGAGTTCCTGCTCGGCTGCGAACTGGACCTGAGAAAATTGAGGGCATCATGAGCCGCCTGCGCATCTTCGACGAAAACGAACCGCAAACCGCACGCCTCACACTCGACGAACACGCGGCAATCGCCGCGGAACTGGGCAAGGTCGGCGTGCGCTTCGAACAATGGGAAGCGAGCAAGCCGATTGCTCCCGGGGCCAGTCCGGACGAGGTGATCACCGCTTATCGCAGCGACATCGACCGCCTGATGGGCGAAGCCGGCTACCAGGCCGTCGACGTGATCAGTCTCGCGCCCGACCACCCCGAACGCGCCACGCTGCGCCAGAAATTCCTCAGCGAGCACACCCACAGCGAGGACGAAGTGCGCTTCTTCGTCGCCGGCTCCGGCCAGTTCACCCTGCACATCGACGGCAAGGTCTACGACATCCTGTGCGAACAGGGC
>DATNGL010000033.1:0-15983 GCA_035605895.1 Rhodanobacter sp.
GGGCATCACCACCTACGTGCAGGGCCGCATCACCGAGGCGCTGTACGGCAAGTCGCTGGCCGACGAGGAGGCGCTGCTGTCGGCGCGCGCGCTGCAGAAGGAGATCGGCAAGATGCCGGCCAACTCGCAGAAGCTGGCACCCGACCCGCGCGGCGTCGGCGCCGACGACTCGCTGTCCGACGTGGCCTACGACAAGGGTTCGTGGTTCCTGCGCACGCTCGAGCAGCGCTACGGCCGCGAGCACTTCGATGCGTACCTGAAGAGCTACTTCGACCACTTCGCATTCCGCAGCATCACCACCGAGCAGATGCTCGCCTTCCTGAAACCGAATCTGATCGAGAAATATCCCGGCAGGATGAGCTGGGACGAGGTGAAGGCCTGGGTCTACGGCGAAGGCATTCCGAAGGATGCGCCGCTGCCCGATTCGCCGCGCTTCAATGCGATCGACCAGGAGCGCACCGAGTTCCTCGCCGGCTCGCTCGCCGCCGCGAAGCTCGATGCCAAGGGCTGGAACACGCAGGAATGGATGTACTTCCTCGATCGCCTGCCCGACGTCGCGCCGCTGGACAAGCTGCAGCAGCTCCACGCCGCCTGGCACCTCACCGGCACGCCGAACGCGGAGATCGGCATGCGCTGGTACAGCCACGCCATCGCCGCCGGCGACAAGACCGTGTGGCCGGCCGCCGCCGAACACATGACCCGGATCGGCCGGCTCTACCTGACCACGCCGCTGTACACGGCCTTCGTGAAAACGCCGGAAGGCCTGGCCTACGCCGAGCAGGTCTATGCCAAGGCGAAGGCCGGCTATCACCCGCTGACCCAGCAGGTGGTCGAAGGCATCATCGCCAAGGCGAAGAATACGAAATAGCCAAGTCTCCCCCCCTGCGTTGCAGGGGAGGAGCGGTATCCGTGACGACTCCTTCAAGAAATCATCATGCCTCCATCAACAAACCCCACCACCCCGCTCTGGAAACGCATGCTGCTGCGCCGGCTGAAATTCCTCGCGTGGCTGGTCGCGCTGCTGGTCATCGTCCTGGGCGGCAGCTACCTGTTCGCGCCGCAGTGGCTGATGCGGGCTAACTTCATGCGCGAGGCGATGGCCGCGAAGCTGGAGAAGCACGCCGTGCAGGTCGGCGACTCGCGCTGGGTCTACTACGAGGGCGGCGATGGCCCGACCATCGTGCTGCTGCACGGCTTCGCCAGCAGCAAGGAGGTCTGGCTGCCGGTGGCCAAGCTGCTCACGCCGCATTTCCACCTGATCATTCCCGACCTGCCCGGCTGGGGCGAGTCCTCGCGCAACGCGGACGCCGGCTACGACATCGACGCGCAGGCCTCGCGGCTGGACGCGTTCGTGCAGGCGCTGCGGCTGCAGCGCTTCGTGCTGGTCGGTCACTCGATGGGCGGGGCGATTGCCGGAGTCTATGCGGCGGGCCATCCGGAGCATGTGGCGGAGCTGGCGCTGGTCGACGCGTTTGGCCTGAAAGCCAGGTCGAACGCATTCGATGAGCAGGCGCTGGCCGGCAAGGACCCCTTCCTGTTCAACGATCGCGCAGGTTTCAACCACGCCATCGCACTGGCGTTCGAGAGGCCGCCGGAGATCCCCGGTCGCTTTGTCGACGTACTGGTCAGGCGCAACCGGCGTGACCATGCCTTCATCCAGCGCACCTTCGATGCGCTGCGCCAACCGTCGCAATACCTTGCCGTGCAGCACCGGCTTGGCCAGCTGACCATGCCGGTGCTCGGCCTGTGGTGCCATGACGACAAAATCGTCGATCTGTCGGCCCTGGAAAGCCTGCGCAACGGCCTGACCGCGGCCAGCGCGATCAGCACCAGTACCCTCAACGGTTGCAATCACATGCCGATGCTGGAAAAACCCGCGGAAACCGCGCAGATCCTCACCGGATTCGCGCTATCGCACTGATCGGAGCATCCCCAAGTTGAACCGCTCGGATACGGTTCAGCCAAAGCCTGTGCCAGTATTGTGAATTGTTGCCGACAACATGGGAGAATGGACGCATGACCCTGGAACCTGGCAAGGCACCTTGCAAGAAAGTGCTCAGATGAAGCGAAGCCTCCTGCGTTCAGGGGTGGACGCGATTGCGCGGATGTCCACCACCCCCACCAACTACTGGGCTGAGCTCGCGCTGGACACGGCGCTGGGAGCGTTGCTGCTGGTCGAAGGCTGGCGCCATGGCGTCGGTGGCCCGTGGATGGCCTTGATGGCCTGTCTGCTCGGCCTGTTCATCTTCAGCTTCATCGAGTACTTCTTCCATCGCTGGATGTTCCATACCCGCATCCCGCTGTTCGAGCAGGGTCACCGCATGCACCACGAGCGCCCGCTCGGCTACGATTCGCTGCCGTTCTTCCTGCCCGCCGTGGTGCTGCTCGCCCTGACCGGCCTGCTGCTGCTGGCCATGCCGAGCGGCTTCGCCCTGCTGTTGGCCGGCTCGATCACGCTCGGCTACATCGTCTACGGCCTGGTCCATTTCATCATCCACCACGTGCGCTTCACGCATCCGCTGCTGCGCCGCTGGGCCGGTGCCCACCACGTGCACCACTATCATCCGGACACCAATTTCGGCGTGACCACGCCGCTGTGGGACATCCTGCTGGGCACGCGCTACGTGCGCCAGCCGCGCAAGGCCTGAGCACCGACCCGCGTAACTATCCCTGCCTCAATCGGCCACGTCCCTCAATCGGCCACGTCGGCGATCAGCCGGTCGAGTTCGGCCTTGAGGATGGCGCCGTGCTGGCGCAGCCAGTCGCGCTGTTCGCGCCAGTCGGGAAACAGGTTTTCCACCTGCACCCAGAAACGCGGTGAATGGTTGCGCACCTTGAGGTGGCAAAGTTCGTGCGCCAGCACATAGCGCAGCGCCGCCGGCGGTGCCAGCGCCAGCGCCAGGTCGAGATTGATGCGATCGCGCGTATCGAGGCTGCCCCACAGGCTCTTCATCGGGCGAATCCGCAACGAGGTGGGCGCCAGCCCCAGCTGCGGCACGTAAGCCGCCAGCCAGCGTGACACGTCGCGCCGGATCAGCGCCTCCAGATGCGAAGCCAGCAGGCCCCGGGCGATCGGCAACGCGCGGCTGTGCGGACGCGGAATCACCAGGGTCAGTCCCTGCGCGTGCGGGTCGACCTTCGGGTAGATCCCTTCGGCCCAGTCCAGTTCCACCAGTTCGCCGCGCAGCGGAAAGCGGCACGGGTGACCGAGCCGCAACGGCGGCAGCGGCTTCACGATCAGGTTCAGTTCGTCGAGCTTGTGCTCCAGCCATTCGGCATGGCTGCGCAGGAAGGCGCTGACCTGGGCCGGATGCGTGCCGCGGGGATACGACACGCGGGCGCCCTTCGGGGTGACCGTGAGACGCAGGCGGCGCGCGCGCGGATGGGCGGCCTTCAACACCAGGATGGTGTTGCCGCCCGCGGTCGCCAATTCCAGCCAGTCGCCTTCGAGATGCTGCGTCATGATCCTGCCGTCCATCCGGGCATCGCATGCGGCAATCAGCGCACCCGGACGAACAGTATGCCGGGAAGCCGCCCCCCGGACGCAAGGGCCTTGCGTCGTGCCAGGCGTCAAGCCCCGCCAAATGGGGGTCTCAGCCCTCCGTGGGACGCGGAAGGCCGAACCATTCCTCCAACTTTCCCAGCAACCGCTGCAGTTCCAGCGTCAGCAGGGCAAAACTCGCGTCCATCTCGGCATGGGCGTCCTGCTGGCTGTCGCCCAGTTCGTCCATCACCACGTCGAGAAATTTCAGCTTGCGGATCACCAGATCCTCGCCCAGCACGAAGCTGATGCGGTCGTCGAAGGTGAGTCCGAGCAGGAACACCTGCTTGCCGTTGCGCAAATGCTCCTTGACCTCCTCCGCATCCAGATCCTGCCGGCGACAGCGGGCGATCGCGCCGCTGGCGGTGGCCGGGTCGCGCAGTTCGCACTCGTCGCCCAGGGCCAGCCCCGCCGGCAGGTTGCCGTTGGCCAGCCAGTCGGTCATCAGCACGCGCGGGCCTTCCTCCGGCGCCAGCGGCACCGCGGGGAAACTGCCCAGCGCCTCGCGCACCTGGGTCAGCGCGTTCTCGGCGGACTTGCGGCTGGACGTATCGAGCACCAGCCAGCCATGCTTCCTGTCCACGTAGGCGTACATCCGCGACTGCCGCACGAACGCACGCGGCAGCAGTTCGGTCAGCAGATCCTCCTTGATCCGCTTGCGCTCGCGGCCACCCACCTTGCGGCCTTCCTCCTCGGCGATCTTCTGCACCTTGCGCTGCAATTCGTCGTTGATCACCGCGGCGGGCAGGAGCTTGTCCTCGCCGCCCACGGTGAACAGGGTGCATCGCTTGACTGCATGCGTGAGCGGTTCGCCTTCGCCGCGCCCGACCGGCGGCACGAAGCCCTTGGTGAACATTTCCAGCGGCCCGCAGGGGCGCAGGCGATGCTCGGCCAGCGCGTCATCGAGGCGATCCAGATCGGTGGCGACGGCGGGGGAAAAACGGAACAGCGTGAGATTGCGAAAGAACATTCGATATCCGGATCTTGGTTGCCCTGAGGCAGGTTCATTGCCAGCGCCATTCCGGCGCAGGCCGGAGTCCAGTGCCTCGTGACCGCGAAGGCGACGGACTCCGGCCAGCGCCGGAATGGCGCGCGTGGAGGTTCAGCGGGCCACGGCCGCCACGGCGGCGGCCACGGTGTCGAGGTTCGCGCGGTTCAGCGCGGCCACGCAGATGCGACCGCTGTCCAGCGCGTAGATGGCGTGCTCCTCGCGCAGGCGCAGCACCTGTGCCTTGCTCAGGCCCGAATAGGAGAACATGCCGGCCTGGCCCTGGATGAAGCCGAAGTCCGGTGCGCCATGCACCTTGAGGCGCTCGACCAGGCCGGCACGCATGGCGTGGATGCGCGAGCGCATCCCGCCCAGCTCCTGCTCCCAGCGGCCGCGCAACTCGCTGCTGCCAAGCACGCCGGCGACCAGGCTGGCGCCGTGCGCGGCCGGGCTGGAGTAGTTGGCGCGAATGGTCTGCTTGATCTTGGACAGCAGTCGCGCCGCCTCGTCGCGATCGGCACCGACCATCGACAGCGCGCCGACACGCTCGCCATACAGCGAGAACGACTTGGAATATGAATTGGCCACCACGAACGCCTCGATCCCCGACGCCGCCAGCAGGCGGACCGCCGTGGCATCGGCGGCGATGCCCTGATCGAAACCCTGATAGGCCATGTCGATGAAGGGGAGCAGGTGGCGTTCCTTCAACAGGTCGATCGTCTGCTGCCATTGCGCGGCCGTGAGATCGACCCCGGTGGGGTTGTGGCAGCAGGCATGCAGCAACACCACGGTGCCCGGCTCCAGCCGACCGAGATCTTCCAGCATGCCGGCGAAATCCAGACCGTGGCTGGCCGGGTCGTAGTAGCGGTATTCCAGCAACGCGAAGCCGGCGGTGCGGAACACCACATGATGGTTGCCCCAGCTGGGGTTGCTGATCGCGATCCTGGCGCCGTGGCCGGCCACCTGCCTGAGCAGGTCCGCGGCCACCCGCAGCGCGGCGCTGCCGCCGATGGTCTGCGCCGTGGCCACCCGGCCAGCCTCCAGCAGCGGGGAATCGGCACCGAACAACAACTGCCGGGTGAGCTGGACATACGCCGGCAGGCCGTCGATCGGCAGATAGCCACGCGGCTGCGCCGAGGCGGCCATCGCCTGTTCCACTTCATGCACGCTGCGCAGCAGCGGGATATGCCCCTGCTCGTCGACATAGATGCCCACGCCGAGATTGATCTTGTTCGGCCGGACATCCGCCAGATAGGTTTCGGTCAGGCCCAGGATCGGATCGCCGGGGGCCATTTCAACAGAGGCAAAGTAGGACACGTGGGCTACTCGACAAGATGGAATGAAAACAGGAACTTCAATGAGATGTTGCAGGCAGCATGTTCAGATCGGCAGTGGGGCGCAACACCGGATGCGCCGCCGCCGTCTGGCGGAAGTGCGCCCGATCCCGCCGTGAGGTTTTCGAATCCGGAAGAACGGTTGCAACTTTCCGCTGCCGCACCGGCGAACGCGTCTCCTGACAGCACCCGTACGCGGGAAACCGCAAGGCTTGCCTGCCGAATGGATGTGCATGGACGGTTGTTGCCCGGATGCCTCGACAGTGCCGCGCGTCCGCTCCCGACTATACCAACACTGGGTGCGCTGTGGCCGGGCCGGCGGCCTCGCTGGATGTCGCCGGCACGACGGTACCGATTTCGCGGATATCCTGGAAGGCTCCGCCAGCCAGTACTTCGCGTCCACCCCGGCATGGTCGGCGGTTCGGCACGCTCGTACATGTGCCGGAAATTCCCCGGAACGAATCCTGAAACAACGGGGTGGCGGCAAAGGCACGGGGCTTCGCTGCGCCGCTGGCGCTCTGCCAGAACGGCTAAAGGTCGATCCCCGGTCGCCGCATGGCGGCCCGGGATCTTTACATATTCCGGTGGCACTGCCGCCGATACCGGACCGAAAAACCGCGCTAAACTTGGCGATCATCCCTACGCCGCCATCGCCATGCAGGTTCAGGATCACGCCGAAATCGTCCACATGCTCGCCGAGTTGCGGCTGGAGCATCGCGATCTCGACGCGGCGATCGATCAGCTCGCCCATGCGATCGGGCGCGACGAGCTGCAACTGACCCGGCTCAAGAAGCGCAAGCTCCTGCTCAAGGACCACATTTCCCGGCTCGAGAGCAAGCTGATCCCCGATCTCGATGCGTGAGCAGACACCAGCAATGGCCCCGCTCGCCCCGATCCGGCTGCAGGACCAGCATGTGCTGCTGGAACCCCTACAACCCGATCATGCAGCGGCGCTCGAGAGGGCGGCGGCGGACGGGGAACTGTGGGATTTGTGGTTCACCGGCGTACCGGCGCCGGGCCAGGCCTCCGGCTACATCGAAAAGGCGCTGCAAGGCCACGCCCAGGGCTTGATGCTGCCGTTCGCCGTGCGCGAGGCGGGCAGCGGCGAGATCGTGGGCACCACGCGTTTCTACGATTTCGCGCCCGAGCTGCCACGCATCGCCATCGGCTACACTTGGTACGCCAGGCGATGGCAGCAAAGCCATCTCAACGTGGCCTGCAAGCAGCTGTTGCTGCGGCACGCCTTCGAATCGCTTGGCTGCGTCGCCGTGGGGTTCCATACCGATCATCGCAACCTCGATTCGCAGCGCGCGATCGAGCGCCTCGGTGCGCATCGCGACGGCGTGCTGCGCGCGCACAAGCGGCGCCCCGACGACACCATCCGCGACACCGTCTGCTATTCGATCGTGGCCAGCGAGTGGCCGGACGTGAAACGCTGGCTGGCACTTCGGCTGGCACGGCTCACCGCGGCCGGACCGCGATGAAGACCCGTCACCTCACAGCAGGCGATTGAGCAGACGATCCAGCCGCGTGCGGTTGAGTCGTTTCAATTGCTTGCGCACCGCCTCCGGGTACTGGCGCGGGCTTTCCAGTGCACGGTAGTCCGACAGCCGGGTGGCGTGTTGCCGCAGCGCAGCCCATTCGGCCTGATGCTGGCCATGCAACAGCCGCGCGGGATCGCGCAGCAGCAACGCGTTCTCCAGATCCAGCGACCACGCCCGCGGGTTCAGGTTATGGCCGGTGAGCACCGCGACATCGTCATCGACGAACAGGCCTTTCAGGTGGTAGCTGTTGTCGCCGTCGCGCCACAGGTAGAGGTTGAGCTGGCCGGCATCGATCTGTCGCCGGTGCACGCGCGCGAAGCGGCGCAGGTTGTTCTCGTACAGATAGGGCAGCAGCCCGATCGTGGTGAACGGCTGGCCGGGCGGGATGAAGAAATCGCTGGCCGTCTTGTCGCCGACCATGATGTCGATGCGGCAACCCCGCCGCAGCAACTGTCCCAGCACCAACCGCACCGGTCGTGGCAGGTTGAAATAGGGAGTCAGCAGGATCACCCGCTCGCGGGTGCCGCGCAGCAGCGCCAGCAGCACCGCGTCCAGCGTGTTGCCGGTACGGCCGAAGCCGAGCAGCGGCGTCACCGCCACCTCGTGCGGCCCCGCCGTCCCGGGCGGCACGCTGTAGGCCGCCTGCTGCAACTGCTGGCGGAACTGGCGGATATCCGGTTGCAGGCCACGCGTGGTTGGGGCGTTCGCCAGATTCAGTCGCCGCACCGCGGGATTGCCGGCGATGTGGCGCCGCATGAATTCGACCATCGACCCGGCCAGCCCCGCATGCCGCAGCAGGTGATAGCGGTCGAGTCGGTAGCGTCCGTGACGCGCCAGGTAGACATCGTTGATGCTGGCGCCGCTGTACAGGAGCGCGTCGTCGATCACGAAGCCTTTCAGGTGCAGCACGCCGAACAACTCGCGGTTCTGCACCGGCACGCCATGGATCGCCACGGCGTCGCCGAAACGCTGGGCATAGGCGCGGTACATGTCGGCATTGCCGTCGCTTTTCCGGCTGCCAATCAGACCGCGGCGGGCGCGATGCCAGTCAACGAATACCGAAATCTCCAGCTCGGGCCGCCGCGCCCGGGCCGTATACAGGGCCTCCAGTACTTCGCGGCCGGCGTCATCGTCCTGCAGGTACAAGGTCACGATCACGATGCGTCGGGTGGCCTGCGCGATCAGCTCCAGCAAGGTCCGCCGGAATGCGCCCGGATCGGGCAGGCAGGTGATCGCCTCCGCCGGGACGGCGAACGCCGGCAGCGCATCCGGCACACCGCGCACACGTCGCGGGAACGGCAACAACCGCCGGGCCATGCGAACCGGTGTGGTCATCAGGGATTTGCGCTCGGTCATGCCTTCCATCATCGCAAACCCGGTCGCGCGCGCCTACCGGTGTTGCCCGCTTGCCGGTACGCACCGCAAACTGCGTGCTGCGCAGCGTCGACATGCACCGCGGGTTGCCCGTTCGCGGCCAGGCACCATCGGCCGACCCGCATTCGCCGGACGTCCACGGCTTCTTGTGGAGTCATGTCGGCTGGTTCCTGACCCCCGCAACTTCCACACCGACCTGTCGCGGGTGCCGGACTTGGCGAAATATCCGGAGCTGTGCTGGCTCGATCGTTGCGACCGCGCCATCCCGGTCGTACTTGCCGTAGTCCTCCACGCCTCGGGTGTGCTGCTGCATCACGTCGCGCCGCAGCTTGGCGCCCGCGGCGGACAAATGTTGATCTGGGGGGGTCGTCTCGACCATCGTGCTGTTTCACGCCACCGTGACGATCAACTCGCTGGCGCACCGCTTCGGCCGGGGCCGCTACGGAACCATGGACGACAGCTGCAACACGCGTGGCCGGCCCTGCCCACCTTCGGCAAAGGCCGGCCTCCGGACAAGACGCAGCAACCCATGATCGAGGCGAAGCAGCGTATGGCGAGCGCAAGGGAGGAAACCCGGGCAAAGAGTTCGATGGCACAGTCGCCGCACAGGAAGCCCCGGGAGGCAACCAGTGCTGCTGCGATCTATCGGTCGCTGTCGCCGTGCGCAGCGGAGGCCATGCCTGCTGGCTGCATCAACAATCTTCCGTCAGCCACCGAGAGCACGGAAGTGGTTTGGCGAAGTACCACGCGAAGGGCGCAATCCTCAGCCACCCTTGATCGGAAACGTCTGCACCTCACCGCCCGCCGAGTGCGCCGCAGCGGGGCTGCCCGCCGGCTTCATTCCAGTCACGCCGCACTGATAAGCGCCCCACGGTTGCGAGCCGCTGCTGGGTTCGGCCAGCGGCTTGATGGTGTCGGCGTGCATTTCGGCGGCCTGGTTGCGTGCCAGCACTTCGAGCTCGTCGCGCACCGTGATGGTGTTGCGGTCCACCGGGCCGACGTGATCCATCACGGACACCGTGACCTTGCCAAGCTCGCGACAACCGGAAACGTCGCCGCTCCAGGCGGTGCGCACGTTCTTCGCGGCGGGATCCATGGTGATGCCCCAGCTGCAGGCGCTCAGCAGCACGGGGATTAGCAACAGCAGGGTCTTGCGCATGGGTGGCTCCGCGACGATGGCTGGAATGAAAGAGACCGGGCCGTTGCCGACCCGGCCTCCATCCTAACGCGGGGACGCCGCAGCGTCCCCGAATGGATCCGAAACGCGCGGTGACGAAGCACGCCCGTCACCGCGCCAGTGACTTACTTCGCCGCCTTCGCGGACGGAGCCTTGGGGGCCGGAGCAACAACCGGCTTGCCATCGGCATCGAGCACCTGCACCTCGCCGAGCTTCAACGCGCGGATCGGCGCCTCGATCCTGGCCAGGTCGCCGACGATCACCCAGGTCAGCCGGTTCGGATGGATGAGCTCCTTCGCGGCCGCTTCCACCGAGGCATCGCTCTGGCCCTCGATGCGCGGCTTCAGGGTCTGCACGTAATCGTCCGGACGGTGGTACAGGGCGATGCCCTGCATCGCACCCATCACCGCCGACGTGGTCTGGTACTCGCCCGGCATGCTGCGTACGTCACCCATCTTGACCTTGCTGATCTCCTGCGCGGTCAGCGGCTTGTCGCCGATGACGCCGTTCGCTTCCTTGAGCATTTCCCCGATGGAGGGCGCGGTCTTGTCGGTCTGCACCGGCGCGTAGAGCATGAAGGGACGCTGCCCGATCGCGTTCTGCAGGAAGCTGAAGGCGCCGTAGGCCCAATGCTTGTCCTCGCGCAGGTTCATGTTGAGACGCGAGGTGAAGGTGCCACCGAAGGCGCCGTTCATGGTCTGGATCTGCAGATTGTTCGGCGCCTCGGTCGACGGCGCCAGGCTGCCGGCGAGAATCAGGCTCTGCTGCGCCCCTGGGCGATCGACCAGGAACACCCGCACCTGCTTCGGCGGCGCCACCTTGCCGATGTTCTTGTGCGGCACCTTGCCGGACGGCGTCTTCCAGTTGCCGAACACCGCGTTCAACTGCGGGATGATCTGGTCCAGCGTGGTGTCGCCTGCAACCAGAATCTTCATGTTGTCCGGCCGGATGTAGTCGGTCATGAACTGCTGCATGTCGGTGGCGGACAAGGCCTTGATCGAGTCCTCGGTACCCGAGCCGGTGAACGGTATCGCATAGGCGTGTCCCTTGCCGTACAGCAGCGGCGGCAGGGTGCGCAGGGCGATCCCGGTGGGCTGGCTCTTTTCCTGCGCGATGCGCGCCAGCCACTGGCCGCGCAGACGGCCGATGTCGGCGTCGCGGAAGGCCGGGTTGCGCACGATGTCGGCGAACAGGTCGAGCGAGGGCTTGAGCTGGTCATCGAGTGCATTGAGCGACGCGTTGCAGTAATCCAGCCCGCAGCCGGACGCGATCAACGCCCCGAGGCGCTGCTTGCGCTTGGCGATCTCGACCGAATCCAGATCCTTGCTGCCTTCGTCGAGCATGGCCATGCTGAAACTGGAAGTGCCCAGCTTGCGGCCCTGGTCGGCGGCGTAGCCGGCGTCGAACAGCAGCTGCAGTTGCACCGCCGGCACGGTGTGGCGCTCGGCCAGGATCACCTCGACGCCGTTGTCCAGCTTGCCGCGCTGCAGGGCCGGAAAGCTGAGGTCCGGGAAGCTGCCGACCTGCGGCACGCCCTTGCTGCGGTCGACGTCGCTGCTCACCGTCTTGAAATCGCCCTTGGGCGAGAGCACCGGCGCGGGTGCGCCCGGCGCGGCGGCACGACCGGCCACCGTGGCCATGTCGGTGGACTCGACCTTGCCCGGCACCACGGTCAAGGTGTAATCGCCCTTGGCTATCCACTTGCCGGCCACCGCCTTGACGCTGGCCGGGGTCGCCGCCATCAGCTCGTTGAAGTCTTTCAGGTACTGACCCGGATCGCCGTGATAGAGCTGGCCCTGGGCCAGGATCGAGGCCTGCGTGTTGACCCGCTCCAGCCCGCGCACGAACGACGCGCGCGTCTCGGTCTTCACCCGCGCCAGCTCGTCGGCGGTGGGTCCGTCCTTCAGGAATTTCCGCCATTCGTCGGCGATCGCCGCCTCGACCCTGGCCGGATCGACGCCCTTCTTCACGTCGACCTGCAACTCGAACATGCTGGCCAGCACGTGCTGCTCCACGTCGACCGAGACGTCGTCGGCCAGCTTGTCCTGGTAGACCAGCCGCTGGTACAGCCGCGAGGTCCTGCTGCCGCCGAGCACGGCGGCGGCCAACTCAAGCAGGTTTTCGTCGCTGCTGCCGCGACCGGGCACATTCCATTCGCGATAGATGCGCGTCTGCGCCACGTTGTCGGTCATCGTGCCGCGGGTCGAGCTGTCGCGCGCGGCGATCCACGGCTGCGGCCGCGGCACCTGCGGGCCGGCGGCGATGTCGCCGAAGTACTTCAGCATCTTTTCCCTCGCCACCGCCGGGGTGATGTCGCCGGCCAGCACCACCACGGTGTTGGCAGCGCCGTAGTAATCGCGGAACCATTGCTTCACGTCGGCCAGCGAGGCGGCGTTCAAGTCCGCCATCGAGCCGATGGTGTCGTGGTGATAGGGATGGTTGGCGGGAAAGGCCTCGGCCTGGATCATCTCGCCGGCGCGACCGTACGGCTGGTTCTCGCCCTGCCTTTTCTCGTTCTGCACCACGCCGCGCTGTTCGTCGAGCTGGGGCATGCCGATCGCGCCGAGCAGGTGGCCCATGCGGTCGGACTCCATCCACATGGCCATGTCCAGCGCGGTGGTCGGCACGGTCTCGAAATAATTGGTGCGATCCAGCCAGGTGGTGCCGTTCTGGTCGGTGGAACCGGCCAGCTCGAACGGCTTGAAGTACTCGTCCTTGTGGTTTTCCGAACCCTGGAACATCAGGTGCTCGAACAGGTGCGCGAAACCGGTCTTGCCCTTGGGCTCGTAGGACGAACCGACGTGATACCACACGCTCACCGCCACCACCGGCGCCTTGTGGTCCTCGTGCACCACCACGGTCAGGCCGTTGGGCAGGGTAAAGCGGCTGTAAGCCAGTTCGGGGATCTGCTGGGTCGCCGCGGCGCTGGCGCTTGCACTGGGCGCATCGGGGGCGGCGAGCGCCAGCGGTGCCGCGGCGCCAAAGGCGAGCAGGGCAGTGATGAGCAGGGCGAGTGGCTTCTTTGTCACGGTGAACCTCCTGTTGCACGGATGAGTCCACGCAGGCTACTGGCGTCGCAGCAGCATCGCAAATGCTTGCGATCGGCCCGGTCGGCCGGCACGCGGACGGTTCGTGCCGGCGTCGCGTCCGACCGTCCGCTGCTGGACGGACAACTGTCCGCGGACAGCCGCCCGCGCGCAATCACTCCATGCAAAATTCCATTTATTTCAATGGAATGGGTGGCAAATGCGGCTTGGCACGGCGATTGCTCTAGGTACCGCACAGGACTATTCACCCACTTGCAGGAGAGATCCCCATGAAATTCGAAAGCCTGATGCTGCGTTGCCTGTTCCTCGCCTGTCTGGCGGTCTGCGGCCTGATCTTCGGTGCCATGTTGACGGCGGCACCGCCGTCCGGCGGCGCGCAGCTGGCCGCGACCAGCCACCTCGGCGCGATCCTGCTGGCCACGCCAAGCACGTGTGCGCTGCCGCCCGATGGCGTGGTGTGCCCGCGCATCGCCGGCTGAGGAGCAGACACGACGCGAGGCGGGACGCGCGATAATGCCGGATGCTCCATGTCATCCTGTTCCGCCCCGAGATTCCGCCCAATACCGGCAACGTGATTCGCCTGTGCGCGAACACCGGCGCCGCGTTGCACCTGGTCCGCCCGCTCGGCTTCGAGCTCGACGATGCGCGATTGCGGCGCGCCGGTCTGGACTACCACGAATACGCCCGTGTCATGGTGCATGACGACCTCGCCGCCTGCCTCGATGCAGTCGGCGCGCCGCGCGTTTTTGCGTTCACCACGCACGGCCGCGTCGCCCATGTCGACGCCCGCTTCGCCGACGGCGATGCCCTGCTGTTCGGTTGCGAAACCGCCGGACTGCCCGCCGACGTGCTCGAGCGCATCCCCGTCGCGCAGCGCCTGCGCCTGCCGATGCAGCCGGACAGCCGCAGCCTGAACCTGTCGAACACGGTGGCCGTGGCGGTGTACGAGGCCTGGCGCCAGCTCGGGTTCGCCGGCGCGGCGAACGTTTGAGTCCGGCCCGCGGGCTACAATGGCGCGATGAATGTCGCCACTCCCAATGCCTGGATGCCGCCACCGCTGCGCAAGCTCGCCGGCCGCGCGCTCGAAAGCGCGCTCAACCACACGCTGGCGCTGGATCCGGAGACGCAGCAGAAACTGGCGGCGCTGGACGGCCGCCGCGTGCGGTTGCATTTGCGCGGGCCGGAAATCGCGCTCGCGATCACCGCCGTGGACGGCGGGCTGCGGGTCGGTCCGCCGGACGAGGACAGCCAGCTGAAAGTGGCGGCCACGCCGGGCAGTCTGCTGGCGATGGTGTTTCGCCGCGACGAGGACGGCATCGCGCCGGGCAAGGTGGAGATCGCCGGTGACGCCGAGCTGGCACGCCGGCTGGAAAAACTGGCGAGCAAATTCGCCCCGGACTTCGAAGAGGCATTCGCGCGCACCTTCGGCGATGTGCTCGGCGTGCCGCTGGCCAGGGCCGTGCGCAAGGGTCTGGCGCATGCCCGCGAATCCGCCGCGCATCTCACCGAGGATGGTGCCGACTGGCTGCGCGACGAGGCGCGCATCGCGCTGGCGCCGGGCGAGGTCGAGACCTTTCTCGACGATGTAGACACATTGCGCGAACGCGGCGAGCGGCTGGAGTCGCGCGTGCAGCGACTGGCCCGACGCCTTCAGGGCGACGCCGCGTGACTCCGCTGAAGGTGGTGCCGCGTCTGCTGCGGGTGGCCTCGGTGTTGCTCGCCTGGCGACTGGACGAACTGGTCGACGCCGCCCACCTGTACCGTCCCTTGAAACTGCTGCGCCCGCTGCTGGCCCGACCACGCGCCAACGTGGCCACCTTGCCACGCGGCGAACGGCTGCGGATGGCGCTGACCGAACTGGGCCCGATCTTCGTCAAGGCCGGCCAGGTGCTTTCGACCCGGCGCGACCTGGTACCCGCCGATATCGCCGACGCCCTGTCGCTGCTGCAGGATCAGGTCGCACCGTTCCCCGGCAGCGCGGCGCGCGCCATCGTCGAGCAGCAGTTGAACGCGTCGACCGGCCAGCTCTACGCAAGCTTCGACGAAACCCCGCTGGCCTCGGCATCGATCGCCCAGGTGCACGCCGCCACCTTGCACGACGGCCGCGAGGTGGTGGTGAAGGTGCTGCGTCCCGGCATCGACGCGCAGATCGCCCGCGACGTGAAGCTGCTGCGCTCGCTCGGCGAACTGGCCCAGCGCTGGCATCCGAACGCCGACAAGATCCGTCCGCTCGACGTGGTGGCCGAAGTCGAGAAGATGCTGGAGAACGAGCTCGACCTGCAGCGCGAGGGCGCCAGCGCCAGCCTGCTCAAGCGCAATTTCGCCAGCGGCGTGGACCTGTACGTACCCGCGGTGCATTGGGAATTGACCAGCGCACGGGTGCTTACGCTGGAGCGCGTCCACGGCATCAGCAGCGATGACATCGCCGCGATCGATGCGGCCGGCCTGGATCGCAAGGGCCTCGCCGCGAAGGGCGTGCGGGTGTTCTACGAACAGGTGTTCCGCGACAACTTCTTCCATGCCGATGCCCACCCCGGCAACATCTGGGTCGACCCCACGCGCGTCGATGAACCGCGTTTCATCGCACTGGACTTCGGCATCATGGGTTCGCTGCCGGAGGCCGACCAGTACTGGCTGGCGCAGAACTTCATCGCCTTGTTCGAGCGCGACTACGCGCGCATCGCGCAGTTGCACGTCGCCGCCGGCTGGATGCCTGCCGATGTGCGCCTGGATGAACTGGAAGCGGCGGTGCGCACCGTGTGCGAGCCGTATTTCACGCGCCCGCTGTCGCAGATCTCGCTGGCCGAGCTGGTGGTGAAGCTGTTCCAGACCGCGCGCCGCTTCGAGCTGACCCTGCAGCCGCAGTTGATCCTGCTGCAGAAGACCCTGCTCAACATCGAGGGCGTGGGGCGCATGCTCGACCCCGAGATCGACATCTGGGCGGTGGCGCATCCGGTGCTCAAGCGCATCCTGCGCGA
>DATNGL010000034.1:0-10125 GCA_035605895.1 Rhodanobacter sp.
GGGCCTGCTTGTAGCAATGGCCGATGGTGACTTCCAGATCCTTGCTGAACATTCGGATCGTCTCCGCTTGGCTTGTTGAGCGGCCGTGGTTGCCGCGATGAGCACGAAATGGGGGTCGTCAGAGCTTTTCCATAGTGCACAGCAACGGGTGCTGATGCGAACGTGAATATTCGTTGACGTGGGTGACCTTGGTTTCCGCGACTTCGCGGGTAAACACCCCGCACACGCCGCGCCCGCGCGTGTGCACGTGCAACATGACCTGCACCGCCTGCTCCTGGTCCAGGTTGAAAAAGCTGCGCAGCACCTCCACCACGAAATCCATCGGAGTGAAATCGTCGTTCAGCAGCAGCACCTGGAACAGGGGTGGTCGCGCCACCTCCGGCTTGGCGGTTTCCACCGCCAGGCCGCGGTCGCTGTCATGCTCGTGTTCGTTTTCGTGGGCCATGGTTTCCGGAAGCGTGTTCTCTGGGTCGAAGTATACGCCGCAGCGGATGCAGCCCGATGCGTCGATCCGTCCGTACAGGTAATGGCACAATGGACACTTTTCCAGACCCCGCCCCGCCCATGAACGCTCCCACGCCAGTCACCCGAATCTGGCGCCCGCACGTCACCGTGGCCTGCGTGGTCGCCGATGGCGAGCGCTACCTGATGGTCGAGGAAGAAGTTGCCGGTCGACTGGTGTACAACCAGCCGGCGGGCCATCTCGAGGATGGCGAGAGCCTTGCTGCCGCCGCCGCGCGCGAGACCCTGGAGGAGACCGGCTGGACGGTGGCGTTGCAGCACCTGATCGGGGTGCAGCAATGGCGCAGTACCGAACATGGCGAAGCGGTGGTGCGCTTCAGCTTTGCGGCGAAGGCCATCGACCACGACCCGAAGCGCCCGCTCGACACCGGCATTCGCCGGGCGCTGTGGCTGAGCCGCACCGAGATCGCCGCCTTCGGCGATCGCCTGCGCAGCCCGCTGGTGCTGCTGAGCATCGACGCCTGGCTGGCCGGCCAACGGCTGCCGTTGGCCAGCCTGAGCTATTTGCCTGGAAGCGGATCGGCATGAAGGTGATGCTGGGCGTCTCCGGAGGCGTCGATTCGTCGGTGGCCGCGCTGCTGCTGCAGCGGGCCGGTCATCAGGTCGAAGGCCTGTTCATGCAGAACTGGGAGGAAGACGACCGTGGCGGCCCCTGCACCAGCGACGTCGACCGCAAGGACGCCGTCGCCGTATGTGGCCGGCTCGGCATCCCGTTCCACGCGCGCAATTTCGCGGCGGAATACTGGGACGGCGTGTTCGAGCATTTCCTGGCCGAATACCGCGCGGGTCGCACGCCCAACCCCGACGTGCTGTGCAACCGCGAGATCAAGTTCAAGACCTTTCTCGACGAAGCACGTGCGCTGGGCGCCGAAAAGATCGCCACCGGCCACTACGCGCGCATCGATTGTGTCGAGGGCCGATACCGCTTGCTGCGCGCGCTGGATGCCAACAAGGACCAGAGCTATTTCCTGCACGCGCTGGGCCAGCGGGCGCTGGCTGCCACGCTGTTCCCATTGGGTTCCATCGACAAATCGCAGGTGCGCGAGCTTGCCCGCCATGCGGCGTTGCCGACACATGCGAAGAAGGATTCCACCGGGATCTGCTTCATCGGCGAGCGCGATTTCCGCGGCTTCCTGTCGCAGTACATCCCTGCCCGTCCGGGGGAAATGCGCACGCCCGACGGGGCGCTGATCGGCGAGCACCAGGGCGTCATGTATTACACCCTGGGCCAGCGCAACGGCCTCGGCATCGGCGGCAGGCAGGGCGCCAGCGGCGAAGCGTGGTTCGTGGTGGGCAAGGACGTGCCGGCGAATGTCCTGTATGTCGCCCAGGGCGGCGAGAACCGCTGGTTGCATTCCCGGCGGCTGCGCACTGAGCCACCCCACTGGATTGCCGGTACCGCGCCGGCAGAGGAGTTTCGCTGCACCGCGCGCACCCGTTACCGCCAGGCCGACCAGGCCTGCGACGTAAGCGTCGGCGCAGACGGGGTTGAGGTACGCTTCGATGATCCCCAACGCGCCGTGACCCCGGGACAGTCGATAGTCTTCTATGCTGGCGACGTCTGCCTCGGCGGTGCCGTGATCATGGCCACCGATGCAGCCTACGGTGGCCTGCTGCCGGCATGCACGCGTGCCGATCCATCCCACGACAGGGAATCGCAAACCCGTGTTTGAAACCTTTGGCATGAACGAGGAGCGCGTGCTCGCCCTGGCTGGCCTGTTCCAGGCCTGCGCGCTGGCGCAGCAGCTGGCCAACGACGGCCGCTGCGACGACGCCACGATGCAGGCCGGCGTGGCCAGCGTTTTCCGCATCGACGCCCCTTCCGTGGTGGCCGTGTATGACGGGGTATCGAACCTGCGGCTTGGCCTGCGCAAGTTGATCGCCCAGCTTGACGAAAGCGATCGCGACATGTCGATCACGCGCATGGTGGTGACGGTGATGCGGCTGGAGCGCAGTCTGTCCGGGCGTCCGGAATTGCTGGAGACGCTGCAGCAGGGCATCCTCGCGGCGCAGCGCCAGGTCGAACACTTCGGCCAGGATTCGTCCCAGGTGAGCGGTCGGCTTGCCGAGCTTTACGCCTCCACCCTGTCCACGTTGCGGCCACGGGTGATGGTCAGCGGCAACCCGCAGCAACTGCAGCAGCCTGCAGTGGTCGAGAAAGTGCGCGCGAACCTGCTGGCCGCGGTGCGCTCGGCCGTGCTGTGGCGGCAGGTAGGCGGCCGCCAGTGGCAGTTGCTGCTGTACCGGCGCCAGTGCAGCATGCTGGCGCGCGGCCTGCTGACGGGTGCCACACTGGACAATCGCTGACGATCGTCTTCCGCCTGCGCATGAGAAAAGCCCCGGCATGACCGGGGCTTTCTGTTTCAGGACGCCAGGGTCACTCGTCCGCGGCGGGGGAGTTCACGCTCTCCGAGCCGGCATCACCCGTCGGTGCATCGCCATCGGGATCGGCACCTTCGTCACCGGCGTCATCTTCCGCATCCAGGCGCATCACGCTGACCAGGACCTCATCCACAGGCAGTTTGATCAAGGTCACGCCCTGCGTGTTGCGGCCCAGCTGCGAAACCTCCGCCACGCGGGTACGCACCAGCGTGCCCTGGTTGGAAATCAGCATCAGCTCGTGCGCCTCGGTGACCTGTACCGCACCGACCAGCGGGCCGTTGCGTTCGGAACACTGGATGCCGATCACGCCCTGGGTGCCGCGGCCTTTCTTGGTGAACTCGGCCAGTTCGGTGCGCTTGCCGTAGCCACGCGCCGTCGCGGTGAGGATGTCGCCCTCGGCCGCCACGATCAGCGACACCACATCGGCGCCCTTGAGCAGCTTCATGCCGCGCACGCCGGCGGCCGTGCGGCCCATCGAACGCACGGTGTTCTCGTCGAAACGATTGACCTTGCCGTTGGAGGCGAACAGCAGGATGTCGCTGTTGCCGTCGGTCAGTTCGACGTTGACCAGCGCATCGTCGTCATTGAGCCTGATCGCCAGCTTGCCCTTCTGCAGCTGGAACGCGAACTCGGTCAGCGGGGTCTTCTTGACCGTGCCGTGCTTCGTGGCGAAAAACACGAAGCGATCCTCGGCGTATTCGCGGATCGGCAACACCGCCTGCACCTTCTCGCCTTCGCCCAGTGGCAGCAGGTTGATGATCGGCTTGCCGCGCGCGCCCGGGCCCGCTTCCGGGATCTGGTAAACCTTGAGCCAGTAGACCCGACCGGTGCTGGTGAAGGCCAGCAGGGTGTCGTGCGTGTTGACCACCCACAACTGCTCGACCACATCCTCGTCTTTCAGCGCGGAGGCCGAACGGCCCCTGCCGCCACGTCGCTGCGAGCGGTACGCACTGGCCGGCTGGCGCTTGATGTAGCCGGTGTGCGAGAGGGTGACCACCATGTCCTCCGGCGCGATCAGGTCGAGCACGTTGAGATCTTCCTGCGAATGCTGGATCTCGGTGCGACGGACATCGCCGAATTCGCTCTTGATCGCATCGAGCTCTTCGCGGATGACTTCCAGCAGGCGGTTCGGGTTCTCCAGGATCTCGATCAGGCTGCGGATGGTGTCGAGAATCATCCGGTATTCGTCGGAGAGCTTTTCCTGCTCCAGCCCGGTCAGGCGGTTCAGGCGCATCGCGAGGATTTCCAGCGCCTGTGCCTCGGACAGGTGGTAGCCATCGTCCTTCAGCCCGTCGCGAGGATCCATGTCCTCCGGTCGCGACGCATCGGCGCCGGTGGCGGACAGCAGCGTCCGCACCAGCCCGGCTTCCCAACGGCGCGAAACCATGCGCTCGCGCGCTTCCGCCGGCGAGGCCGAGGTCTTGATCAGCTCGATCATCTCGTCGATGTTGGCCAGCGCCACGGTGAGGCCTTCGAGGATATGCGCACGCGAACGTGCCTTGCGCAGCTCGAAAATCGTACGGCGGGTGACCACCTCGCGCCGGTGCCGGACGAACGCCTCGAGGATGTCCTTGAGGTTCAGCAGCTTCGGCTGGCCGTCGAGCAGCGCCACCATGTTGATGCCGAAGGTGACCTGCAGTTGGGTCTGCTGGAACAGATTGTTCAGCACCACGTCGCCCATCGCGTCCTTGCGGATCTCGATGACGACGCGCATGCCGTCCTTGTCGGATTCGTCGCGCAGCTCGCTGATGCCTTCGAGCTTCTTTTCCTTGACCAGCTCGGCGATCTTCTCGATCAGCCGTGCCTTGTTCACCTGGTACGGCAGCTCGTGGACAATGATGGTCTCGCGACCGTTCGGCTCGGTCTCGATCTCGGCCCTGGCGCGCACCAGGATGCGGCCGCGGCCGGTGCGATAGGCCTCGATGATGCCGGATGAACCGTTGATGATGCCGTAGGTCGGGAAGTCCGGCCCCGGGATGTAGTGCATCAGCTCGTCGATCGAGAGCGCGGGCTCGTCGATCAGCGCAATCGTCGCCGCGATCACCTCGTTGAGGTTGTGCGGCGGGATGTTGGTGGCCATGCCCACCGCGATGCCCGCGGAACCGTTGACCAGCAGGTTGGGCACGCGCGAAGGCAACACCAGCGGCTCGCGCTCGCTCTCGTCGTAGTTGAAGCCGAAGTCGACGGTGTCCTTGTCGATGTCGGCCAGCAGTTCGTGGGTGAGCCGCGACATGCGCACTTCGGTGTAGCGCATGGCTGCGGCGTTGTCGCCGTCGACCGAACCGAAGTTGCCCTGGCCGTCGACCAGCATGTAGCGCAGCGAGAACGGCTGCGCCATGCGCACGATCGCGTCGTAAACCGACTGGTCGCCATGCGGATGGTATTTGCCGATCACGTCACCGACCACGCGAGCCGATTTCTTGTACGGCTTGTTCCACACGTTGCTCAACTCGTTCATCGCGAACAGCACGCGGCGATGCACGGGTTTCAGGCCATCGCGGACATCCGGGAGCGCGCGGCCCACGATCACGCTCATCGCGTAATCGAGATAGCTCTGGCGCATCTCGTCTTCGATGTTGACGCGAATGATTTCTTTGGCGTTTTCTGCCATTGATCGGCTTCCCTGTGAACGAAAAAAGGACGCTGGCGACGCGTCTCAGGCGCATGCGCCAGCGACCCGAAATCAACCGATCAAGTGTAGCACGATTGGTCACAAAACGGCAGGATTTAAGCCATGTAAATCAATAACTTATGAGCTTGCCTCGGGATGCCTGAAATGCATCCGGCGTGCTGTCGAAAAATTGACCAGCGCGGCGAGCACGGCGCCCGCCGCCACGGCCGGCGCCGGCCACCGGTGCTGGGCCGAATAGTTCAAGAGCAGCAGCGCGTAGACGCCGTAATTGACCAGCGCGCCCATGCTCATCAGCGCCATCCAGTGCAGCCATTCGGCACGAGGATTGCGGCCGCTGTGGCGCGCCGCGAATGTGCAGCGACGATTCCATCACCAGATAGAAGCGGCTGCGGCAGGAACGACAGCACCCGGGCCAGATACTGGTTCCAGCGTCCGAAACCGACCAGCATCTGCACGATGCCGGCATCGATCGCCAACCCGCCCGGCCCACCCAGGAGAAACAGGCCAATTTCGCGGGGCGGCTTTACCACCCGAACATCGCCTGCATCGAAATGCTGTTCGGCCGCTCGATGACTCCGCGTTCGGTGACAATGGCGTCGATCAGTTCCGCTGGCGCCACGTCGAAGACCGGGTTCCACGCCTGCGCACCCTCGACTACCGTGCGCCGCCCCGCCGTGCTCAACAGCTCGGCCGCGTCGCGCAATTCGATCTCGATTTCCTCGCCCGTGCCCGTGGCCATGTCGACCGTCGAGGACGGCGCCACCACCATGAACTTCACGCCGTGGTATTTCGCGGCGATCGCCAGCTGGTAGGTGCCGATCTTGTTCGCGGTGTCGCCATTGGCGGCGATCCGGTCGGCGCCCACGATCACCCACTGCACGGCGCCGGATTTCATCAGGTGCGCCGCCGCGGAATCGGCGATCAGTTGCGCCGGGATGCCGTCGCGCATCAATTCCCACATGGTCAGCCGCGCGCCCTGCTGCCATGGGCGGGTTTCGCCGGCATACACGCGGGTGATCCGGTCAGCCGCCACGCCGGCGCGAATGACACCAAGTGCCGTGCCGTAACCGGCCGTGGCCAGCGAGCCGGTATTGCAGTGGGTCAGCACACCGGAACCGGGCGCGATCAACGACGCGCCCAACTGGCCCATGTGCCGGTTCGCGGCCAAGTCCTCGTCCTGGATCGCCTGCGCCTCGCGCAGCAATGCGTCGGCATCGGCACCAGCGACGATGCGCTTCTTCATCCGGTCCAATGCCCACATCAGGTTCACGGCGGTGGGGCGAGCGGCGCGCAAGGTTGCCAGCACCGGATCCAGTGCCGCGCCCTGCTGCGCCGCCATCGCCACACCCCAGGCCGCGGCAATGCCGATCGCCGGTGCGCCGCGCACAGCCAGGTCGCGGATAGCCGTCGTCACCTGCGCTGCATCACGACAATCGATCCAGCGCTCTTCGCCCGGAAGCAGGCGCTGGTCGAGCAGGCGCAGATGGTCGCCGCGCCACTGCACGGCGCGAATGGAATCGTGGGTTTTGGTTGGACCGGTCATCTGTTCATTATCGTCGAACTGCTCGCCGGTCATCGAGAGCATTGTGGATCTCGCAAGCGATCGTCGCAGGGGCAGCGAATGCGGCCCTCATGCCGCCTCGGGCATCACCACCCAGAAGATCAGATACAGCAGGATGCCGGATCCACCGAGCAGGGTGAGCAGAATCCAGGCAACCCGCACCAGGGTCGAATCCCAGCCGAAGTACTCCGCGATGCCACCGCAGACGCCGGCCAGCCTGCGGTCGTTGCGCGCTCGCTGCAGGCGCTTGACCTGGTTCATCGCCATGCTCCGCTGGTCAGCGCGGCCATCATGCGCGCTGACGCAGCCATTCGTGGATCGCCGGCGGCACTTCGCGTTGCGCACGACCCGATACATAAATGCCGATGTGGCCGCCCTTGAACGCGAGCTGGGTGTAGTCGGTGGTGCCGACATGCTTGCCCAGCGCCCGCGACGCATCCGGCGGCACCAGGTGATCCTGCTCGGCGAAGATGTTCAGCACCGGCTGGGTCACCATGCCCAGATCCACCGGTCGGCCACCGATCTCGAGCGTGCCCTTGACCAGCTTGTTGCCCTGGTAGAAATCCTTGATGAACTGGCGAAAGGCCTCGCCAGCCTGGTCCGGCGAATCGAAGATCCAGCGCTCCATGCGCAGGAAATTCTCCAGCTCGGTCGGGTTGTCGAGGATGTCGACCATGCCGATGTACTTCTGCTGGTTCAGCCGCAGCGGCTTCAGCGTGAGGTAGACGTAGTTCATCAGCCCGGCGGGGATATTGCCCATGGTGTCGACGAACAGGTCCACGTCCATGTTGCGGCACCAGCTCGACAGCATGTTGTCCGGCGTGTGGAAATCCACCGGGGTGACCATGGTGATCAGGTTCTTCACCTTGTCCGCGTGCAGCGCGGTGTAGCACAGCGAGAACGCACCACCCTGGCAGATGCCGAGCAGGTTGATCGCGTCGAGGTCGTGGCGTTGGCGCACCGCATCGACGCAACGATCGAGGTAACCGTTGATGTAATCGTCCAGGGTCAGCCAGCGGTCCGCACCGTCGGGATAGCCCCAGTCGATCAGGTAGACATCCTCGCCCTGCTCCAGCAGGTTGCGCACCATCGAACGATCAGCCTGCAGGTCGGTCATCCACACCGTGTTGACCAGGGCGTAGACGATCAGCAGCGGGGTCTTCGAGGTGGTCTTGCCATGGTCGATGAAATGCCACACCTTCAGCTTGTCTTCGCTGTAGACCAGCTCGCGCGGCGTGTTCGCATACTCGGGCTCGCGCATGCTGCGCAGGTGGCCCATGCCGGCGGCGAGCTTGCGCTGGAACGTGGCGATATCGCCCAGGGCCTTGGTCGGATCGATGCGCAATGGCGTGTACATGGCGACGTCTCCTTACTTGCGCTTGCGCGGGCTGGGGCGGGACTTCGAGACGGAACCAGCCTTCGTCTTGCTGTCCACCGGTTTGCGCGCCACCTGTGCAGGCGACTTTGAAACAGCCTTCTTTACCGCCGAAGCCGACGGTCGGGCGGGTGCCGTCTTCTTCGTTGCCGGCGCTGCGGTCGGAGCACTGGTCATCTGACGCTTCAGCGCAGCCAGTTCACGGCGCAGCGCCACGATCTCGTCGGCACGATCCTCGCTCGCCGGCGCCTGGCTGGCGCGGAATTCGCGGCGCAAGGCCTGCAGCCGTTCGCCGAGGCTCGACACTTCGCTGCGTGTCGGTACGCCGAGTTGCTGGCAGAACTGTTCAGTCTGCTGCTGCTGCATCTGGCGCACGCGCATCTGCGTGTTGACCATCTCGCCGTAAACCTCGCGAAACTCGTCGGTCAGCGCGATTTCGGCATAAGCCTCTTCGGCGGCATCCACCCACAAGTCGTACAGCGCCTTCAGCGAATCGATCTGGCGACCCGGTTCGGCACGCTCCGCCAACTTGTCCTGCAGACGCTGCATCGCCTGCGCGTTGGAGCGCTGGATCAACGCCTGATAACGTGCGGAAGCCTGCAACGATTCCAGCACGGCGGCGGCCATCGCCTGCTGCTTCATCTGTTGTTCGCGATCCTGGCCAAACGCCGGCGTCGGCCCATGGGTACCCGGCAGATCGCCAAAGCCGCCGTGCTGCGCCGCCTGCATCCATGACTGCCATTGCCGCGCAAAGCCTTCCGCGCCGGCGCTGTCGATGCCACCGAACGCCTGCGCAAACGGCTGGCCGGCACCGCCAAACAACTGTTGCAGTTGCTGACGCCAATCGACCGGCTGGGCCGCGGCACCGCTGGCGGCGGCACCCTGCATCCAGTCGAAATATCCCTTCAGGCCGGCCAGGGTGCGTTCCAGCGTGTCGTTGCCGGAAGCCGGCGCTGGCGGCGGCGTGAAAAACGGATTGGCGACAGATTGAGGTTGCTGCTGTTGCAACTGACGTGCCCAGGCATCCCATGATTGCTGTGCCAGCGACTGGTAGTCCCTGATGAAATCGTTTGCCGGGTCGGCCATCGGTGCATCCTCGTGCAAGGTTCATCCATCCTAGCAAAAGCGCGTTGCACAAAAACGGCTGTGCCCGAACGCACAAGGCCCGGCATGAGCCGGGCCTTGTGAAATCGCTTTACGGGGAAATTCAGGCAGTCGCGCCGCCAGCGCGCTCTTCCTCGGTCACCGCCTTCATCGACAGGCGGATGCGACCCTGCTTGTCGACTTCCAGCACCTTGACCTTGACGATGTCGCCTTCCTTCAGCTTGTCGGAAACCTTCTCGACGCGCTCGTCGGAGATCTGCGACACGTGCACCAGGCCATCCTTGCCCGGCATGATCGTGACGAAGGCGCCGAAGTCCATCAGCTTGGCGACCTTGCCTTCGTAGATGCGGCCCGGCTCGACGTCGGAGGTGATCTGCTCGATGCGCTTCTTCGCCGCCTCGCCCGCCTCGCGATTGACCGAACCGATGATGATGGTGCCGTCGTCGCTGATGTCGATCGTGGTGCCGGTCTCTTCGGTGATCGAGCGGATCGTGGCACCGCCCTTGCCGATCACTTCGCGGATCTTGTCCGGATGGATCTTGATGGTGA
>DATNGL010000035.1:0-3904 GCA_035605895.1 Rhodanobacter sp.
CGCGATCGAATGTCAGCCCCAGCTGGCCGGTGATCGGCTCGCGGTGCTGCGGCGGGCGCGCGCCGGAATGCGAGGCATCGAGTTCGCCGACCATCAGGTTGAGCAGGCGGTACAGCGCCGCGGGCGTCGCCGCCGTGGCCATCAGCGGCGCATAGGTGGCGTGCACCTGGTTCCAGTTCGCCCCGTGCATGGCCGGGTCGTGGAAGGTATTGCGCAGCCAGCTCCAGGCCTGCTCGAACACCACCCGCTTCTCGCTGTCGAAATCCACTTCCAGCGCGGCGTCGACGGCCAGGGCCTCGGGCTTGTTCTTGCCGTCCAGCGCCAGCGACTGGATCTTGCCGGCGTCGAGGTAGAACACGCGCTTGCCGTCGTGGCTGAATTGCGCATCCTCCTTTTCGCCCGGCGTGCTGGTGAGCTGGGTCGCCACCGGCGGCTCCTTCGCCAGCGGATCGAGCGACCAGCTGTACAGGTTCTGCTTGCCGGCGACCTCGGCGGTGAGCAGCAGGGTCTTGCCGTCCGGGCTGATCTGCGCCGCGCCGACGTCGAGCCCCACCGGCAGCAGGCTCAGTCGTTCGCGAATGCCGTTCGCGTCGATCCGCACCGGGGTCTTCGCCGCCTCGCCGTCCGCTTCGTCCGCGGGCTTCTTGTCGCCGGCCGGCTTCGGCTTGAACAGATCCTGGAAGCGATCCTCGCGGAACACCGGCGTACGCGGCAGCAGGTCGACCTGCGCGATGCGCCCTTCCTCGGTGCGCTGGCCCGTGGTGAAAAACAGGCTGCGGCGGTCGGGACTCCACAGCACGTTGTCGGCCCCCGTGTTGGCGAGCGAACTCAACGCGACCTGCCGGCCGTCGGCGAGCGACACCGCCTGCGCGTTGCGGAACATGCGTGGCCCCCAACCGAGGTAGGCGATCCAGCGACCATCCGGCGACCATGCAAACGGCTGGCTCGAATCGAGCGGACGCGGCAGGTCGATCGGTGCCTTCGCCAGCACGCGCAGCTTGCCGCTGGCCAGGTCCAGCACGCACAGTTCGCGGTCGTTGCGCAGGAAGGCCAGTTGCTTGCCGTCGGGGGAGAACCGCGGCGCAGTGTCCTCGCCGGCATCGCCGGCGGCGAGTGCGCTTTCCTTGCCGCTGGCGAAGTCGTACAGATAGAGCTGGCCGTGGCCGTCGCGTTCGGAACCGTAGACCAGGCGCCGGCTGTCAGGCGCCCAGGCCAGGTCGTATTCCGCCGCCGCGGTGCGGGTGAGCCGACGCGCATGACCGCCCTTGGCGGCGTCGGTGGCGAACACTTCACCGTGGGCGGTCAGCGCCAGCTTCTTGCCATCCGGCGACAGCGCGATCTGGCTGAAACCGTGGCTAAGGTTTTCGTATTTCGCCTGCGGGCCACGGATGGCGCCGGACAGCTCGATCGCCAGCGGCGTGGCCTGTCCGCTGGCCGGATCGAGCGTCCAGATGCCGAAGTCGCGCTCGAAGGCCAGCAACCTGCCGTTTGCCGCCAGGCTGGGCCACAGCACGCGACCGTCGGTGAAACGGGTCACGGCCGCTTCGCTGCCACCGCCCAGCGGCACCCGCCAGATATTCTCCGCGCCGTTGCGGTCGCTCATGTAAAACAGCGTGCGGCCATCCGGCGCCCACATCGGCCATTCGGTGCGGGCGTCGTCGGGGGTGATCCGGGTGTACTGGTGGCTGCCGTCGTCGCGCAGCAGCCAGACGGCGCCTTCGTCGATGTGGCTGTGGCCGTGCCGCCACCATTGCCAGTCGCCCATGCCGCCGCCGACCAGGGCCAGCGACGCGCCGTCGGGCGCGGGCGCCGCCATGGCTTCATTGCGGTAGCTTTCCATCGACACCGGCATCGGCGTGCCGCCGCTGGCGCGCACCCGGTAGACGCCGGCCATGCCGCCGACGTTGTCGCGCGAGGAGCTCAGGTAGATCCACTGGCTGTCGCGCGACCACGCGTCGAGCTGGTTGTTGCCGTCGGCCCAGGTCAGCCGGCGCAGGCTGCCGCTGGCAAGATCGAGCAGATAGATGCCGCTGCCTTCGCCGCCGGTATCGGACTGGAATGCCAGCTGTTTGCCATCGGGCGAGTAAAGCGGGCGCGAGTCCGCGCCGCCATCATCGGCGACCAGCAGGCGGGCCTTGCCGCCGTTGCTGGCCACGGTCCAGATGCCGCCATTCGCGACGAAGGCGATCTGGCCGCCGTCCGGCGATACCGACGGTTGCGACATGGCCACGTTCGTGGATGCCGTTGCCTGCAGCGGCAACGCGACCAGACCGAACAGCATCCACAATACGGAACGCAGGCGCATACGGATTCCCCAGGCAGAAGGCCGGCGCCCAGTCTAGGCGCCCGCGCTCGCCCGCGCCTGCACCATTGGTCATGGCCGGGCATGATCGCGACGAGAGCGTGGCTGCCCCGTTCGACGTTGTCCGCGCGGCGTGCCGCGGATGGTTCAGCGCTTGCCGATGCTGAAATCCTGGCTGGCGACCGGCTTGCCGTCGATCGAGATCTCGACCTTGTACTTGCCTTCCGGCCACAGGTCCGGGTTCTGCACCTTGAACGTGGTGATGGCCGGGCCGTCGGTGGCGACCGACTGGCTGATGTTGCTGACCAGCTGGCCGCCGCCTTCCAGATAGCTCCACTTTGCGTTCAAGGTGGCGCCGCTGCTGCTGCCGACCGTGGCGACGCTGGCATACAGCGTCTTGTCGTCCGAAGCGAAATGGTCGGCCACACGGGTTACCTCGTGGCCCGCATTGACCGCATCGCCCAGGGTCAGTTTGCCGAATGCAAATGGAGGGGCGGTCGAGGCGGCCGAGGCCGGTGCAACCGCGGCGCTGCTGCCGGCGGTTGCCGGCACGGCCGCCGCCATCGCGGTGCCGGGCTTGGCCGGAGTCGTTGCCGCGGCCGCCACGCTGGCGGCCGCGGCTGCACTGCTGGCGGCAGGCGGCGCCGTGGGTGGCGGGGCTTCGTGCTTGCCGCAGGCACCGAGCAGCAGCAGGCTGCCCAGGCCGGCGATCTGCAGGAGACGGGTGGTCAGGCTTGGTCGTTTCATCGGAACTCCACTGGCAAAGAGTTGGCGCATGCCATTCCCTGGTACTTGCCGCTGCGTCATCCATGCGCCGGGGCTCAGGTTGCCGAGGCTAACGCCGGACAAATGAAGCGCCGATTAGCGGGCATGCCATCCCGCGTGAACTTTCACTTCGGCGTCACGCCGGCAAGCGAATCGACCCGGGTGAAGAGCTTCGATACGGTGCCGTGATGTGCCGGCCGGCCCGGGTCACTGGCGCACGGTGCGCGGGTTGCCGGGGGTGGCCGGCGTGCTGCTGCGGAACGGGTTGATGTCCAGACCGCCGCGGCGCGTGTAGCGTGCGTACACGCTGAGTTGTCGTGGCGCGCAGCACTGCATCAGGTCGACGAAGATCCGCTCCACGCATTGTTCGTGGAATTCGCTGTGGGTGCGGAACGAGACCAGGTAGCGCAGCAGGCCGGCGTGGCCGATCGGCGCGCCGCGGTAGGCGATCTGCACGCTGCCCCAGTCGGGTTGTCCGGTGACCGGGCAGTTCGAGCGCAGCAGGTGCGAGACCAGGGTTTCGGCGACGGGTGTGGCGCCGGCGTCCGCTTGCAGGAAGTCGGCGTTCGGCGGGCCGTAGTGGTCGATGGCGATGTCCTGCTCGTCGAGCAGACGTCCATCCAGGTCGATGACGGGAAGCGCAGCGGCGCATGCGTCGCGCAATCGCACGTTGACCACCGCGCCGGCCGCCGCGGACAGGTCGTGCATCAAGGTGGCGGACAGCGTCGCGGCGTTCGCGATGCGCTCCTGCGCGAAGCCGTTGAGGTACAGCTTGAACGACTTTGATTCGATGATGTGCGGCGAGGATGCTGGCACGTGGAACTCGGCCAGCGCCAC
>DATNGL010000036.1:0-20596 GCA_035605895.1 Rhodanobacter sp.
GCTTTGTTGCAAAAAGCGCATCTGGATCGCGTGGATCGGCGTGGGATGTTCCAGGTCGACGGTGGCGGTCAGGTCGCTGCCGCGCCAGCCCACCCACAGGCCGTCGTTGTATTCCACGTCGCTGCCGATCACGCCGTCGACGAGTTGCGTGGCGGTGCCGGCGTAGTGCGCGTCGGGGGCGGTGAGGTAGCTCACCGGCTTGCCCAGTGCCTTGTTGTCCACCGTTCGGAACGAGCGGCTGGCCAGGTAGGGCAAACCGTGGCGGAAAGGGGCGATCTTGAGCGTCGCCGGCGTGTAGCGATCCAGCACGTCACCGAAGGCGGGCGACTGTGCGGTCGGTTCACTGCCGTCCGTGGTGTAGTGCAGCGCGATGTCGTCGAAGCCGCGCGCGGCGCGCAGACGCCAGCGGTGTTGTGTCGGGTTGTAGTCGAGCTTGTAATCGACCAGGTCGCGATCTTCCGGGCCGTAGGCGATGTGCTGCGCGTCCAGCCATGGGTATTGCGCGCGCAGCCGCCGCTGGAAGTCGGCGTAGTCGCGGGCGTCGGGGTTCCACAGCCGTTCGGCCAGCGCGAGCACGCGCGGATACAGCATCGCCTCCAGGTTGCGCGGCGTCACGTATTCGCTCCACAGCGGCGCCTCGGCGCCGAGCACCTGGTCTTCGTGCCCGGCGAAGGCCGGCGACGCGAACGGATTGATGCGGTAGATGTCCTGCGTCGTCAGCTCCTCGATCGGCGTGTCCAGGTAGAACGGCCCGGCGACGATCAGCCGGTTGCCGTTGGCCAGTGCCTTGGCCGCCTCGGCGTCGCCGCGCCACATTTCCACCACCGCGTTGTGGTCGGCGCCGCCTTCGAGAATCTCGTCCCAGCCGATCAGCGTCTTGCCGCGCGCTTCGAGGTCGCGCTGGATGCGCTGGACGAACCAGCTCTGCAGCGCGTCGACGTCGGCCAGGTGCTCGTCATGCATGCGCTGTTGCGAGGAAGCGCTCTGCGCCCATTGCTGCTTGGGCACCTCGTCGCCGCCGATGTGGATGTACGGCGCGGGGAACAGCGCGGCCACCTCGTCGAGCACGTCGTGCAGGAAAGTGAAGGTCGCCTCGTCGCCCGCGCAGTAGATGTCGGTGAACACGCCCCAGGTGGCCGGCACCGCGATCGGCTGCTTCGGGCAGGACAGCGACGGGTAGGCGGCGATCGCCGCCGACGCGTGGCCTGGCATCTCGATCTCCGGCACGATCATCACGTTGCGCCGGCGCGCGTACTCGACGATGTCGCGGATGTCCTGCTGCGTGTAGAAGCCGCCGCTGCGGCTGCCTTCGGCCTCGGTGCGCCAGGCGCCGACGCTGGTGAGCTTGGGGTATTTGCGGATGGCGATGCGCCAGCCCTGGTCGTCGGTCAGGTGCCAGTGCAGCACGTTGAGCTTGTAGCGCGAGAGCAGATCGATCTGCTGCTTGACCAGCGCCACCGGGATGAAGTGGCGCGCCGCATCCAGCATCACGCCGCGCCAGGCGTAGCGCGGCGCGTCGTCGATGCGCACGGCGGGGATGGCGAGCTCGGCGCGACGCCCGGGCGGCAACAGTTGCCGCAGCGTCTGCACCCCCCAGAACAGGCCGCGGTCGTCGGCCGCCGCGATCTCGACGCGCTGCGGCGTGACGGTCAGCCGGTACGCCTCCTCACCGTGCACGGCAGGATCGGTGCGCAGGTCGATGCGCGGCTGGTCGCCGGCAGCGCCTGTCCGCAGCGCGATCCCGCTGTCTTCGCGGATGCCATCGCGCAGGAAGGCCGCGATCTCCTGCGCGCGTCGCCCTGCCGGCGCGACGATGCGCACGTTCCGGTTCAGCGCGAAGCTGCCGTGGTCCATCTCGATCCGGTTGGGCTGCGGGATGATCCGCTCCTGCGCGAGCGCGCGTTGCGCCGGCAGCGCGAGCGCGAGAAGCATCAGGGCGATGAGATGTCTGGGCATGACCGCTGCTCCTGGAGATCGTGGCTGGAAACGTGGCTCGTGCCTGGCGTCGGGAAACAAGCCGCGCAGGCCCGGGAAACACGGCAGGACCTGCAGAATCCCGCCGGCCGAAAGAAGATAGTGCAGACGGGGTCGGAATGTCCGGATGCAAGTTGCGCAAAGCGATCCTCGCAGGCAGCTCGCCCACCGAAAACTCGGCCCGGGCCGGCGAAGCGGTTGCGGATCAGGTTCATGCCGCCGAGCACGCGCGACGCCGGCCCCATCGCGCGAGACGGCAGCACATCGCCGGGCGAACCGACGGCGACGGGAGCGATGCGGCGCAGGGTGACCGTGCTTGGCGGCCGCCACGTGAGGACAGGGTTTCACGCGCACCGTCCCGGCATGCGTCATCGGCACTCCGCCTTGCACTTGCCTCTGCCATGCCGAACCTGCCGCCCTTCCACCTCGCCTTTCCGGTCACCTCGCTGGCGAATGCGCGTGCGTTCTACGGCGGCCTGCTGGGTTGCCCGGAAGGACGCAGCAGCGACAGCTGGGTCGACTTCGATTTCCACGGGCACCAGATCGTGGCGCATCTGGCGCCGGCGAAAACGCGCGCGGTGGCGGCGCACGACGTGGACGGCGACAACGTGCCGGTACGCCACTTCGGCCTGGTGCTGGAGATGGACGCGTGGCCGGCACTGGCCGAACGGCTGCAGGCGGCGGGCACGCGGTTCGTGATCGCGCCGCATGTCCGCTTCAGGGGCCTGCCCGGCGAACAGGCCACGATGTTCCTGCTCGATCCCTGCGGCAATGCGCTGGAGTTCAAGGCGTTCGCGGATCGCGCGCAGCTGTTCGCGAAGTAGCGGGACGATGGAAGCGGAAGACCTGGCCAGGCTGGTGAGCGTGCGCATGCCGTACGGCAAGTATCAGGGGCGGCTGATTGGCGACCTGCCCGGCGCGTATCTGGCGTGGTTCGCGCGCACGGGCTTTCCGAACGGCGAGCTGGGCCGGTTGCTGGCGCTGATGCTGGAGCTGGACCACAACGGGCTGTCGTCGCTGCTCGATCCGTTGCGCCAGCGCTGATACGGCGCGTGGTTACACTGGCAGCCCATGAATACGCCTCCGACTCCGTTCCATGACATCGCCAGTGCACTGGCCGACGAGGGCTGGTGCGTGGTGCCGGATTTTCTTTCGGCCGCGCAGACGCGGGCGCTGGCCGATGACTGCCGTGCGCTGCGCGACGCACGGCGACTGACACCGGCACGAGTCGGTCGCTTGCGCACGGCCACGCCGTTGCGCAGCGACAGCACGCACTGGTTCCAGGCCGATGCGCTGAGCGCGCCGCAGCAGGTGTTCGCCGATCGCCTCGACGCGCTGCGCGTGACGCTCAACCGCGAGCTGATGCTGGGGCTGGCCGAATGCGAATCGCACTACGCGGTATATCCGCCCGGTGGCGGCTACACGCGTCATCTGGATCGCCTGCGCGACAACGACGCGCGGGTGCTGTCGGCGGTGTTCTATCTCAACGAGGCGTGGCAGGTGGCCGACGGCGGCGCGCTGCGGCTGTACCTGGCGAATGGTTCGTCGCGCGACATCTATCCGCACGCCGGCACCTTGCTGCTGTTTCTCTCGGCGCAGTTCGAGCACGAAGTGCTGCCGGCCACGCGCGAGCGCATGAGCATCGCCTGCTGGATGCGCCAGCGGGCGCTCGTGCCGACGTTCTGATACGTCGGCGCCTAAGGGCTCGCCGCGTCCGGTCCGAGCAGTTCGATTTCGGCCAGCGCCCTCGGTGCCGTGCCGGCCGATGGCTCGAGGCGCAGCCGGTAATACGCATGCTTGCCCGGTGCATGCACGGCAAACGCGCGCGTCTGTTGCGGCCACGCAAAGCGCTGCTGCCGGCGCGCATCCAGCGTGTGCCAGTGCTCGCCATCATCGGATGCCTGCAGTTGCCAACCGGATGGCGCTGCGGTGCTGGTGCCGGAAGTCAGCGTAAGCAGCGTGACCTCGCGGGGCTGCGCGAAGTGCCAGCTGATGGTGGTCGGCGCCGCGGGCAACGCGACTTCGGTGCGGCTGTCGTTGTCGGACAGTGCCGCCAGCTGCGGGATCGCTGGCGAGCTGCCGACTTCACCCTGCCCGCCATCGGTGAGATCCCGCCACGGGTGCGGCTTGCCGCGGGCGGTGAGTGACGGCGGCAGCGCGGCCTCACCGCTGGCCCATGCCGAAGGTTTCGGCCCCATCGTGAACTCCAGCGTGGCGCCCTGCGCCAGCAATGCATGCGGCAGGGTCAGCCGGTTCCACGGCTGGCCATTGACGCGCAGGCTCTGGATATAGCGGTTGCTGTCGCTGACCGCGGGCGCATCGATCACGATGTGTTTGCCGTTCTCCAGCGCGATGTCCATGTGCGGGAAATACGGCGCGCCGATCACGTACTCCGGCGTGCCCATGCGCAGCGGATAGAAGCCGGCGGCGCTGAACAGGTACCAGGCGGACATCTCGCCGTTGTCCTCGTCGCCGGGATAACCCTGGCCGATCTCGCTGCCGACGTACAGGCGCGACAGTGCATCCCGAATCTTGTCCTGTGCCTTCCACGGTTGCCCGGCCAGGTCGTACATGTAGATGATGTGGTGCGAAGGCTGGTTGCTGTGGCCGTACTGGCCCATGCGCACGTCGCGCGCCTCCAGCATTTCGTGGATCGGCTCGCCGTAGCTGCCGACGTGGAAGTTGCCCGGCGTGGCGAAAAAGGCATCGAGCTTCGCCGCCAGGCCGGCCCTGCCGCCATAAAGCGCCGCCAGGCCGGCGCCATCCTGCACCGCGTCGAAGGCCATGTTCCAGGCGTCGGTTTCGGTGTAATCACCGCCCCAGCGCAAGGGATCGAAACCGGCCTGGTCGATGCGCCAGCGACCCGCCGCATCGCGGCCGACGAAGAAGCCGACGGCAGGGTCGAACAGGTTGACGTAATCCAGCGCGCGGTTGCGGAAGTACGCCGCGTCGTCGGCGTAGTGCGCCGCATACGGATCGTTCGCCGCGGGCTGCGCGGCCAGCGCCGCCGCCAGGTTGCCGATGCCGAAGTCGTTGAGGTAGCCGGCCAGCGACCACGACAGGCCCTCGCTGGTCACCGTGTCGGTATAGCCATTGAACACGGAACGCGCGAGTCCCTTGCGACCGGTGCCGGCCAGCGGGCTCACCACGGTGGCGTCCTTCAGCGCGGCCTGGTAGAAGGAGCGGACGTCGAAGTTGTGCACGCCCTTCAGCCACGCGTCGGCGAACGCCACGTCGGCGCTGGTGCCGACCATCAGGTCGGCGTAGCCGGGCGAGGACCAGCGCGCGATCCAGCCGCCGTCGCGATACTGCTGCACGAATCCGTCGATCATCGCGCCAGCCTGCTCCGGTTCGAGCAGGGTGTAGGCCGGCCATGCGGTGCGGTAGGTATCCCAGAAGCCGTTGTTGACGTATGGCTTGCCGGCGAGCACTCGCGCGCCGGTATGCGTCGGCGTGTCCGATCCGGTCGCTGCGGAGAACGGGCTGGCATAGCGATAGACCGGTTGCGTCGCACTGCCGGTGTTCTCGTAGGCCTCGTTTGGATACAGGAACAGTCGATAGAGATTCGAGTAGAGCGTGGTGAGTTCGTCGCGGCTGGCGCCGCGCACGCCGACGATGCCCAACTGGCCGTCCCAGGCTCGCTGGGCGCGCTCGCGCACGTCGTCGAAACTTTCCTTGGGAGCGATCTCCAGCGCCAGGTTGTGTTTGGCCTGGGCCAGGCTGATCAGCGAGGTGGCGATGCGCAGGTGCACCGTCTTGTCTTTCGAGGTGTCGAAGCCGAACCAGGCGGCGACCTGATCGCGGCCCGCGCCGTGCAGGCGACCGCTCTCCGTCACCGCTCGATCGACCACGCCGTAGAAGAACAGGCGGCCGGCGCCGGCGGAAAGCCGGCTCTTCACGTCCGACCAGCCGCTGAAGCTGCGCGACGAGGGATCCAGCACGATGCTGCCGTGGTCGTTGCGATTGTCGAAGACCAGCTGCGAGCGGCCGTGCCTGAAGGTGAAGCGGAACATCGCGGCATGATCGGTGGGTGCGACCTCGGTGACGATGCCGTCGTCGAAGGCGACCCGGTACAGGTGCGCGTGCGCGACTTCATCGGCATGGCTGAAGCTCAACGCGCGCGCCGCACGATCCAGGTCCGGCGGCCCGCTGGCCACCGACGCCGGCATCAGCTGGAAGGTCTGCCGATCGCCCATCCACGGGCTCGGCTCGTGCGACAGCGCAAAGGCCTCCAGCCGCGGCCGGTTGTCCGCACCGTTGCGCTGCTGGTACTGGTAGATCCAGTCGGAGCCGGCATCGGTCACCGGTGTCCAGAAATTGAAGCCGTGCGGCATCGCCACCGCGGGGAAGGTGTTGCCGCGCGAGAAGCGGCCGTCCGAATTGCTGCCGCGGCGGGTGTCGACGAAATCGCTGGGACGTTGACGCGTATCGGCCGGCGCGGGACCGACGCGCAAGTCATCCAGATAGCCCTGGAAACGTGCTGCCGGACCATCGTGGATCAGCAGGATGCGCTTGATCGTGCGCCCGGCGGCGACACGGCCCAGATCGACCGACAGGAAGTTCCACTGGTCCGGATACAGGGTGCGACCCTCGCCCTGCGCATGCGCCGATATCCCGATCCGGTGCTGGTCGACGGCACCGCGGGTGGACAGATGACTGCCATCGTCGAACTGCAGATCCACCGCCACGTAGTTCGCCGGGTTGCGCAGGTCGCCCGCGTTGGAGCAGGGAAAGATCAGATAGGACAGCCGCGTGTCCGCCCGCACCGGCAGGTTCGCCGCAAAAAGAACAACCTCCTGCCGGCCACCGGCGTCGCCGCGATAGTGCAGCGAATGCAGGCCACTGAAGCCGACGCCGGGCTTGGCGTCGAGTGCCGCCGCCGCGTTCGGGCCGCCGGCCACGTCGATGCCGAACGGTGCATTCGCCGGCGAGGTCGGCGGTGCCGGTTCGGCTGCTTCGAACGAGCGGAACAAGGTCGCCTCCGGCGTGGCGGCGGCAGGCGCGGGCAGGAACAGCCAGGCGAGTCCGCACATCAGCGCCCATCGCCTGGCCGGATGCGGGATCACGGTATTGCCTGACTGGTGCATGGCTGCTCCCTGGCTGGTCCGGGGAAGGATACGCGCCACGCCGTGGCTTCGCTGCCGCGATCCGCTGGCGCCGGGTCGGCGACTCAGCCGATCGGCGACACCCCGTCGGCCAGCGCGTTGAAGCGCGCGGCGATGTAGTCGTCGGTGTAGCTGGTCATGCCCCAGTCGCGGATGAAGCCGCAGTGGCCGCCGTAGGGCGCGAGGTCCAGCTCCACGTTCGGCGGCAGCTCCAGCGTCTCGAAACTGCCGACCGGGATCACCGGGTCGTCCTTCGCGGTGAGGATGGTCGCCGGGATCTGCATGGCCTGCATCGCGTCGCCGGCTACCGAATAGCCGTCCAGATACTGCTGCAGCGACTTGAAATCGGTATGCCGCAGCACCAGCGCCTCGGTCAGGCCGCGCAGATGTTGCTTCAATTCCGACATCTCGAAATACCGGTGTTGCGGGAACGCCTGCTGCTTGACCAGCAGCGAGTGGCGCCACTTGCGCATGAAGTAGGCCTGGTAGAACCATGGCGCGGATTCTTCCAGCGAGAACAATCCCACCGCCGGGTCGATGATCGGGCAGACGGCCAGCACGTAGGCCAGCGGAATGCCCGCGCGCGACGTCTGCATCGCCACGCGCAGGGCGAAGTTGCCGCCCAGCGAAAACCCGGCCAGCGCCATCGGCCGCATCGGCCAGCGCTGCGCGATGTCGCCCAGCGCATGCAGCACTTCGTCGATGCGGCAGGAGTGGAACAGCGCCTCGTTGAGGCCGTGGCTGTCGCCGTGGTCGCGGAAGTTGAGCCGGAAGATGTCCCAGCCGTCGGCGAGCAGGCGGCTGCCCGTCTGCAGCACATAGGTGGAATCGACGCTGCCTTCCCAACCGTGGAACAGCACGGCGAGTCCGCGCGATTTCGGCGCGATGCGCTGCGCGGTATAGGCCCCGGTGAGGCGCACGCCGCCGCCGCCATCGACCACCACCGGTTCGGCGCCTTGCAGCACGGTCTTTGCCGCGCGTGGCAGCAGCAGGCGCCGGACGCCGCTGGAGGACAGCATGGTCTGCACGTGTCCACTGCGCAGCAGCCGCGGAGGCAGGAAGTCCTTTCCGCGCGGCAGATTCATGCGGCGCGATCTGCCAGCGCCGCGGCGATGCGTTCGCGCGATTGCTCGGCCATGCGCCGACGCCCCTCGGAACTGGCCGGCACCGGCGGCAGGAAATGCACTTCGGCATCCATCCGCGGCTCGCCCAGCAGGCGCAGGAAATTGCCCACGAAACTCTCGTCCTCGCGGAAGCCGGCATCCACGATCCGCCTGCCGCCACGCGCAAAGCGCAGCGCCACCGGCTGCACCGGCACCTCGGCATCGAGCGCGGCCTGGAAGATGCGCGCATGGAATATCTTGAGCACGCCGTTGTAGCCGCTGCCGCCTTCGGGAAATACCGCCACCGAACGCCCTGCGCGCAGCCGCTCGACCATCACCTGCATCACCGCCGCCAGCGAATGGTTGCTGCCGCGGCGATGGAAGATGGTGCCCCCGCTCGCGGCCAGCCAGCCGACCAGCGGCCAGCCGGCGATCTCCGCCTTCGCCACGAAGCAGGCGGCACGCTGGCTGTGCAGCAGTTCGATATCGATCCATGAGGTGTGGTTGGCGACGAACAGCACCGGGTCGGCCAGCGGCTGGCCGACGCGCACCGCGCGCAAGCCGAAGATGCGCATCAGGCCGGTCGACCACCAGCGAACCAGCCGGTGCGCGAACGGCTCACGGCCATGGCGCATGACACGCTGTCGGTTCCAGCTCAGCACCAGCCCGGCCAGCAGAATCGCCAGCACGGCATACACCAGCAGCAGCGGCACCCGCCACAGGTAGCGCAGCGGGCGCAGCAGATCGCGTTCGGCAACGGTGGCGGTGTCGATGCTCATCAGTCAGTCAGTTTAGCGTTAGTCGACCCCGCCGCGACGATGCCGGCGCTGAACGGATCCACACCCATGCTCACCGCTCCAGCTGGGTCAGCGGCAGCGACGGCGAACGCTTCACCGTGCGCAGCACGAAGCTGGAATTGACGTCGGCCACGCCGCTCGCGTTCAGCAGGTGATCGAGCAGGAAGCGCGAGAAGTCCTCCAGGTCGGCCACGTAGACGTGCAGCAGATAGTCCATGTCGCCGGTCAGCGCATGACAGGCCACGACTTCGTCCCAGCCGTTGACGCGCTCGACGAAACCCTCGACCGCCGCGCGCTCGTGCTTGCTCAGCTGCACCCGCACGAAGGCCTGCAGGCCCAGGCCCACCGCCTGCGGATCGATCTGCGCCGCGTAGCCGGTGACGATCCGCTCGGACTCCAGCCGCTGCAGCCGGCGCAGGCAGGCCGAAGGCGACAGGCTGACCCGCTCGGCCAGCTCGGTATTGCTGATGCGCCCCTCGCCCTGAAGTACGGCGAGCATGCGCAGGTCGGTGCGGTCGAGGTTCGGCATGCGCAACAATCACTCGGTGGCTATTCGCATGGCGCAATAATAGTGCAAATCACGGACTCGCATTTGCGACAAGACAATCTTCGTGCTCGCGATTCGCTCTAAGCTGTGCCGAGCCTCACCCCGGAGCAACGCCATGGAAAACACCACGCCCCGCAAGGTCGAGCACCAACAAACCGACCGCGGCTACGTGCCGGTGTACGCCACCGGCGTGGTCGAACAGCCCTGGGCCGGCTACAGCAAGACCGACCACGAGGTGTGGGACACCTTGTTCAAGCGCCAGCGCGAACTACTGCCGGGGCGCGCCTGCAAGGAGTTCATGGAAGGCGTCGAACGCTTCGGCCTGGGCGACGGCGGCATCCCGAAGTTCAGCGAGCTCAACGAGGTGCTCAAGGCCGCGACGGCCTGGGAGGTCGTCGCGGTGGAAGGCCTGTTGCCGGACGAGGTGTTCTTCGACCACCTGGCCAATCGCCGTTTCCCGGTCAGCTGGTGGATCCGCAAGCCCGACCAGCTCGACTACCTGAGCGAGCCCGACCTGTTCCACGACCTGTTCGGCCACGTGCCGCTGCTGCTCAATCCGGTGTTCGCCGATTACATGCAGGCCTACGGCCGCGGCGGCATGAAGGCGTTCGCGATCGGGCCCGAAGCACTGATGAACCTGACCCGCCTGTACTGGTACACGGTGGAGTTCGGCCTGATGAACACGCCCGACGGCATGCGCATCTACGGCGCCGGCATCGTCAGCTCCAAGGGCGAGTCGATCTATTCCCTGGACTCACCCTCGCCGAACCGCATCGGCTTCGGCCTCGAGCGCGTGATGAGCACGCGCTACCGCATCGACACCTACCAGCAGACCTATTTCGTGATCGAGGACTTCGAGCAGCTGTTCGAGGCGACACGTCCGGACTTCACGCCGATCTACGCAAAGCTGCGCGAACTGCCGGCGCATGCCGCTGGCGATGTACTCCACGATGATCGCGTATTCACCCACGGTACGCGCGAGGGCTGGGCGACCGGCGCGGATACCTGAGTCTCCGCGATGGCTGCACCCGACCCGATGCTTCTGCAGAAAGAGCCATCGTGCCGGATGGCACTGCCAGCGTGAGCAGCCAGCGCCCGGGTTGGCCGGCAATTCAATGCATGACCTTGTCCAGCCAGGGGCGCACGATGGCGATCCACAGCTTGTAGCCGGAGCGGTTCATGTGCAGGCCGTCCTCGACGAACCAGTTCGGCGTGGGCTGGCCGTCACCGCCGAGCATCGGCGTGAACGTGTCCAGGTAGGTCACGCCCTTCTGCGTGGCGGCGTAGGCACGGACGAGGTCATTCGCCCGGCGGATCTTCGGCAACAGCACCTTGCGCGCCATGCTCGGCTTGATCCCGAGAAAGGCGATCGGCACCCCGGCATCGGCCGCGCGCACCTTGCGCACGAAGGCGGCGAACGCGTCACGCACCTGCTGCGGACTGTGACCATCCTGCAGATCGTTGTCACCGGCATACAGCACCACCGCACGCGGATGATAAGGCGTCACGATGCGGTCGACGTAGTAGGTGGAGTCAGGCAGCTCCGAACCGCCGAAGCCGCGGTTGATCACCGCGATGCCGGGAAAGTCCGCCGCCAGCGATTTCCAGTGCTCGATCGACGAGCTGCCGATGAACAGTGCTGCATTCCTTGGTGGTGGCTGCGTCCGGTCCGCCACTTCGAACGCGGCGATCTGCGGCTCCCACTGGGCGGGCGTGTCGACCGGCGGAACATCGCGTGCCACGACGCACAACGGCATCAACGCGAACAGCAGAAGCAGGAATCGTTTCATGTCCGGAAGCCTGGGGGTTGGGAAAGGTCGAGCCTACTGCGGACGCGGCAGTTCCGACACCTTCAACACCATCGCGATGCGCTTGCCGTCCCAGCGATAGATCAGGTGCTCGGATTGCACGCACGCCGCGACCAGATCCGGATAGAACAACGCCACGCATTCACCGCCTTCGTGCCTGGCACTTTCGTAAACCACGCCGTTGGAACCGTCGGTGCGCAGGCGGAGGGCCAGCGCGATACTGGCCACGTAGCTGTCTGGCGCCTGTGCTTCCGGCCAGCCGCCACGCAGGTCGTGCAACTTGCAGTCGATGCTGGTGCGATAGCAGCGCATTTCCAGATCGCAGGCGGGTTCAGCGGTAGCCGCAAGAAAGCGCTCGCGGTGATACGCCGTTTCCTCCACTGCGGTGGCCACGCTGTGCGCTGCGTAGAACACGCCCCAGCTGCCATCGGAAAACCGGCTGCCTTCCGGGTTGAGGTGGGTGAACGCGGCCATCACCGGCGTGCTGCCCGGTCCGCTGATGCGGCGGTCTGGAGGAATCAGCTTGAGCGTTCCAGCTTCCTCGCGCAGGCGCGGATTGGTCAGCGCCTCGATCGCGAACACCGCATCGAGGTCGGCCGGATCGGTGATGCGATCGAACAAGCCGCTCGGCGGAAAGCGGCTCGGCACGATCCGGTACGCCTGGTTCCAGCGGATGCGTTTCAGCGGTGGCGAATCAACGGGCATCGACGTTCCGGCGCGTGCGTGTCATGCGGCCCGCGAATGCGGCGGGCAGCACGCGATTCAGTCCATGATGCGACGGCGCGATGTCGCCGACTGCGACGCCGGTGGCAGCCTCAGTTCCAGCCACGCTGTGCGTCCAGGTACTGGCGCACCACGAACAGGTCGGCCACGTTGCCCGACAGCATGCGCTGCAGCGCGGAGTGGCCACCGAACAACGGCGACTGGTTCGGCTTGTGCAGCCAGGCATCCGCCTGCGCCGGATCGGGAAACAGGATCTGCAGTGCCTTCCAGATGCCGAGCAGGTAGCTGATGCGCTCGATCACGTCGCGGCCCGCCGCGCCGCCCTGCTGACGCTTCCACTTGTAGAACGTCGATTCCGGCGGATCGCCCAGCAGCTTGCGCTGGTCGGCGATGCGCAGGTTCCACTGCTCGGCCATGCTGAAGAACGCGCGCAGCGCCGGGCCGCCAAGATCGCTGGAGGGAAAGTTTTCGGACTGCGCTCGAGCCAGCATGGGGGACTTCCTGTGTGAAGTTTGAATGGATATTACTTCATATATGCATTTCTGACCAGTAGTTCGTGGTTGCCGTTTTGTTCTCGTTGCAGGGCAGCCATCGGTCCGGCGCTCAGTCGTCAAATGCCGTTGCGGTGGACACTGCCTCCCAGTCGCGCATGTCGTCCAGCATGGCTTCGGCATGGCTGCGCACGGCGTCGATCGCATCCGCGCCCAGCTGCAGCCGCAGCGGCGTCCGTTCGGATTGCAGCGCCTGTTCGATCACCGCGGCCGCCTTGTGCGGATCGCCCTGCTGGGCCCGGTGCATGTCGTGTGCGAAGGCGCGCGTGCCACCGACGGTGTCCTGGTAGGCGTCGATGATCGGCATGTGACGCATGGCGTTGCCGGCCAGTTCGGTGCGGAAGCTGCCCGGTTCGACGATGAGGACCTTGATGCCCAGCGGCGCCACTTCCCGGGCCAGCGCTTCGGACGCGCCCTCGAGCGCGAACTTGGTCGCGGAGTAGGCACTGAAACCCTCGAACGACAACTGGCCGCCGAGGCTGGAGATGTTGACGATGTTGCCCGACCGCTGCGCGCGCAACGTGGGCAGTGCCGCCTGGATCACCGCGATGGCGCCGAAGAAATTGGTTTCCATGATCGCGCGCAGTTCACTTTCCGGTGTTTCCTCCAGCGCGCCAACCACGCCGTAGCCGGCGTTGTTGATCAGCACGTCGATGCGGCCGAAGCGCGCGACCGCCGCCGCCACGGCGGTCCTGGCGTCGCCGGGCCGGTCGACGTCGAGCCGGGTGACCAGCAGGCGATCCGCCGGCTGGGTCGCAATCAGATCCTGCAGCTTGGCGACGCTGCGGACGGCGGCCACCACGTTGTGGCCGCGAGCCAGGGCGTGTTCGGCAAAGGCGCGGCCGAAGCCTGACGAAGCGCCGGTGATGAACCAGGTCTGGCGGGTCGGGGTGGTCATGGTCTCTCTCCGTGGAGCGCTCCGTTCGAACGCGATGAAAAGGTCGCACGACGGGATACGATGATCATCGGGTTTCAATCGCATGCCTTATTCGACAAGGTGCATGAATGGATCGCGAGCTGCTGGCGCACTTTCCCCTGGTACTGGCCGTGGCGCGGCGCGGTGGCTTCGCCGCGGCGGCAGCGGAACTGGACATGAGCCCTTCGGCGGTGAGCCACGCGGTCAAGGCGGTGGAGGATCGCCTCGGCATGCCGCTGTTCGCACGCACGACCCGCAGCGTGTCGCTGACCGAAGCAGGCAGCGCATTCGTGGCGACGGTCGGCCCCGCGCTCGCGGATATCGGCGATGCCGTGGAGCGCATCCGTGCCGACAAGGGCAAGGTCACCGGCCTGCTCCGGCTCAACGTACCCCGCGTGGCGCTGCAGATGGCACTGACCCCGGTGATCGCGCAGATGGCGTGGCGGCATCCGGAGCTGACCGTCGAGATCACTTCCGAGGATGGCCTGGTGGATATCGTCGCGAACGGCTACGACGCCGGCGTGCGGCTCGGTGAAATGATCGCCGAGGACATGGTCGCGATCCGGCTCACGCCGCCGTTCAAGGCGATCATGGTGGCGGCGCCGGGCTATCTGGCGGCGAAGGGCGAGCCGGCATCGATCGCGCAGCTGCGCGCGCACAACTGCATCGGCTTCCGGCTGCTGGCGTCGGGCGGTGTGTACGCGTGGGAGCTGCGCGAGAACGGTGCCGATGTCAGCGCACGCGTGCATGGCACCGCGCGGGTCAGCGATCCGCTTTACGCACGCGAACTGGCGCTGGCCGGCGTCGGCATCGCCTACGTGTTCGAACCGCTGGTGCGCGTCGACATCCACGAGAAGCGGTTGCGCTGGATCATTCCGGATGCAGCGATCGAGGAGCCCGGACTGTTCCTCTACTTTCCGCGCCGCGCCTCCGGGACACCCAAGCTGCGCGCCTTCATCGACGTGGCGCGCGAGGTGCTCAGGCCGTGATCGGCCGCAACGCTGGAACGTGTCATGGCGCCGCCGGCTTCTTCGCGCAATCGCAGCCGAAATCCGGCTCGGGGCCGCCATCGGCGATGAAGTGGTCGATGCGCTTTTCCAGCACCGGCAGCGGCACCGAACCGGTCGACAGCACGGTGTCGTTGAAGTGGCGGATGTCGAATTTCGCCCCCAGCGCCTGTTCCGCCTTGCTGCGCAGCTCGCGGATCTTCAGATAGCCCAGCTCGTAGGACAGCGCCTGCCCGGGCCAGCTGATGTAGCGATCCACCTCGTTGGCGATCTCCCGATCGGACAGTGCGGTGTTGCCGGTCAGGTAATCGATCGCACGCTGCCGCGTCCAGCCCAGGTGATGGATGCCGGTATCCACCACCAGCCGGCAGGCGCGCCACATCTGGTAGGAGAGGAAACCGAACTGCTGGTATGGCGTCTTGTAGATGCCCATCTCGTTGCCGAGGTATTCGGAGTACAGGCCCCAGCCCTCGCCGTAGGCGGAGATGTAGCCGTTGCGGCGAAACGCGGGCTGGCCGTGGCTTTCCGCCGCCAGCTCGAGTTGCAGCGCATGTCCGGGATAGGACTCGTGCAGGGTCAGCGCGGGCATGTTGTACAGCGGCCGCGATTTCAGGTCGTAGGTGTTGACCAGATAGACGTCCGGGCCGCCGCGGCCGGAGGTGTAGTACGGCGCGATGTCGGCCGGCACCGGCTCGATGGTGAAGCGCGAGCGCGGCAGATGACCGAAGAATCTGGCCATCTGTCCGTCCACTTCCTTGGCCACCCAGGCGCTCTTGTCGAGCAGTTCCTGCGGGGTCTTGGCGTAGAACTGCGGATCGTTGCGCAGGAACGCCAGGAAGGCGGGAAAGTCGCCCTTGAACCCCGAGTCCTTCATCACCTCGAGCATCTGCGCGTGGATTTTCGCCACCTGCTCCAGGCCGATCTGGTGGATCTGGTCCGGGCCGAGGTCGAGCGTGGTGTATTCGCGGATCTGCTGGCGATAGAAGGCCTTGCCATCGGGCATCGCCTCGGCGGCCAGCGTGGTGCGCGCCTGCGGCACGTACTCGTCGTGGAAGAACTTCAGCAGCCTGGCGTAGGCCGGAATCACCTCGTCGCGGATGCGTTGCAGCGCCTGGCCCTGCAGCGCCTGCGCCTGGTCGGCGGGGATCGAGTCAGGCAGGTTCTTGAACGGTGCGTAGAAACTGCTCTGGGTGGGGTCCTTCAGATCGGCCACCGCGGCAATCGACACGTCGCGCCCTTTCAGCACCTCGCGCGGCACGCTGAAGCCGCGCTTCAGGCCAAGCCGCATGTTGGCGATCTCCTGGTCGAAGTAGGCCGGAATCTGGCTCAGCCGATCCAGATACTTCCGGTAATCGCCGGCGCCGTGCAAATGATCCCCGCCCAGTTCGTAGCCGACATCCGACCAGAATGCCGAGTCGCTGTTGAACGGCATCTGCCAGGTTTCGAACTTCTGGTCGGCCAGCAGGTCGCGGATCTGCGCGTGATACACCTCGAAGTTGACCCGGTTGGCCGGCGTCAACCCAGCCACGTCGATGGCATCGAGCTGGCTCATCACGTGCTGCCAGTAGTCCAGGCGCAGCTGCTGGCTGGCCGCGCCAATATCATCCAGCCGACTGTTGTCCGGCGATGCCGCCGCCCCCGCCGCGGGGTGGCCGGTTCGCCAGGCCCATTCGGTGCTGTAGATGTGCTTGAACCGGGCATCCGCGCTGCCATCCATAGCGCCGGGCGGCGCGACCGCCGCATGGGCCAGCGACAGCAGCCCCATGGCCAGCACGCAAACGGCCAGACGGGTGATCCTCGGGGTGATGTTCACGCAGGCTCCTTGGCAAGGCGGGAGAGTGCCGGGAAGGGCGCCACGTCGCATGACTGGCTGCCGCATCCGGGCGAACCCATTCAGCGTAACGCGGTGGCGCGCGCTTGAACACGCCGCCTTTCAGCGCAGGTCGGCCTTGTCGACGCCGACGGCGCGCAGATAGGCTGCCAGGCCACGCTCGGTGACCTCGGCAAATACCTCGCCGGTGGGTGCACCGACCTCGATGCGATCGGGGCGGAAGTTGCGGAAATCCTTGCGCAACCGGCACCACGCTCCCAACGTCCACTTGCCGCCCCAGAACGACAGGCACAGCGGCTCGATTTCGCGCGTGCTGGTCTGGCCGGACTCGTCGCGATAGTCCAGCCGGAGCACCTGGTTGCCGACGATCGCAGCATGCAGCTCGTCGATCAGGGCCGCGAAATCCTCGCGGTGCTGGTCGCGCCAGACCGGGGCGAAGATGCGCGTGGTTCCGGCCCGTTCGCGCAGGTCCGGCGGCAGCACCGCCTCGATCTTCAGCAGCGCCGCCCGCGCGCTTTCGGCCAGCCGGGTGCCGGCGAAGGCGCGCACGAAACGCGAACCGACCACCAGCGCCTCGAGTTCGTTGGCGTTGAACATCAGCGGCGGGATGTCCGAGCCCTTGCGCAACACGTAGCCGACGCCGGCCTCGCCCTCGATCGGCACGCCGGACAGTTGCAGGTCGGCGACGTCGCGATACACCGTGCGCAACGACACGCCCAGGGTCTGCGCCAGCGAACGCGCCTGCAGCGCGGTGCGCCGGCCGCGCAGGGCGTGGATGATGAGGAACAGGCGATCGGCGCGGCGCATCCGCGCATCATCGCCGGGATCGGCGATGGCGAACAGCGCCGAACGTCACGGCTCATCCCGTCATGCCGTTTGCGCGGCGACCAGTTCGGCATCCTTCGCTGCGGCACGCTGCATCGCCGGACGCGCCAGCACGCGATCGATGTACGCACGGATCACCGGCAGTTCCGGCACCAGCTTGAACATGGTGGTCCAGTTCAGCGCGGTACCCCACAGCACGTCGGCGGCGCTGAAGGTGTCGCCCAGCAGGTACGGGCCTTTTCCCAGCTGGTCGGTGAGCGTCTTCAGCATGGTGTCGTAGTCGCCATAGCCGCAGGTCGAAGGCGCCGCCGGTTCGCGCTGCATCGACTTGTCGATCACCGCCGGCTCGAAGCACGAACCGTAGAACACCAGCCAGCGCAGGTACGGCCCGCGCAGCGGATCGCCGATCGGCGGTGCCAGCTTCGCCTCGGGATAGAGATCGGCCAGATACATGAACACCGCCGGCTGTTCGGTGATCAGCGCGTCGCCGTGGCGGATCGCCGGCACCTTGCCCATCGGGTTGACCGCCAGGTACGCCGGCTGGCGCTGCTCGCCCGCCTTGAGGTTGAGCGCGTGCAGGTCGTAGTCGACGCCGAGCTCCTCGAACAGGGCGCGGGTGCCGCCGGAGCGGCTCTGCGGTGCGTGGAAAAAGGTGACGCGTGGAGTCGTACTCATGGTGGATGCTCCCGTGGCGCGATGGATCAGTCCTGCGACTGGTGGCAGACCGCCTCGATATTGTGCCCGTCCGGGCCAATCACGAAGGCGGCGTAATAGTCGGCGTGATACTGCGGACGCAGGCCCGGCGCGCCATGGTCGTCGGCGCCGGCCAGCACGGCCGCGTGGTGGAACGCATCCACCTGGGCCCGATTGTCGGCGACGAAGGCGATGTGCAGCGGCAGCGGCGCGACCGGGCTCGCCACCAGCCAGAAATCCGCCCCCTCGCGGCCCATGCCGATGGTGTCGGGGAAGGCCTTCAATACGCCAATGCCGAGCGGGGCCAGCGCCCGGGTGAAGAAGGCCTGGCTGCGCGCAAGGTCGCTGCTCGGCAGGCTGAGGTGGTCAATGATCATGAGGTCTCCGTGGGCTGAAGCGGTCGTGGTCCGTCCCGATCACGGCTTGCCCCGCAAGTGAAAAACCATGTGCGCCAATGTCGCCGGCAGGCCGCGCCGGCGTGTTCGCCGCGCGGGTTCCTCCACGGCGGCAGGCTGGTCGGCGACGGGCAGGTCGTATTGCCCGTCCAGCCACAGGCCGCGCAGATAGAGCGGACGATACGCGGCGAGGAAGCGTTCCCGTGAGGTAGTCATCGCCATCGCCTCACGCCGGCACCGTTTCGCCGACACACCACGGCGGCAGTTGCGCGTGCTTGAACAAGCGATACCAGTCCTCGCGATCGGCCGGGCTGTACAGATCCAGTGTGTGGATCACCTCGCGCGCGAATTCGACGCTGCCCAGGTGGCTGGCACTGATCACGCCGCCGTCGCTCACCGCCAGCACCTCGGCGTCGTATTGCGAGGCACCCGCGTAGCCGGGCACCTGGCTGGCGATCTGGCCGGCCCAGTTGCCGGTGTGGCGACATTGGTCGAGCAGCCCTGCACGGGCCAGCGCCAGCACGCCGCTGTCGATGCCGGCCACCGGCGCACCGCCGGCATGCACCTGGCGGATCGCCGCCACCGCCGGCTCGCCTTCGCCGCGCTGCCACAGGTGGCCGCCGGGCACGATCAGCAGCGCCGCCCGCTTGAAGTCGAGCCAGGCCAGCGGCAAATCGGGCTGCACGTTGAGGCCGCCCATCGACATCACCGGCGCCATCGAGAAACCCACCGTCTGCACCTGCCAGTCGCCGGGACGGCGGATCTCGCACAACGCCAGCGCCGCCTGCCAGTCGGCAAAGCCGTCGAAGACCAGGAAATAAACCGTATCGCGCATGTTGTATCCCTCCGCTATGGAGGTACAGCTTGGCTGCCTCCTGCTGCCAACGTGGTGTCAGTAATGGGGCTTTTGCTTGTCATTCCGGCGAAGGCCGGAGGAGCTTTTCAACAGCGAAGCTGGTCATCGCTTCACAACGGCAAGGCTGGTCATCCGGTCTTCGTGGCTGAAGAGCGATTCCGGCTTTCGCCGGAATGACGGTTCTTGTGGATGACGGCATTCGTGATGGCAGCACTTGCCATCCGCTGGCGCCATTCAGCCGCAGCCGGGACAATAGGCGTTCCTCCTGCCGCGGACCCGCCATGAAGCCCATCTCGCTGATCCAGTTCCTGATCGAGGAACGCCGCGCCGGCCATATCAATGCCGAGCTCTCGCTGCTGATCGAAGTGGTGGCGCGCGCCTGCAAGCGCATCGCGGTGGCCACCAACAAGGGCGCGCTCGGCGGCGTGCTGGGCATGGCCGGCGGCGAAGGCGCGCAGAGCATCAACATCCAGGGCGAGGCGCAGAAGAAGCTGGACGTGATCTCCAACGAGATCCTGCTGGAGGCGAACGCCTGGGGCGGCCATCTCGCAGCCTGCGCCTCGGAGGAAATGGAGGACCCGCAGCAGATTCCGGACGGCTATCCGAAGGGCAACCACCTGCTGCTGTTCGATCCGCTCGATGGCAGCTCCAACATCGATGTGAACATCTCCGTCGGCACGATCTTCTCGGTGCTGCGCTGCCCCGACCACGTCAGCGAGCCCAGGGCCGAGCATTTCCTGCAACCGGGCACCGAACAGCTCGCCGCCGGCTACGTGGTGTACGGCCCGGCCACCGTGCTGGTGCTGACCTTCGGCCACGGCACGCACGAGTTCACGCTGGATCGTGAAGTGGGCAGCTTCGTGCTGAGTCGGCGCGGCATCCGCATTCCCGAGCAGACCGCCGAGTTCGCCATCAACATGTCCAACCAGCGCCACTGGCAGGCACCGATGCAGCGTTACATCGGCGAACTGCTGGCCGGCAGCACCGGGCCGCGCGGCAAGGACTTCAACATGCGCTGGGTCGCCTCGATGGTGGCCGACGTGCATCGCATCGTGACCCGCGGCGGCGTGTTCTATTACCCGCTGGACGCCAAGATCGCCCGGCAGGGCGGCAAGCTGCGCATCATGTACGAGGCCAACCCGATGGCCTTCATCGTGGAACAGGCCGGCGGCGCGGCGACCACCGGCCGCCAGCGCATCCTGGAGCTGCAGCCGACCGGCCTGCACCAGCGCGTGCCGGTGTTCCTGGGCTCGAAGGACGAAGTGGACGTGGCCACCCGTTACCACCTTGAGGCGGACGGCGCGAACGCCTGACGCCGGTGCGCCGCCGAAGCCTGTGACCTGTCGCACTTGGCGCGCGGATGATGCGGTTGTAGCGTGGGAAGATCCCCGAGTCGGAGCCTCCCATGCTGAAACGCACCCTGCCTTGCGCCTCGTTGTGCCTGCTGGCACTCACGCTGGCGCCC
>DATNGL010000037.1:0-5561 GCA_035605895.1 Rhodanobacter sp.
ACGCAGGCGGTGATGCCGTGCTCGGAATCGATCAGGGTACCGTCGAGGTCGAACAGGCAAAGCATTACTTCGCGGCTCGTGCCTTCAGTGCGGTGACCGCGGGCAGTTCCTTGCCTTCGAGGAATTCGAGGAAGGCGCCGCCGCCGGTGGAGATGTACGACACCTTGCTTTCGATGCCGTATTTGTCGACCGCGGCCAGGGTGTCGCCGCCGCCGGCAATTGAAAACGCGCTCGATGCCGCGATGGCACGGGCCAGGGTCTCGGTGCCCTTGCCGAACGCGTCGAACTCGAATACGCCGACCGGGCCATTCCACACCACGGTACCGGCCCTGGCGATCATTTCCGCATAGTTCTGCGCGGTCGCCGGCCCGATATCGAGGATCATCTCGTCGTCGTCGACCTGGTCCACGGCCTTCACGGTGGCCGGCGCCTGCGCCGAGAACGACGGCGCCACCACCACGTCGACCGGCATCGGCAGGGCGACGCCGCGACGCCTGGCATCCGCGATCACGCGCCGCGCGACGTCGAGCAGGTCGGCCTCGACCAGCGAGTTGCCGACCGAATGCCCCATCGCGGCGATGAAGGTGTTGGCGATGCCGCCGCCCAGGATCAGCTGGTCGACGCGGCCAAGCAGGTTGTCCAGCAGCGAGAGCTTGGTCGACACCTTGGAACCGGCGACGATGGCCAGCAGCGGGTGCGCCGGATGCTCCAGCGCCTTGCCCAGCGCATCCAGTTCGGCACAGAGCAGCGGGCCGGCGGCGGCGATCGGGGCGTATTTGATCACGCCATGCGTGGACGCCTGGGCGCGATGCGCGGTGCCGAACGCGTCCATCACGAAGATGTCGCACAGCGCCGCATATTTCTTCGCCAGCGCTTCGTCGTCCTTGCCCTCGCCGACATTCATGCGGCAGTTCTCCAGCAGCACCACCTCACCCGGCGCGACCTCGACGCCGTCGAGGTAATCGGCGACCAGTCGCACCGGCGCGCCCAACCGGGCGGCAAGCCATGCGGCGACCGGCGCCAACGAAGACCCCGCGTCGAACTGGCCTTCCTTCGGCCGCCCCAGGTGCGACATCACCAGCACCCGGGCGCCTGCATCGCGCGCCGTGGCGATCGTGGGCAGGGCGGCATCGAGGCGCTGGGTGGAGGTGATCTGGCCATGGTCGTCGAACGGCACGTTCAGATCCTCGCGGATCAGCACGCGCTTGCCACGCAGATCAAGGTCACTCATGCGGATGACGGACACGGCGGAACTCCGGTGAAGGGTGGACGAACAGGCCCGAGACAGGCCGCAACCGCCTATTGTCCGGTGGCTACGCCACCGATGCAAACACCGGTGGCCGGCGGAATGTCGCAGGCGGCGCGGCCAGGGGCGATGCGCAGCCTGCGCCACTGTGGCTACACTGCGCGTGTCCATGCAGGGGGAAGGCTTATGGCAACCGGTCTGGTGCTCTACAGCTACTGGCGTTCAAGCGCCGCGTATCGGGTGCGCATCGCGCTCAATCTCAAGGGTTTGAGCTACGAAACGCGGCCGGTGCATCTGGTGCGCGATGGCGGTGCCCAGCACGCGCCGGATTACCGCCTGCTCAACCCGCAGGAGATGGTGCCATGCCTGCTGGATGGCGATCGGGTGATCACCCAGTCGCTGGCGATCATGGAATATCTGGACGAGATGCACCCGGAGCTTGAGACGGCCCTGCTGCCGGTCGATGCGCGCGGACGCGCGCAGGTACGCGCGCTGGCGATGGCGGTGACCTGCGATATCCACCCGCTGGGCAACCTGCGCGTGATGCAGCAGCTCGAAGCGGAGTTCGGCGCCAGCGAGGAACAGCGCGCGGCGTGGTCGCGGCACTGGATGGGCGTGGGCTTCAAGGCGATCGAGGCGATGCTGGTCGACAGCGCGGCCACCGGCCGTTACTGCCATGGCGAGACGCCGAGCATGGCCGATGCGTGCCTGATACCGCAGGTCTACAACGCCTTGCGCTGGAAGCTGCCGATGGACGATTACCCGACCATCGCGCGCGTCCATCGCGCCTGCAACGACCTGGAGGCGTTCCAGCGGGCCGCACCCGAAGCGCAGCCGGACGCGCCGAAAAGCGAGAAGTAAGTGGCGAGAAGTGAGAGAACAGCCAGGATTTCGCCGTCGCTCTTTACTCACTCCTCGCTCTCAGAAGCCCATCCCGTACGGATCGTTGCCGGCCAGTGCCTCGTTGCTGTTGCCGCCTTCGGCCAGCCGGATCTTCAACGCCAGGCCGTCGCGCGAGTCGGACTTGTTGAGCACCTCTTCCAGATCCACCCGGCCTTCCTTGTACAGCTTGTAAAGCGACTGGTCGAAGGTCTGCATGCCTTCCTGCAGGCTGCGATCCATCGCCTCCTTGATCTCGTGGGTCTGGCCGCGGCGGATCATGTCGCGGATCAGCGGCGTGTTCAGCAGCACTTCGGCGGCGGGAATGCGCCGTCCGTCCTTGCCGATCACCAGGCGCTGGCTGATCACCGCGCGCAGGTTCAGCGCCAGGTTCATCAGCACGTTCTTGTGCGCCGATTCGGGGAAGAAGTTGAGGATGCGCTCCAGCGTCTGGTCGGCGTTGTTCGAGTGCAGCGTGGCCAGGCACAGGTGACCGGTTTCGGAGAACGCGATCGCCGCTTCCATCGTGTCGGTGTCGCGGATCTCGCCGATCATGATCACGTCCGGCGCCTCGCGCATCGCGTTCTTCAGCGCCTCGTGATAGCTGTGGGTGTCCAGCCCGACTTCGCGCTGGTTGACGATGGATTTCTTGTGGCGATGCAGGTATTCGATCGGGTCCTCGATGGTGAGGATGTGGCCGGGCGAGTGGGTATTGCGCTGGTCGATCATGGCCGCCAGCGTGGTCGACTTGCCCGAACCGGTGGCGCCGACCACCAGGATCAGCCCGCGCGGCTCCATGATCAGCTCGCGGAAGATGCCGGGCAGTTGCAGTTGATCGATGCTGGGGATCTCGCTCTTGATCGCGCGGATCACCATGCCCACTTCGCCGCGCTGCTTGAACACGTTGATGCGGAAACGGCCGGCCTCCTTCACCGCCAGGGCCATGTTGAGTTCGAGATTGCGTTCGAACTGGGGTACCTGGCCCTCGTCCATCAGCGAATAGGCGATCTTCTTGACCATGCCGCTGGGCAGGCCGGTATTGCCCAGGGGGTACAGCTTGCCCTCGACCTTGATGTTCACCGGGGCGCCGGTGGACAGGAACATGTCCGACGCGCCCTTGTCTACCATAAGCTTGAGGAAGTAGCCGATATCCACGTTTTACCCCTGGGTTCCCGATATGCATTGCAATGACGGATTATGCCTGTCCACAATACGCTGCGACACACCATGAGGACTGTGATGCACTTCTTTTCCCCACTGGCCGGATTCCCGAGCCGTTTTCGCGTGGCGACGGCTGCCCTGGCATTGACCCTGGCGCTCACCGGCTGCGCCACCGTACCGCCGCCCAACGACGCGATGAACCTGGCGCAAAACCAACTGCAGGCCGCGCGTGATGCGGGTGCGGCGGATTATGCGCCGGTCGATCTGGGATTCGCGCAGGACAAGTTCCAGCAGGCGCAGGCGTCGATGGCGGAGCGCAAGTTTGCCGACGCGGCCAGCCTGGCCGAGGAATCCGGTGCCGATGCCGAGCTGGCCGGTGCCAAGGCCAAGCTGGGTGCCGCCCGGGCCCAGATGCAGGGCAAGTTGCAGGAGAACACCCGATTGCGCCGGGAAGGCGAACAGCTGGCGGCCCGACAGCAGCAGATGGAGCAGGCGGCACCGGCGCCGGCGCCCGAATCATCGACGGCGGCACCGGTGCAGGACATGCCGGCGCCCTCGGCGTCGGTCCTGTCCGCCCCCGACGACAACCCGCAGCCCGCCTCGAGTGCCAGTACCCACGGAGGCCAGCCATGAAGCGCCTTGGCAACATGCTTGCGGCCGTCGCCCTGGCGTTGGCCATGATCGGCGCCGCACACGCGCGGCAGGACGACATCGACATCAACCGCCTCACCGGCAGCCTGGACCAGTTGTCCAACGACCCCACCCTGGGCCATTACGCCCTGTCGGAACAGGCGCGTGCCCGCGACGCGATCACCCGTTTGGCTCAAGCCGGCCGGCGCGAGCGGCCGCACGCCCTGTATCTGGCGGAACGCCGCGTGGACCTGGCCAAGACCGCAGCGCAGTTGCAGGACGCCCAGATAAAGCTCAACCAGCTTGATCGCGAACACGACCAGATCCAGCTTGCCAACAGCCAGCGCGAGGCCGAGATGGCGCGGCTGGAACTGGCACGCCAGCGATTGCAGAACCAGCTGGCGCAGGAGGAAGCGGCGCGCCTGCAGCAGCAGGGACTGGAATACTCGCAGGCCGCCGATCAGGCGCGTGCCGAGGCGGAGCGTGCCAACAAGTTGGCCGCGGCGCAGAGCAAGGTGGCGCGTGCAGCCCGCCGCGAGGCGGCGCTGGCCGCGCAGGCGGCCAAGGCCATGCGCGCGCAGATGGAGGACGGCAGCGCCGCGCCCGCATCGGCCCCGGTCGAGAAGAAAAAGCCCGCCAAAAAGCATCACGACCAGCACTGAGGTTGGCTCCGGGCGCCGCTTGGCGGTGCCACGGGCCGCGCCCGGATGCGGCTTTGCGGCGATCCGATCGAACGCATGCAAAATACTGTTTTGACAGGTATTTAATGCGCACGTCGCGGTGCCGCCGGGTGCCCGGCGACAGGCTTGCACCGGCTTGGTCGGCGGAGTAGGGTCGAGGCACCCGGGAGGCACCTACGCCATCCGGGTCACTGACCTGAATCATGCGCCCATCCCACGTTCACATCCCCACCTGCGATCCGGTTGACCGGCGCGGGTCGTGGATGCGCGCATGCATTCAACCGTCGGCGGATCGTCGCCCTGGCGGCGCCGCCCGTTCACTCGCAGGAGGTCGGATCATGTTTGAAAACCAGCAGCGTGATGATGTCGAGGCATTGATGAAGGCGGACACCGAATTCCGCCGGCTTTACCAGCACCACCGGGAGCTCGACAGCAAGGTGCACGACGCCGATATCGGCGTGTTGCCGATCGACGATGTCACCCTTTCCAGCATGAAGAAGGAAAAATTGCTGGCCAAGGCGCGCCTCGAGCGCATGTGGGCCGATCGGGCGCACCACATCCACTGACCCTTCTGATTCGCTAGCGCGGCCTCGGGGCTTTCCCTCGTCATCGGGATGGCTGCCGGGGCCGCTGCGTTTCCGGTGCCTGCCTGGACAGCTCGGCTATCATGGGGATTCTGCGAGACTGCGGCACCGCGCCGAAGTCGCCACTCATGCCACGGAGCCCTCATGACGGTTCACCAGAGCGTCCTCGAACTGATCGGACACACCCCGATGGTGCGCACCCATCGCCTCGACACCGGGTCGTGCGAGCTGTTCCTCAAGCTCGAGAGCGCCAACCCCGGCGGCTCGATCAAGGACCGCATCGGCCTGTCGATGATCGAGGGCGCCGAGAAGGACGGCCGCATCCGCCCGGGCGACATCCTGGTCGAGGGCACCGCCGGCAACACCGGCCTGGGCCTGGCC
>DATNGL010000038.1:0-4308 GCA_035605895.1 Rhodanobacter sp.
CGCATCGCCTCGGCCCAGGTCATGCGCGGAAATGCAGCATCCAGTTCGACGCCCTGCACTTCACGGAACACGTGGCGGATCAGCTCCTCCACGAAGTCCTGCACGTCCCTTTCCTCGACGAAGGCGAACTCCAGGTCGAGCTGGGTGAACTCGGGCTGGCGGTCGGCGCGCAGATCCTCGTCGCGGAAGCAGCGCGCGATCTGGTAGTAACGATCGAAGCCGGCCACCATCAGGATCTGCTTGAACAGCTGCGGCGACTGCGGCAGCGCGTAGAACTGGCCCGGATGCACGCGGCTGGGCACCAGGTAGTCGCGCGCGCCCTCGGGGGTGGCCTTGGTCAGGATCGGCGTCTCCACATCCTGGAAACCGCGCTCGTCGAGGTAGCGGCGCAGGGTCTGCACCAGCTTGATGCGCTTGCGCATCATCGCCTGCATCTCGGGCCGGCGCAGGTCGAGGTAGCGGTAGGTCATCCGCATGTCCTCGTTCGGGTTCTCGTGCAGCGCGAACGGCAGGTCCTTCGCGGCATTCAGGATATCCAGCGTGTCGGCGAGCAGCTCGACCGTGCCGGTCCTGAGCTTGTCGTTGACCGCGATGCGCTTGCGCAGGGTGCCGGTGACGCGCAGGCAGTATTCGTTGCCGATCTCGTTGGCGACGGCGAAGGCCGACGCGTTCTCCCGCTCGATCACCACCTGGGCCAGGCCTTCGTGATCGCGCAGATCGACGAAGGCGACGTGGGCCTGCAGGCGAATCTTGTTGACCCAGCCGCACAGGGTGACGGTCTGGCCGATCAGCGACTCATCGATGAGGCCGCAGTAATGCGTGCGCATGCGCTGGAAACTCCGGGCCGCGGGGCGGCGTGAACGAATGAAAAGACCCGGAATATTAACATTGCTGCGGCAACGCCGAGACGGCGATGCCCGGCGGGGCGATCAAGACCCTGCCGCCGGGCACGAGCCGCAGGCCCTGTCTACCAGCGTCGATCCACCAGGAACTGGCCACGGCAACCGTGATCGACCCACACCCCGGCGCGATTCCATCCCCAACTGGAACCCTCGGTGCAGCGCGCGTCGGACAGGCGCTTGACCAGTTGCACGCGGCCGCGGCGACCTACATCGACCATGCACATCTGGTACCTGTTCTTGTTGCTGTCGCACTGCAGGCGGATCGACCGATCCCAGCCCGGGCCCGGCTGCCAGCCGCCAGGGCCGTATCCCGGGCGCCCATTGTCCGGCCGGCCATGCCGAGCCTCGCTGAAGATGCCGCGACAGCCGCGATCCACCCACAGCCCCTGCCGGTCCACGCCCCAGCTCTGGCCGCGGATGCAAGCCCCCTTGGATTCCTGCTTGACCAGTTCCGCATCCCTCCACCGCATGTCGCAGCGGTTGAACTTGCCATTGTTGCTCTCGCAACGGATGACCTGCCCGCGCTGCGCCAGCGCCGGCGGAGCAACCATCCACATGCACACGCCCATGAGGCCGGCCACGACCTCGACCACGCCCAAGTTCGATATGGACATCAGCGCACCTCCTCATAGAGAACACGACCCAGGTTTGCCGGTCACGACAGCGATCACTCCCGACAGAATCAGGATAGCCGACCGCGTTCCTCAGCTGGTCGTGACGGCCTTGTCGGCGCCGGTCCCGCTGGCAGGCGCCGGCGATGCTGCCGGGGTCGTCACCGTCGGCGTGTCCGCCGCCGGCTTGGGTGCGTCGCCACCGGTGGAGTCGGCCAGATTGCGTTTCTTGTCGCCATCCGTCTTGAAATCGGTCTCGTACCAGCCGCTGCCGGCCAGCCGGAACGAAGGCGCGCTCACCCGCCGCCGCAACTGCGGCGCGGCGCACGTCGGACAAACCGTGGGATCGCTGTCGGACAACTTCTGCAACCGATCGAAGCGATGGCCACAGGCGTTGCATTCAAATTCGTAGATGGGCATGGGTATTCCGTGGTTTCGGGCCGACTCGCAGTCGGCACAAATGCATTATCTGTGTGCTCAGGCCGATTTCAATGCAGCGCGGCCCGCAGCGTTCCGACGGGCGCCGGTCCAGGGATGGATCCTCCCGCCAGGGGCATCGGGGGAGTCGTGAATGCTTATATGCGGACACGGGCACTGGTTGCCAAAGGCGGGGGAACCTGGGGGCAGGGTCGGTACTGACGGTAACAGGTTGGGCGTAAACGTCAGGGGCATCGTCTTGCTGGTATCCACCCTGCCCGACGGCGGCCCCGGCACCAGTCGGCACGGCTCCTCGCCCAAGCACGCCACGATGCGAGTGGCAGAGCGAATGCCTGCGGCGCATGATGTGCCCTCGACGGGTTGCACTCCGAGGGAAAACCCGCCGTGGCGGTGATGACGGACAGGGGCGTCGTCTCGCCAAAACACTGGGGGCAGTGCCACGACCATCGACTGGAGGGGAGCAACATGAAATACAGCAAAACAATCGCGCTCGGCACCGCAATGGCCTGGGCCATCACGGCGAGCGGCGCCGTCATGGCCCGCGAGGCACCTACCTTGACCATCGCGGTGATCGACTTCACCAACAACAGCGATTCCGCCTCCTGGTGGCATGGCGGAGTCGGTTCGCAGCTCGCCGACGTGCTCAGCAATGAACTGAGCGCCACCGGGGATTTCAAGGTCATCGAGCGGCAGAAAATCAATTCGGTGCTGGCGGAGCAGGACCTTGCCAGCTCGTATCGGATGCGCCCCGGCAGCAGTCCGCATACGGGCAACATCACCGGCGCGCAGTATCTGGTTACGGGCAGTGTCGCCTCGTATACCGAAGATGCCGCCAAGACCGGAGGCGGCCTCAACTTTGCCGGTTTTCATGTCGGCGGTGGCCAGGCCAAGGCCTACGTGGCGATCGACTTGCGGGTGATCGATGCGGAAACCTCCGAGGTGGTGTTCTCACGCACGGTCGAAGGGCGCAGCACCGACAAGGCCATGAATATCGGTGGCTATCTCGGCCATGGCGTCGGCGGCGATTTCGGCCATTCGGAGAAAACCCCCGCCAGCAAGGCGGTGCGCGCCGCCCTGATCGAGGCGACCGACTATCTCGATTGTGCGATGGTCAAACGCGACGGTTGTGAAGCCAAATTCGACCAGAAGGAACAGAAGCGTCGTCAGGGCGACAAGGATGCGCTCGACCTGAACTGACCTGATCGACGCTGGCCGTCGGCGCATGCGTTATGCAAGCAGGCATGCGCCGCGGCGGTACCGCGCCACGATGCCCGGGAGCACCGCCCGCTCTCCCGCGACATCGGCCCTTCCTGCATTGACTGCAGGCGCGGATCGCGCGTCGTCACGAACTCTTCATCTTTGACAGAGGGTTCCGCGCGGGCCTACCTTCGGCCGTGCAAGGATCATGGCAGCGGATTTTCAGCACCGATCTCGCGTGCCAGCCCCGATCATGGACCCTCGATCTCCGAACGCTTTCCGGTTTCTGCCCAAGGGGCCGCACCATGCAGGCAAAATCGGGATCGACGCCGTCCATCATCGTCGCGGCCGTCCTCGCATCCGGACGCAGACCGCTGACCAGAGGCCCTCCGCCCTGATCGACGGGTCGAGTGCCGTGGCTCCGCGCACTCGGGCCGCCGGCAAACCTGCCCGGACCTGATTTGTGAAGCACCGCACGAGCGGGCGGCAAGTGGGCAGCCCGGGAAACGCCGCGGCCGACGGAGACGGTCGAAGCACACTTTTGGACGTCTATACGGCTATTGACGCCCATGTGACATGGCATTAGTCTCGACTTGCTGCAAAGCAACAAACCATCCTTCAAGGGAATACTCATGAGAAAGCGCCTCCAGACCATCCTCCCGGCCGCCCTTGCAGTCGCCGTGCTTTTCGCACTGGGGAGCACTGTCGCCAGCGCGCAGGACAGCACCCCGCCGGCAACGTCGCCATCCCCCGGCAAGGCCCAGAATCTCGGTGCCGTGATCGTTACCGGCACGCGCTCGAACAGTCGTACCGAAAGCAGCTCACTGACTCCCATCGACGTGGTTTCGGCCAAGGTGCTGCAGCAGACCGGCACCACCGACCTGCCGACGGCGCTCGCACGCATCATTCCCTCGCTGAATTTCCCGCGCCCGGCGGCCGCCGACACCGCGGACACGCAGCGACCGGCGCAGCTGCGCGGGCTGTCGCCGGATCAGGTGCTGGTGCTGGTCAACGGCAAGCGCTGGCATCAGGGCGCGATCCTTCTCAACAACGGCGTGATCGGTCGCGGTTCGCAACCGGTGGATCTCAACACGATTCCGCTGTCGGCAATCGACCATATCGAAGTGCTGCGCGACGGCGCCTCGGCGCAATACGGCTCC
>DATNGL010000039.1:0-4218 GCA_035605895.1 Rhodanobacter sp.
CGCCCTGGTGGACGTTGGCCACCGAACTGGTCTGCGTCGCCAGATAGGCCAGCGCGGCAAAACCCAGCACGATGAACAGGCCGGTGCCGACGGCATACGAACTTCTCGGTTGGCTCACGGCAGAATCCTCGGAAAACGACAAGTCATGAGAGTCACATCAGGAAAGCGGTCAGCACGAAGTCCAGCGCCAGGATGGCGATCGACGAGGCGACCACGGTGCGGGTGGTGGCGTAGGCCACGCCTTCGCTGGTCGGCGGCGTGGTGAAGCCCTGGAACACCGCGATCAGCGACACCACCGCGCCGAACGCCAGGCTCTTGAACAGCACGCCGTTGACGATGTCGGTGTGCACGTCGACCACGGCGGTCATGTTCGACCAGAACGTGCCGTTGTCGATGCCCAGCCAGGTCACGCCGACCAGGTGGCCACCGAAGATCGCCATCGCGCAGAACACGCAGCACAGCAGCGGCATCGCGACCAGCCCGGCCAGGAAGCGCGGCGTGGCCACGTAGGCAATCGGGTCGACCGCCATCATCTCCATCGCGGAAATCTGGTCGGTGGCGCGCATCAGGCCGATCTCGGCGGTGATCGAGGTACCGGCACGGCCGGCGAACAGCAGCGCGGTGACCACCGGACCCAGTTCGCGGTACACAGACAGCGCCACCACCATGCCGCTGGCCGAGGTGCCGCCGAAGATCGACAGCACGTGGTACAGCTGCAGCATCAGCACCATGCCGACGAACAGGCCGCAGACCATGATGATGGTCAGGCTCATCGCGCCCACGAACCACAGCTGGCGGATGGTCTCGCGCACGTAGCGGAAGCTGCGCGGGATCGCCGCCAGCAGGGTCAGCAGGAACAGGCCGCAGGCACCGATCTGGGCGAGCGACTGGGTAACCACGTTGCGTTGTGGCGGCATCCGCGCGCTCATTTCGCCGCTCCGGCAAAGCCCAGTGCCTGCGCATAGTCGCCGGCCGGATACTGGAACGGCACCGGGCCGTCCGCCTCGCCGCCGAAGAACTGCCGCGTCCATGGCGAACCGTCGTTGGCGATGGTCTTCGGGTCGCCCTGCGCCACCACCTTGCCGTTGGCGATCAGGAACACGTGGTCGGCCACCTGCTTGATCGCCTCCAGTTCGTGCGCCACCAGCACGCTGGTGATGCCCAGCGTCTGGTTCAGCGTGCGGATGAGCTTGAGCACCTGGTTCAGCGCCACCGGATCGAGCCCCACGAACGGTTCGTCGTACAGGATCAGCATCGGGTCGAACACGATCGCCCGGGCCAGTGCCACGCGTCGCGCCATGCCGCCGGACAATTCGCTCGGCATCAGCCCGGCGGCACCACGCAGGCCGACCGCCTGCAGCTTCAGCAGCACCAGGTTGCGGATCAGCACCTCCGGCAATTTCGTGTGCTGGCGCAGCGGGAAGGCCACATTCTCGAACACGCTGAAGTCGGTCAGCAGGGCCGAGTTCTGGAACAGGTAGCCGATCCCCTCGCGCAACTTGTACAACTGCTCGCGCGACAGATCCGCCACGCGGCGGCCATCGACCTCGATGCTGCCGGCATCCGCGCGCATCTGCCCGGTGATGTGCTTGAGCAGGGTGGTCTTGCCGGTGCCGCTGGGTCCCATGATCGCGGTGACCTTGCCGCGCGGGATGTCCATCTCCAGCGCGTCGAAGACCGTCTTGCCGCTGAGCACGGTGGTCAGCCCACGGATCCGCACCAGGGTGCTGTCGGCAGGCGCGGCGTCAACGGGATCGGTCATGGGCGACAAGTGCAACGGGGAAAGCGCACAAGGTAGCCGAAGCGCGGGGTGATCGCCATCTGCAGGCCACCGGCGACAGCTCAGGCTTCAGCCGCCAGCAGGTCGGCGATCAGGCCTTCGTGACGCTGCCACTGCAGGCTGCTGCGCAGGCGCACCGCCCGCACGATCGCCTGCAGGTCGCCCAACGCCTGCTCGAACACGTCGTTGACCACGATGTAGTCGAATTCGTGGGCGTGCGCGATCTCGCCACGCGAATTGTGCAGGCGGCGTTCGATCACGTCGGGCGCATCCGAGCCGCGCCCGCGCAGGCGGCGCTCCAGCTCGGCCCGTGACGGCGGCAGGATGAACACGCTGACGCAATCGGGTTTGCTGCGGCGGATCTGCCCGGCGCCCTGCCAGTCGATCTCCAGCAGCACGTCGCGCCCCTGCTCCAGCAAGCCCTGCACCGTGGTGCGCGAGGTGCCGTAAAGATTGCCATGCACTTCGGCATGTTCCAGAAAGATGCCTTCGGCGATCTCGCGCTCGAACTCGGCGCGATCGACGAAGTAGTAATGCCTCCCGTACTGCTCGCCAGCACGCGGCGGACGCGTGGTGTGCGACACCGACAGCGAGATCGCGCCCTCGCGCTCCAGCAGCGCATTGACCAGGGTGGACTTGCCGGCACCCGAAGGCGCGGCGACCACGAACAGCGTGCCCGCTTCAATACTCATAAAGAGCGCAGCACGTTTGCTCCCTCTCCCCCCGGGAGAGGGTTGGGGAGAGGGTGCGGGGCTTGCCGGATGCACCTATTCAATGTTCTGCACCTGTTCGCGCATCTGCTCGATCAGCACCTTCAGCTCGACCGCGGCGTTGGTGCTGCGTGCGTCGACCGACTTGGAACCCAGCGTGTTCGCCTCGCGGTTGAACTCCTGCATCAGGAAATCCAGACGGCGCCCAACCGGCTCCTTCAGGCCCAGCACGCGGCGGGTTTCGCCGATGTGGGTGCTGAGCCGGTCCAGTTCCTCGTCGACGTCGGTGCGGGTGATCTGCAGCACCAGCTCCTGTTCCAGCCGGCCCGGCTCGACCGGCTGCTTGAGGTCGGCCAGCCGCGTCTCCAGCCGGGTGCGCAGCGCGGCGCGGATCTCCGGCATCCAGCCGCGCACGTCGACCACCACGTTTTCGATGGCATCGAGCCGCTCGCGCAGGATCGCCGCGAGTTTTTCGCCCTCGCGCTCGCGGGTGGCGGTCAAGGCGTCCAGTGCACGATCGAGTACGTCGAACAGGGCGGCCTGTTGCGCTTCCGGATCCATCTCGGCCTGCTGCATCACGCCGGGGAAGCGCAGCAGTTCGGTGAATTCAATCCGCATTTTCGGGAAGCGCGCCTCGAGATCCAGCGATATTTCCGACAGCCGGGCAAGCAGCGCATGATTGATTTGCAGCGAGTCGCTGCGCGCTTCGCCGGCGCGGCGCACGGTGAGATCCAGCTTGCCGCGCGACAGCTTCGCCGCGACCCGCTCGCGCAACTGCGATTCGAACGCGCGCAGGTCGTCCGGCAGGCGCGGGCTCAACTCCAGGTAGCGGTGATTCACCGTGCGCAGCTCGCAGCTGAGCGTGCCGGCGGGGCCGGTGGTTTCGGCACTGGCGTAAGCGGTCATGCTGCGGATCATCGTCGCGCCGTCCGGAGGTGGGGAAGTGCGCAATGGTAAACTCTCCTGTCCCGGCTTGCCCAATCCGGCCAAGCAACGCGCAGGAACCATCCGATGAATTCCGTCACCCGCCCCAGCGGCCGCGCCAGCGACCAGCTGCGCACCGTCAGCATCGAACGCCACTACACCCGCCACGCCGAGGGTTCGGTGCTGGTGAGCTTCGGCGATACCCGCGTGCTGTGCACCGCCAGCATCGAGGATCGCGCGCCGGCCTGGCTGCGCGGCAAGGGCGAGGGCTGGATCACCGCCGAATACGGCATGCTGCCGCGCGCCACCAACACCCGCATGCAGCGCGAAGCCGCGCGTGGCGGCCAGGGCGGCCGCACCATGGAAATCCAGCGCCTGATCGGCCGCAGCCTGCGCGCCTGCGTCAACCGCCAGGCCTTGGGCGAACGCGTGATCACGCTGGACTGCGACGTGCTGCAGGCCGACGGCGGCACCCGCACCGCGGCGATCACCGGCGCCTACGTGGCCCTGGTCGACGCGGTGAACCTGCTGATGAAGCGCGAGAGCCTCAAGCGCAACCCGATCGTCGGCGCGATCGCCGCGGTGTCGGTCGGCATCTATCAGGGCGTGCCGGTGCTCGATCTGGATTACATCGAGGATTCCAGCTGCGACACCGACATGAACGTGGTGATGAACGACGGCGGCGGCTTCATCGAGGTGCAGGGCACCGCCGAAGGCCATGCGTTCCGCCGCGACGAAATGGATGCGCTGCTGGCGCTGGCCGAGAAGGGCATCGGCGAGCTGGTCGCGGCGCAGCGCGCGGCG
>DATNGL010000040.1:0-18858 GCA_035605895.1 Rhodanobacter sp.
ATGTACGGCTTCGTCACCTTCGCGCTGTGGGGCAGCATCTATGCGCTGCTGCCGCTCGCAACCGGCAAGACTGCCGGGCGGTTCGGCCTGGCGGCGCATTTCTGGATGGCCCTGGTGGGCAGTTTCATCTACGTGATCTCGTTGTCGATCGGCGGCACCGTGCAGGGGCTGGACTGGGCGCAGGGGCACCCCTTCATCCAGTCGGTGGTGGACATGCAGCCGTACTACGTGTGGCGCGGCGTGGGCGGCATGCTGATGTTCCTGTCGCACCTCGTGTTCGGCTGGAACGTGTGGCGGATGACCTCCGGCCAACCGGGCAACGCCGCCTCGCCGGTGCTTGGTCCCGGCACGGCCGGGGAGGTCCCGGCATGAAGAAGTTGCTGATGATCGCCGGTGGCGCGCTGGGCATCTACGTCGTCATCGTGATGCTGATTGCCGTGATCCCCGCGATCGACCTGTCGATGACGCCGGCCGGCCCGGGCGTCGAACCGTTGACCGCGTTGCAGGCCGAGGGTCGCGATGTCTTCGTGGCCAACGGCTGCGGTTATTGCCACACCCAGCAGGTGCGGCCGTTGCCCGAGGACAAGCTGTTCGGACGGCCGTCCGCGCCGGGCGACTTCTCCTACCAGACGCCGGAGCTGCTCGGTTCCGAACGCACCGGCCCCGACCTCACCAACGTCGGCGCCAGCAAGCCCAGCGATGTCTGGCAATACATCCATCTGTTCGATCCGCGCGCGGTGGTGCCCGAGTCGATCATGCCCAACTTCAGGTTCCTGTTCCGGGTGGTGGATGAGTTGCCGCCCGGCGAGACCGCGGTGCCGATCCCGGCGGCGTTCGCGCCGACGACCGGCAAGATGATTCCCACGCAGCAGGCCAAGGCGCTGGTCGCCTACCTGCTGTCGCTGAAACAGACGCCGATTCCCGGCTACACGATGAATGGCGGCATGGGCGGCGTCACCAGTGTCGCGCCGGCCGCTACCGTGGCGGCCGCATCCTCGGCGCCGGTGGCCGCCGGAGCCTATCGTTTCGATGCGGCCAGGGGGGCGTCGCTGTACGCGGCCAACTGTTCCGCCTGCCACCAGGCCAGTGGCGAAGGCATTCCGGGTGCGTTTCCTCCGCTCAAGGGCAATGCCGCGGTAAATGACGCCGACCCGACCTTGCACATCCACACCGTGTTGCAGGGGGCGCATGGCGTCACCATCGGTGGCGTGGAATACACCAGCGTGATGCCGCCGTTCGCCGGCCGGCTGAGCGATGCGCAGATCGCCGACATCATCAATCACGAGCGCAGTTCCTGGGGCAACCATGCCAGGCCGGTGACGCCGGCCGGGGTGGCCGCCGCACGCAGCAAGAGCCCGTAGGAGGCTAGCCATGCAACACATGCTGATAGGGCCGTTGTGGGGCATCGTCGCCGTGGCATCGGTCGCAGGCATCATCACGACCGGCTGTTTCGTCGCGATGTTCTGGATGATCTTCCGGCCTGGCGAAAACGATCCGCACCACGCCAAGTACGACATCCTGCGTCCGGATCGCTGAAGGTACTGACCATGTCCAAACCACACGTTCGGGTCTTCCTGGACAACCAGACGCAGCCGGTCATCGACCGGGAACTGCCGACGGCGCTGACCCTGGACACGCGCACACTGTCCGACGGCCCGCATCGGCTGATCATCCGCGCCGAGGATCAGAGCGGCGCGGAAGGTGTCGAAGAGATCCCGTTCCATGTGCAGAACGGGCCCGGCATCCTGGTCGCGGGCCTGCGCCCCGGCTCGACCCGCCGCGGCACGCTGCGCCTGACGGTGGACGCCTTCAGCACGGATGACCCGTTCGATCCGCGCCGTGCCGAGGCGCGTTCGTCGATTCCGGTCTGGGTGTGGGTGCTCAGCCTGTTCGTGGTGGCATGGGCGGTGTTCTATGCCTCGCGCATGTGGGAGGTGCCGGCGTCGTACGCGAACACGCCGACCTATATGCACGAGGCTGAACACCGGTCGGCGCCGGCGCAGTAATGCGCGACGGGAGCAGGTACGCTCAATATTAGCGAGTGCGGACACGCGACTGGAGAAAACCGCTTCCTGTGCAACGGCACTTATTTGGCGCCACCCAACTCCTCGTCGTTCGCGCTGAGCGTAGCCCGCACAGCGGGTGGAGTCGAAGCGCCGCCAAGCCGCGACAGCTGTCGCCGACAGTCCTTCGACTTCGACCTTCGGTCTACGCTCAGGACGAACGGAGCCTAAGTTAAGTGCCGTTGCACAGGAAGCGGTTTTCTTCACAAGCTCCGAGTGCGCCATGGCGCGGCAGGCTCGGCGATCGCGTAAGGCACGCGTGATGGTCTTTGTTCAAGTCAGGAGTCGAGTCATGGAATCGTCGATGTATCCCCCGTCTACCGTCGAGTTGGCACGCAAGCGCCGCGAACTGGCGCCGGAGCCGCTGAAGGCGTTCAAGGCGTTCAGCGCCGCGGTGTTTGCCGACGGCGCGCTGCCGAATGTCACCAAGCAGTTGGTCGCGGTGGCGGTGGCCCACACGACGCAATGCCCTTATTGCATCAAGGGCCATACCGCCGAGGCGTTGAAGCAGGGCGCGACGGAGCAACAGATCATGGAGGCGATCTGGGTGGCCGCCGAGATGCGCGCCGGCGGCGCCTATGCGCACTCCGCGCTGGCGCTGGACGTGATGCAGCACGCACACGGGGCCGGTTGAGATGAGCGCGCGCTTCGCCACGGTATCCGACACCATCCTCGACGCGATCGGCGACACGCCGTTGCTGTCCGTCGAAGGCATCTACGCCAAGATCGAGTTCCTCAACCCGTCAGGCTCGATCAAGGCGCGCATCGCCAAGTACATGATCGAGCGCGCCGAGCGCGAAGGCCTGCTCAAGCCAGGCGACACCATCGTGGAGGCGACCAGCGGCAACACCGGCAACGCCTTGTCGATGGTGGCCGCGGTGAAGGGCTATCGCATGCAGGTGGTGATGCCCGAGGGCCTGTCCAGCGAGCGCGTGGCGATCTCGCGCGCGTTCGGCGCCGAGGTGCTGTTCTGCGGCAACTTCCATGTGAACGAGGCACTGGCGCGGGCGAAGGAGCTGGGCGAGCAGCCCGGCTATTTCTGCCCCAGCCAGTTCGAGTCGGAGTGGAACGTCGAGGAGAACCGGGAGGTCCTGGGGCCGGAAATCCTGTCCCAGCTTCCAACTGGCCGCGCACCCGATGCGCTGGTGCTGGGCGTAGGCACCGGCGGCACCCTGATCGGGGTGGGTCAGGCGTTTCGCGCGGTCAATCCGAAGGTGCGGCTGTTCGCGATGGAGCCGTCCGAGTCATGCACCATCCTGTGTGGCGAGATCGCGTCGCACACCATCGAGGGCATTTCCGATGGCTTCGTGCCGGGCATCTTCCAGCGTCATGCCAGTCTGGTGAACGAGGTGCTGTCGGTGTCCAGCGTCGACGCGGTGGCCGAGATGAAGCGCCTGGCGCGTCGCCATGGATTGTTCTGCGGCCCCAGCTCCGGTGCGCACATGCTGGCGGCCAAGCGCATCCGCGAGAGTTTTCCGGAGCTGCGAACCGTGGTCACCGTGCTTTGCGACGAGGGCGAGAAATACCTGCACGAGTATTTCATGCTGCCAGCCAGCAACGAGGTCGGCGCTACCCACTTCGCCTGAACGGGCGCGGCCGGCGATGCGACCTCATCGCTGCCGCGGCGAGGTCGCGCGCCGGATCAGGCAAGCCGCCCCGGTTCGCCCAGCTCCAGCGATTTCAGGGCCATGCTCGCCTGGGTCCGGTTTCTCACCCCGAGCTTCTCGAAGATCGCCGTGACGTGTGCCTTCACCGTGCGTTCCTGGATCGACAGGCGGTCGGCGATCTGCTTGTTGAGCAGGCCCTCGGCCAGCAGGGCGAGCACGCGCGACTGCTGTTCGGTGAGCCGGGCCAGGCGGCCGGCCAGGTCGGTATCGGCGGGATCGGCGGCGAGGGCGACAACAGCGTCGGCGAGGGCCGGAGGCAGCCAGCTGCCGCAGTCGAGCACCTGCCGGATCGCCGCGCCGATCTCGGCGGGGCTGGCGCTCTTGGAGATGAAACCGGCGGCACCGTGATCGATCGCCCGGCGCACGACATGTGGTTCGTCGTGGGCGGATACCACCAGCACGGCCACGCCCGGGTGTTGTCCGCGCAGCGTGGAAAGCCCGGCCAGCCCATGGCTGCCGGGCATGTGCAGGTCGAGCAGCACCAGGTCGATGTCCGGTTCGGCTGCCAGCGCGGCGAGCACGCCGGGCAGGTCCGCGGCCTCGCGCACCACGCAATCGGGCTGGCTTTCGCTGGCGGCGAGGCGCAGTGCGGCGCGGAAAAGAGGGTGGTCGTCGGCGATCAGCAGGCTCGTCATGGCGTTGAAGTTAGCGGGCGGCGGCGGTCGCGTCGAGTTCGGTGCGTGACACGACATGGACTTTCGTACGATGGCGAGCGGCGGCGTGCTTGCTATGGTGGCGGAATGAAGAAATCCGCCCGCTTGCCGACGCTGCTGTTCTTGCCCGTGCTGGTATCAGTCATGCTGTCGGCTTGTGTCCGCGGCCCGATGACGAAGGAACCTGCCATGCGTGAGGTCGATTACGGCGAAGTGCGTGTGACCGAACATCGCGGTCACGATGATCTGTTGAGTGCAGGCCTTGGGCTGGCGGGGCTGGCGGGTGCGCCCTTGCCGTTTGCCGATCCGCTGGCTCCCACGGCTGAAGAATTGCGCCGGCGTGCGATCCAAACCAGTTGGAAAGGCATCGCCGACCTCGGCCCGCTGGGTGGCTACGGCACGGTATATGGCGGCGTGCCGGATGTGCCGGGCCGCGAATATCAGGCGTTTGCGCGCATTCCCGGCGCACGCGCGCCGCATCGCGTGCTGCTGCAACTGCCGGATAACTTCGATCGGCAGAAGCGCTGCCTGGTGGTCACCGCATCGTCCGGCTCGCGCGGCATCTACGGTGCGATCGCACTGGCCGGTGCCTGGGGTCTGCCGCACGGTTGTGCGGTGGCGTATACCGACAAGGGCACCGGCGCCGGTTATTTCGACTACGCCGACAACAGCGGCGTGGCGCTGGATGGCCGTCGTGCGAAACGCGGCGAGGCGGAGCTGGAATTCCAGCCGTCGCCGGCAGCGCCGAGCGCGGGCATCGCGATCAAGCACATGCATTCGGGCGACAACCCGGAGGCCGACTGGGGCCGGCACGTGATCCAGGCGGCGCAGTTCGGGCTGGCCATGCTCGATCGCGCGTTTCCCGACGAGGCGCCGTTCACGCCGCAGAACACGAAGATCATCGCCACCGGCCTGTCCAACGGCGGTGGTGCGGTGCTGCAGGCTGCCGGTCTCGATCACGAGCATTTTTTTGCCGGCGTGGTGGCGCTGGAGCCGAACGTGCACGTGCTCGGGCAGGGGCGCGCGATGTACGACTACGCCACCGAGGCGGCGATCTGGTTGCCGTGCGCGCTGAGCAGCGAGCGTTTTGCGGCGGCGCCCTTCGCGCGCGGGCCGCGCGGCGTATTGCCACCGGCATGGCCAGTGCGCTGTGCCAGCCTGCGCGCGCAGGGCAAGTTGAACGGCAACACCGTGGCCGAGCAGGCGGAGCAGGCTTATCAATACCTGCATACCCGTGGCTGGACCGACGAGGCGATGAGCACGGCGGCCAGCACGACGGCGTTCGACTTGTGGCGGGTGATCGTCGCGGGTTATGCCTCGTCGTATCTGCGCCGTGGCGCCACCGACATGCCCTGCGGTTTCCATTACGCGGCGATCGATGCCAAGGGTGCGCCCAGCGCCACCGATCCTGCCGCGCGGGCGGCATGGTGGGCGGATGGTTCGGGCATTCCGCCGGGCAATGGCATCGGGTTGCTCGGTGGCACCAGTGTTTCGACCGATCCCACCCTGATCGGCAGCGAATGCCTGCGCAAGCTGTGGACCGGCGACGATCACGAATCCCAGGCGCTGCATGCTTCCGTCGCCGCCACGGCGGCCAAGCTGCCGCGCAACGATCTGCCGCTGTGGGTGATACACGGCGCCAGCGACGGACTGTTGCCGACCGCGTTCAGCTCGGAGCCGTATGTGGAGTGGCTGCGCGAGGAAGGTCGTGAGCCGATCTACTGGAAGGTGCCATACGCGCAGCACTTCGATGCGTTCCTGGCGCTGCCCGGTTTTGGCGATCGTCACGTGCCGCTGCTGCCGTTTGGGTATGCAGCGCTCGATCGGTTGTGGGCGCATTTGTACGAAGGTGCGGCGTGGCCGACCGAGGTGCCGACGCCGGCAGCACAGCCGCGTGGTGCCGGCGCACTGGAACGCGGCGCGCTCGGCCTGCCCTGAGCCGGCTGAACGGCCAACGTCACTGCTTCATCAGGCCCGCTGGGTTATTCTTGGCAGCCTGCGTGCCCGAGTCGTGGCACATTGCGGCTTCTGAACCCAAGGATTTGCGATGACCATCCATGTCACCTTCACCACCAACCGCGGCCCGATCCACCTGCGCCTGCACGAAGACAAGGCCCCGGTCACGGTCGCCAACTTCGTCAACCTGGCCAAGCGTGGTTATTACGATGGCCTGTCGTTCCACCGCGTGATCGCCGATTTCATGATCCAGGGCGGTTGCCCCGAGGGTAGCGGCCGCGGCGGCCCGGGCTACAAGTTCGAGGACGAGTTCAATGCGTCGCTGCGTCACGACAAGCCGGGCGTGCTGTCGATGGCGAATGCCGGCCCGCGCACGAATGGCAGCCAGTTCTTCATCACCCATGGCGCCACGCCGTGGCTGGACGGCAAGCACAGCGTGTTCGGCGAAGTGCTGGACGCGGCCGACATGGCCGTCGTCAATGCGATCCGGCAGGGCGACACGATCGAGAAAGTCACCGTCGAAGGCGACGTGGACGCGCTGCTGGCTGCGCAGTCCGATCGCGTGAAAGAGTGGAACGCGGTGCTCGACCAGCGCGGCTGAGTTCCAGGCCCGGATTCGCAGGAAACCGCCGGTTCGCAGCCGGCGGTTTTTTGTGCGTCCATGTCATGACAGGGTCGCTGCTGCGGGCCTATGATCGGCAGGCTTCACTTTCATCCACTCATCAAGGAGAACGACCATGTCATTCCTCAATGATTTGCTCGGTGGTCAGGGACAACAGGGCGGTACCGGTTCGCTGATTGGCGTGGCCGGACAGCTGATCGAAAAGGCCGGCGGCGTGCAGGGTCTGATCGGCATGCTGCAGCAGCACGGGTTGGGTGGAGCGGTGCAGTCGTGGGTCGGTACCGGCGCGAACCAGCCGGTGTCCGGCGACCAACTCGGCCAGGCGCTGCAGAGCGGCGGCATGGGTTCGCTGGTGCAGGAGGCGGCCAGCAAGCTGGGCGTCGATCCGAATGCCTTGCTCGGCCAGCTTTCGCAGGTATTGCCGCATGCGGTCGATCACCTGACGCCGGACGGTCAGGTACCGGCGGCCGGACAGGGCAGTGGCTTCAATCTGGGCATGCTCGAAGGTCTGGCCGGCAAGCTGCTGGGCGGCGGCAGTCAGGCCTGAAGTCCGCGCCTTGAAAACAAATCGGCGGGGAATGACCCCGCCGACTTTCGAGTGCGTTGCCTGGTCTGCCGGCACGAGTACACCGGTCAGTGGCGACGTTTACATGTGGAATACATAGCGCAACACCAGCAACAGGACCACGGCACCGACAATCGACATCAGAAAGCCCGCTGGATGGAACTTGGCGCCGGGCTCGGGTCGTTTGATCATGTTGCCGATCAAGCCGCCGATCAGTGAACCCACGACGCCGACGCCAGCCGTCATCCACAAGCCCATGTGATCCGCGCCGGGAAGAATTGCCCGGGCGATCAGACCCACGAAAAAGCCAACGATGATGGACCAAATCAGGTGGAACATGGGTACCTACCTCCTTGGGTTGTTTTCGAATCGAATGAAGCCGCCACCGACCGGATGCATGTTTGGCGCTGCGGCGTCCGCATCATGCAACGACTCGATCGGATAGCACCATAGGCGGCTGATTGCGCAAGCTTTTGCGGGCATGCCGGATGCCGCATCGCCGCATGCTAAAATTCGCGGGTTTGCTGACCTCATCCCCTGACGTCGAGGAATCCATGCCCCAGCTCGCCCAGCGCGTCGGCCGCGCCAAACCCAGCGCGATCATGGTGATCGCCGAAAAGGCCAGGCAGCTCAAGGCTGCCGGTCGCGACATCATCAGCTTCTCGATCGGCGTGCCGAATTTCCTGCCGGGCGAGCATGTATATGCCGCCGCGCGCGAGGCGCTGTCGCACGACTCCGGCCAGTACGGCAGCAACCGTGGTGCCCAGGCCTTGCTGGATGCGTTCCTCAGGCACATCGAGGCGCTCGGTTTCAGCGGCTATACGCGGATGAACCTGTCGATCGGCATCGGCGCCAAGCAGGTGCTGTACAACCTGGCCGAGGCACTGCTCGACGAAGGCGACGAGATCTGCTTCGCCGCGCCGTACTGGACCAGCTACCGCGACATCGCCGACATCGTCGGCGCGAAGATCAACGTGATGCATTGCGGTGCCGAGCAGAACTACAAGCTCGCCCCGGCACAGCTCGACGCCGCGCTGGCGCGCAAGCCGAAGGTGTTCCTGTTCAACAACCCGTCCAACCCGACCGGCATGGTCTACACCGGCGAGGAAATCGCCGCGCTGGCCGAGGTATTGGTGAAGCATCCGGATACCTGGGTGATCACCGACGACATCTACAACTCGATGGTGTTCGACGGCCTCGGCTATCACAACTTCGTGTTCGCGAAGCCCGAGCTGCGCGAGCGGGTGATCTTTGTCGATTCGATCTCCAAGACCTATGGCATGCCGGGCTGGCGCGTCGGCCTGCTGGCAGGGCCGGAAGTGGTGGCCAAGGCGATCACCACGCTCAACTCCAACCACATCACCAGCCTGCCGGAAGTGATCACGGCGGCGGCGGTGGCAGCGCTCAGCGGCCCGCAGGATATTCCCAAGGCCAGGTGCGCCGAGTTTGCCGGCAAGCGCGACACGGTGTTCGCTGCGCTCAGCGCGATTCCCGGCGTGGTCTGCCCGCGGCCGCAGGGCGCGTTCTACGCGTTCCCGGATATCTCGGTGGCGTTCGGCAAGCACCACAACGGCGTGGAGATCGGCAACGACGTGGAGTTCTGCGCCGCGCTGCTGGAGGCCAGGGGCGTTGCCTGCGTGCCGGGTTCCGCCTTCGGCGAGCCTCGTGCGATGCGCATTTCCTACACCTGTCCGACGGCACAGCTGGCACCGGGACTCGCGCGCATCGCCGAGTTTTTCGCCGAGCTGAGTTGACCGATTGGTTCTGGTCCGCGTCGCAGCATGCGGACCTCCGTCTTGTTCCCCCAAGGAGTTGCCACGATGAAAGCCCCCGTTCGAGTTGCCGTTACCGGTGCTGCCGGCCAGATCGGCTATGCCTTGCTGTTCCGCATTGCCGCGGGCGACATGCTGGGCCCGGATCAGCCGGTGATCCTGCACCTGCTGGAAATCACCCCGGCGTTGCCGGCGCTGCAGGGTGTGGTGATGGAACTGAACGACTGCGCGTTTCCGACCCTGGCCGGCGTGGTCGCCACGGACGATGCGAATGTCGCCTTCAAGGACGTGGACTATGCCTTGCTGGTGGGTGCGCGCCCGCGCGGCCCCGGCATGGAGCGCAAGGACCTGCTGGAAGCCAATGGCGCGATCTTTGCCCCGCAGGGCAAGGCGCTGAATGCGCATGCGAAGCGTGACGTGAAGGTGCTGGTGGTCGGCAACCCGGCCAATACGAATGCCTTGATCGCCCAGCAAAACGCCCCCGACCTGGATCCGAAGTGCTTCACCGCGATGGTGCGGCTCGACCACAACCGCGCGCTGTCGCAACTGGCCGAGAAGACCGGCAGCCACACCACCGATATCCGCAGGATGACGATCTGGGGCAACCACAGCTCGACCCAGTACCCGGACATCCACCACGCCACCGTCAACGGCAAGGCGGCGATGTCGCTGATCGACCAGGCCTGGTACGAGAACGACTTCATCCCGACCGTGCAGCAGCGTGGCGCGGCGATCATCAAGGCGCGCGGCGCCTCGTCGGCGGCATCCGCCGCGTCCGCCGCGATCGACCACATGCGCTACTGGGCGCAGGGCACCGCCGAGGGCGACTGGGTCTCGATGGGCATTCCGTCCGACGGCTCCTACGGCATCGCGCCGGGAGTGATCTACGGCTATCCGGTGACGGTGAAGAACGGCAAATACGAGATCGTGCAGGGCCTGGCGGTCAACGACTTCTCCCGCGGACGAATGGACGCCACCGACAAGGAACTGCGCGAAGAGCGTGCCGGCGTGGAGCATCTTTTCGCCAAGTGACGCTGGACTGGCTCTGCTCCCCGCGCCGACGGCGGACAGTCGCCGGGATTCGATCGAGCGACGAAAACGGGCCGGTTTTTCCCGGCCCGTTTCTGTTCGTGACCAGGGTTGGCTCAGTCCGCGCGCATCAGCTTGTGCGGTTCCGCGACGGCCCGCTTCAGCGCTGCATCGATCGCGTCGAGCAATTGTTCCCCGCCGAATGGCTTGCGCAGGAAGACGCCGCGCCCGGGTATCTCGTCGCATTGCACTTCATTGTCGGCGGTGATCACGACGATGGCGATCGCCGGGTGGCGCTCGATGGCGCGTTCGCAGAGTTCGATGCCGGTGGTGCTGCCGGCGAGTATGACGTCGGCGACGAGAACATCGATCCGGGCCTGCTGCAGGTCGCTGCGGGCACTGGCAACCCTCTGTGCGCGCGGATGCTGCGGAAACCCTCGGTACGCGACAGCAGCAGGTCGAGCGCTTCCAGCACCAGCGCGTCGTCGACGATGAGTACGGTCTTCATGTCGTGTGCCCGTGAAGCGTCCCCGGGGCCCCCGCGCCGGGGAGCATAGCTTCATCGAGACGAAAAGTTTGCATGTGCGAGAAACCCGTGCGCTTCAGCCGCGGGCTGAGGCCCTCTCCCCGTCCTCGCGCTGGCGCCGCAGCAACCATGCCAGCACCGGCGGCGTGACCATCGCGGTGAGCAGGGACATCGCCACGATGATCGCGTAGATCTGCTCGCTGAACACGCCGGCGGCCAACCCCAGGCTGGAGATCACCACGCCGACCTCGCCGCGCGGCACCATGCCGAATCCGACGATGACTGCGCTGCGTCTGCCCAGCGACAACGCCCCCAGAAAGCCGCCGGCAAGCTTGGAGGCGACCGCGATGAGCGTGACCACGGCCAGCATCCACAGCGCCTGGGCGCTGGCCAGTTCGGCCAGGTTGATCTTGGCGCCGGTAACCACGAAGAAGAACGGGGTGAGGAAGGCCAGCAAGGGCAGGGTCTGGTGTTCCAGCTCGTCGCGCTGACGGGTTTCCGACGCGATCATGCCGGCGAGGAAGGCGCCGATGATCGCCGCCAGCCCGAACCGCGTCGACAACCAGGCCAGCCCCAGGCACAGCGCCAGCACCAGGGACAGCGCCGAATGCGGGCTGATCGGGGCCTCCAGCCAGGCTGACTTGCTCCGCATCACGCGGGTGCCGCCCCAGCCGATGATCGCCACGAAACCGATCGCGCCGGCCAGGGTCAGCACCAGCGATTGCAGGTCCAGCGAGCCGCCGCCCTGCAGCGAGGACACCACGCCAAGCAGCAGCATGGCGAGGATGTCGTCGATCACCGCGGCGCCAAGGATCACCCGGCTTTCGGTTCGCTGCAGCACGCCGAGCTCCTGCAGCACGCGGGCGGTGATGCCGGCCGAGGTGGCCACGAAGGCGGCGGCCACGAACAGCGACTTGATCCACGCGAATCCCTCGCCATGCGCCCACAGGGCACCCGCGGCAAACGGCACGATCACGCCCAGCGTGCCGACCAGGAAGGCGCTCTTGCCGACCTTCTTCAAGTCGTCCAGCCGGGTTTCCAGCCCCACCGCGAAAAGCAGCAGGACCACGCCGATCTCGGCCAGCACATCCACCGGCGTTCCCGCCAGGATCTGTTCGGGCGAGAGCCAGCCCAGCAGGGAAGGGCCGATCGCGCAGCCGGCGGCGATCTCGCCGACCACGCCCGGCAGCTTCAGCCGCTGGGCCACCTCGGCACCGATCTGGGCGGCGATGAAGATGACGAAGAGGGTAAGCAGGATGTCGCTGGCGTGATGCATCGCGTGATGGAGTCCATTGGTGGTGGTGTCGGAGCGACTCGGTCAGCCGCCGCCGAACAGATGCGCATTCATCCACAGATGCAGGGCGATGCTGGCGACATACCCCAGCCCGATCGCCCAGCTCCAGCGCAGATGGCTCATGAACGTATATTGTCCGCGCGAGGCGCCCATCAGGGCCACGCCAGCCGCCGACCCGACGGAGAGCAGGCTGCCGCCGACACCGGCCGTGAGGGTGATCAGCAGCCATTGGGCGTGATCCATGGGCGGGTTCATCTTCAACACCGCGAACATGATCGGTATGTTGTCGACGATCGCCGAGAGCAGGCCCATCAACGAATTGGCCACGGTGAAGCCAAGCTTGCCATAGAGGTGGATCGAGGCCAGTTCGAGGTAACCCAGCGCGGCCAGGCCGCCGACACAGGCGAACACGCCATAGAAGAACAGCAAGGTGTCCCACTCGGCATTGGCGATGATGCGGAAGATCGAATACGTCTGCGGCTCGAGGCCCTGCGCCAGCGCGTAGTGCCGTTGCCGGTAGTCGATGCGCGTGGCGACCAGGTTGAGCAGGGCCAGGCCGGTCAGCATCCCGTAGGCCGCCGGCATGCCCAGCCACTGGCGGCCGACCACGGTGATTGCAATGGTCAGACCGAAGGTGAGACAGATGCCGATGCCGCCGGGCTTGATCGGATGGCTCCCCCCGGCTGGCTCGGGCCCGCCCCCGGGCAGCGCAAGGAACATGGCCACGGCCGGCACCAGCCAGTTGACCAGTGCCGGCAGGAAAATGCGGAAGAACTCGAAGAACTGCACCTTGTTCGCCTGCCACACCATCAGCGTGGTGATGTCGCCGAACGCACTCCACGCGCCGCCTGCGTTGGCCGCGACCACCAGGTTGATCAGCGCGAGGGTGGTGAAACGCGCATTGCCTGCACCGACCGCGAGGACCACCGCCGACATCACCAGGGCAGTGGTCAGGTTGTCCACCATGGGCGACAGGAAGAAGGCCAGCAGGCCGGTGATCCAGAACAACGCGCGGTAGCTCAGGCGCCGCCGCGTCAACTGGTCGCGAAGCGCCTCGAAGACATTGCGTTCACCCACCGCGGTGACATAGGTCATGGCCACGACCAGGAAGAAGAAGATTTCGGCGTACTCGAGGAACATCGCCTCGAAGGCGTGCCTGGCCTGCTGGGCTCCGCCGGCATCCCCCGTCTGCCACGCGATCAGGCCCCAGATCAGCGCCGCCGCCAGCACCACGGGCTTGGACTTCGCCACATGGATGCGCTCTTCCAGGATCACCACGACGTAGGCGAGCACGAACAAGGCCAGCGCGATCCAGCCGACCGGATGTGCCGTCAGGTGAAAGTTGACGTTGTCACCGGCTTCGGCCGCCTGCAGCGGGAAGCAAGCCAACAAGGCGGCCAGGGCAAACAGCCTGCGCATGGGCACTCCTCGGGACGGAACGATCGCGTCGAGCGACGCGCGAAATAGAGAAATAGAGTAGCAGCCGACACGACGGCCCGGATGCGGGATTGTCCGCGCCGACGGACCGGCCGATTACGCCAGGCGATCGTGCGGGAGTCGTCCGAACACCCGGCTCGCCGCGCCCGTGACCAGGGCCAGCAGCAGCACGGTCCAGCGAAATGCCACGACGTAGTCCGCGCTGGCGTGCCCTTGCAGCAAGGCCTGCATCAGCAAGGTGGCCAGCGCGATGCCGAAGCTCATCGCGAGGTATTGCACGGTCGAGGCCATCGACGAAGCCATCGACGCGTGCCGGATATCCAGGTCGTGATAGATCAAGGTGTTCATCGCGGTGTACTGCAGGCCGGCAAAACAGCCGTAACAGAACGTCAGTACCGCGATCGCCCACACCGGCGTGGTCGGGCCGAGCAGGGCAAACGCCGCCAGCAACAACGCCACGATCACGGTATTGCCCAGCAGCAGGCGACGATAGCCGAAGTGCACCAGTGCCCGGTTGACCACCCACTTGGCGCTGATCGAGCCCAGCGCCTGCGGCACCATCATCAGGCCGGCCATCAACGGCGACCAGCCGCAGCCCACCTGCAGGAACAGCACCAGCAGCAGGAACATGCCCGAGATGCCAAGCCGTGTCGACAGGCCGCCCACCAGCGCCACCCACACACTGCGCACCTTCAGCAGCGCCAGGTCGGCCACCGGGAACCGGGTACGCCGGCTATGCCACACATAGATCACGCCCAGCACCAACGCGATCGCGCTGCACTGACCGATGCGCAGCCACGGCACCGGCGTGTCGCCGGCCAGTTCCGAGGCGGTCAGCAGCAGCGCGGAGGCGGCGGCAAACAACAGGAAGCCGGACAGGTCGAAACGGTTCGCGCGCACAAGCCGGTACTCCGGCATGTCGCGGCGGTTCATCCAGATGCCGGCGATCGCCACCGGCACGTTGATCAGGAAGATCAGACGCCACGAGGTGAACTGCACCAGCGCGCCGCCGAGCAGGGGGCCAAGCACCGAGCCGAGCAGGCCGAACGTGGCCACCGTGCTCATCGCCCGCACGAATTCGCGCTTGTCGATACTGCGCACCAGCACGTAACGTCCGACCGGCATCAGCGAGGCCCCGCCGATGCCTTGCAGCACGCGGGCAGCAACCAGCTGCGGCAGCGTCTGGGCCAGCCCGCACAGCAGCGAGCCCAACCCGAAGACCACGATCGCGGCGCCGAATACGCGGCGCGTGCCCAGCCTGTCGCACAACCATGGGCTGGCCGGTATCAGGATCGCCAGGGTAAGCACATAACTGGTCAGCGCGGTGCGCATGCCCAGCGGCGTCACCTTCAGCGCCACCGCCATCGCCGGCACGGCCGTGTTGACCACGGTGGAATCCAGCGCCTGCATGAAGAATGCCGCAGCAACCAGCCACAGCAGGCCGCGAAAGCGTTCGCGCGTGGAAGGCTCGGTCAACCCGGGAGAAACCGTTGCTGGAATGGGAGCAGCGGCGGCAGCGAGGGGGTCCGCGGCGGCTGGAGGCGACATGGGTGGGCATGATACCTGTTATGACAGCTTGCAATTCGCGCCGCGTTTTCGCACAGTCAGACCAGTTTCATCTGCCACCCGGGGACGACCAGGCGTGGCAGCCAATCACCGACCCCACGCGCCGGGACGTTTTCGTTCTGGCGTGTGTTTTTGTGCGGCAGGAGCCGCGAGCCTCAGGAAAAGTCATGAGAAAGTCAGCCATCACCGTATCGCGCATCGATCTGGAACGCATCGAGGCGTTGCTGGAGCGCCTGCCAGCCGCCGAAGCCGGCAGGCTTGAAGCGCTGCGCGCCGAACTCGACCGCGCCGAGGTGGTCGAGCCGGCCGCCATGCCTGCCCACGTGGTGACGATGAATTCCACCGTGGCATTCGAGGACGAGGACAACGGCGAGCGACTGACCCTCACCCTGGTCTATCCGAACGCCGCCGGTGCGTCCGGCACGGTCTCCATCCTGGCACCGGTCGGCAGTGCCCTGCTCGGGCTGGCACGCGGCCAGCAGATCGACTGGCCGATGCCGGATGGACGCAAGCGTCGCCTGAAGGTGCTCGAAATCACCTATCAGCCCGAGGCATCGGGCCACCTGCATCGCTGAGCTTGTGTCGACGACGGCACGGCGGCCGTATCGCTAAACTGCGGGGACAAGGAGACCCGCATGGCCGAACCCGCCGTCCCCGCCGATGCCCTGGCCCGCGCCGCCGCGCTGCGGGCGCAGATCGAGCAGGCCAACCATCGCTACCACGTCCTCGACGACCCGGATCTCACCGACGCCGAGTACGACCGCCTGATGCGCGAGCTGGAGGCACTGGAAGCCCGGTACCCCGCACTCGCCTCGGGCGATTCGCCGACGCGCAGGGTCGGCGCGCGGGCGCATGGCGGCTTCGCCGAAGTTCGCCACGCGATTCCGATGCTGTCGCTGGGCAACGCCTTCGAACAGGAGGGCGGGAGCGAGCGCGAGCGCTTCCGCGAAGTCGCCGAGTTCGTGCGGCGCATCGAGCAGACATTGCGGCGCGACGAGTCGGTGTTCTCGGTGGAACCGAAGCTCGACGGCCTGGCGATCAGCCTGCGCTACGAGCAGGGCGTGTTCGTGCAGGGCGCCACCCGCGGCGATGGCGAGACCGGCGAGGACGTCACCGCGAACCTGCGCACGGTGCGGGCGATCCCGCTGAAGCTGCGCGGCAAGGGTTGGCCCGAGGTGCTGGAAGTGCGTGGCGAAGTGATCATGCTGCGCAGGGATTTCGAGGCGTTCAACGAATACGCCCGCGCCCACGGCGAAAAGCCGCTGGCCAATCCGCGCAACGGTGCTGCCGGGTCGCTGCGTCAGCTCGATCCGGCCATCACCGCGAAGCGGCGTCTGAGTTTCTTCGCCTATGCCGTCGGCGCGGTCGAAGGCGGCGACTTGCCGCCGACCCATTCCGCCACGCTGCGACAGCTGCGCGAATGGGGTTTTCCGGTGTCGCCCGAGGTCGATATCGCGCGTGGCTTCGATGGCCTGATCGCGTACTTCCAGCGCATCGGTGCGAAGCGCGACAGCCTGCCGTACGACATCGACGGCGTGGTCTACAAGCTGGACGACTACGCCGGCCAGCGCGAGATGGGTTTTGTTTCGCGCGCGCCACGCTGGGCGATCGCGCACAAGTTCCCGGCCCAGGAACAGAGCACCAGGCTGCTCGACATCGAGGTGCAGATCGGCCGCACCGGCGCGGCCACTCCGCGCGCGCGGATGGAGCCGGTGCAGGTGGCCGGCGTCACCGTGACCTACGCCACCTTGCACAATGCCGACCAGGTCGCGCGGCTGGACGCGCGCGTAGGCGACACGGTGATCGTGCGCCGGGCCGGCGACGTGATTCCCGAAGTGGTGCGGGTCGTGCAGGAGCTGCGTCCCGAAGGCACCGTGCCATGGACGATGCCGACGCACTGCCCGGTGTGCGGATCGGCGCTGCTGCGCGAAGAGGGTGCGGCGGCGTGGCGCTGCTCCGGCGGGCTGATCTGCGCGGCGCAACGCAAGGAGGCGCTGATCCACTTCGCCGCGCGTCGCGCGATGGATATCGAGGGCCTGGGCGAGCGCTTCGCCGAGGCCCTGGTCGAGTTCGACATGGTGAAGACGCCGGCCGACCTGTATCGCCTCGGCGTCGCTGATTTCATCGACATGAAGCGGCGTGCGGATGAACGGGAGCCTGCCCCAGCGAAGGCTGGGGGCACCACGCCGGAGACGGTGAAGGCCGGCAAGGTCGCCACGAAATGGGCGGAGAACCTGGTCGACGGCATCGCGGCCAGCAAGCACACCACCTTGCCGCGCTTCCTGTTCGCGCTGGGCATCATGCATATCGGCGAAAGCACGGCGAAGACCCTGGCAAGCTGGCTGGGCCGGCTTGAGCTCGTGCGCAGCATGCCGGCGCCGGTGTTGCGCCTGCTGCCGGACATCGGCAGTGAGGTTGCCGACTCGATCGAAGGATTTTTTGCGCAGGCTGGCAACCAGCAGGTGGTGGACGAGCTGCTGGCCGAAGGCATCCGTTTCAGTGACGAGACGGCGCCATCGCCGAAGCTGCGCGGGAAACTCGACCTGGCGAGCCTGCTCGACATGGCGCCGATCGGACAGCTCGGACCCAAGCGCACGCGACTGCTCGCCGAACACTTTCCCGGCTTGCAACAGCTGCGCGATGCCGGCGCCGCGCACTGGATCGTCGCCGGCTTGCCGCAGGCGGCGGCTGCAAATCTGGCGAATTTCCTGGATGACGATGCGGCCTCGGCGCAGCTCGATCGCGCCGATGCCGCCATGCGTCGCCTGCTCGACGCGATTCCCGCAACGGCCGCGGCCAGCGAGCTGCCGCTCGAAGGGCAGACCATCGTGCTTACCGGTACCCTGCAATCGCTGGGGCGCGATGCGGCGAAGCAAAGGCTCGAGGCACTGGGCGCCAAGATCTCCGGCTCGGTGTCGAAGAAGACCAGTTTCGTGGTGGCTGGCGCGGAAGCGGGTTCCAAGCTCGACAAGGCCACCGAGCTGGGCGTCGAGGTGTGGGACGAAGCGCGCCTGCTGGCGTTGCTGGAGCGGCATGGGGCGGCGGCGTGAGCGAGGCGCCGCTGCTGGCGTCACTGCAGTTGCGGGCGCGCTTGAATGCGATGGTTCGCGCATTCTTCGCCGAACGCGACGTGCTGGAGGTGGAAACCCCGATGCTTTCCGCCGCCGGCAATACCGAACCCAACATCGAGAGCTTCACCACCCGCTTCAGCGGTCACGTCGACGCCGGTCCAGCCGAACGCTGGCTGCGCACCTCGCCGGAGTACCCGCTCAAGCGCCTGCTGGCGGCCGGGATCGGTGACTGCTACGAACTGGGCCGGGTATTCCGCAATGGCGAAGCCGGCGGCCGGCACAATCCGGAATTCACCATGCTGGAGTGGTACCGGATCGGCTTGGATCACCGTCGTTTGATGGGAGAAACCATCGAGCTGGTCGAGGCGGCACTGGCGATGGTCGGGCGGCGCGCCGAGGTGCTGATCGAGAGCTACCGGCAACTGTTCCTCGACGAACTGGGCATCGACCCGCTGCATGCGCCGATCGACGAAATGCGTGCACCGCTGGTCGAGTACAACATCGACCCCGATGGCCTGGTTCGCGACGACTGGCTCGACTTGCTGATCACGCACAAGCTGCAGCCGGCGTTCCCGCGCGACCGCATCACGGTGATCCACGACTACCCGGCGACCCAGTGCGCGCTGGCGAGGATCCG
>DATNGL010000041.1:0-3375 GCA_035605895.1 Rhodanobacter sp.
CCGGTTGTCGCCACGCCGGGTGCTGCTCGCGGCACGCGGCGCGAACGCCCTGCTGGTGGCCCTGCTCGCCGCCCTGGTGCTGCTGGGCGATATCCGCATGTGGCTGGTCTACGCGATCGCGCTGGGCATCGGCCTGTCCACGGCGTTTGCCTATCCGGCCGGCTCGGCGATCCTGCCGCAACTGGTGTCGAAGGATCAATTGCAGCCGGCGAACGCGCTGGTGATGGGCATGCGCCAGCTCAGCATGTTCATCGGACCGGCGCTGGCCGGCGTGGTGATCAGCGTCGGCGCGCATGGCGCGCAGCCGCAAGCTGTGCAGGATGCCGGCGGCCTCGGGTTGGCCTTCGGCATCGACGCGATCAGCTTCCTGTTCTCGCTGGGCTCACTGCTGCTGATCCGCATCCACAGCGACTTCCATCCGAAGGCGGTGGTCGGCGGCGTGCTGTCCAACGTGGCCAGCGGCGTGCGCATGATCTGGGCCGACCTGCCGCTGCGCGCCTTCATTCTCTACGCCGCGGTGGTCTCCGTCTTCGTCGGCGGCCCGCTGCAGGTCGGCTTGCCGGTGCTGGCCGATACGCGCATGGATCTGGGTGCTGCGTCGCTGGGCATCCTGATGACCGCCAACGGTGGCGGCATGCTGCTGGGAAGCATGTTGTCCGGCGTCGCCAGCCGCTTCGTACGTGGTCGTCTCGGCCTGATGATACTGACCATCGACAGCCTCGTCGGCATCGCCATGGCCACACTGGCACTGGTGCACTCGACCATCACCGGTGCCGCACTGCTCGCCGCTACCGGCGTACTGGGCGGGATCGTGCAGATCACCATCGTCAGCTGGATCCAGCGACGGGTGGCACCGGAGATGATGGGCCGCACCATGAGCGTGCTGATGTTCACCTTCATGGGCCTGGGCCCGATCTCGGCGGCGATCGCCGGCAGTCTGCTGAAAGTGATCTCGTTGACCGATCTGTTCGCCGGTGCTGGCCTGTTGCTGGCTGCCATCGCGCTGACCTGCATGGGCAACCCGGCGTTGCGCAGCATCGGGGCGGCGCGGGCGGAGGCGGCGGCCTGAGGTTTCCCGCGCGCGGGGAAGGGAAAAGCGTCGCTCGTAACCCTTGCGTCGGTTTCATCCTGCGGAAGGGCCGCGCATGCCTTGCGTGGCCCTTCCTTGCGCATTTCGCGTGTACCTCCGCGCCGCGGCATGGTTGCAGCGGCTATCGAGAGGGATCGGCGCTGCAGGCGACGCGCGATGAAAACGGCGCCATGCTCGCCGCCGACAGGATCGAGGCTGCGCTGAAAATGGCGTAGCGAGTGACCGAACCGCGATCAGGTTGCCGTCTGCTGACGACCAAGCGCCTTCACCCGCTTCTTCTCCGCCCGCCGCGCCTTGCGCACCGCCTTGCGGATCTTGCGATCGTGATTCCACAGATAGATCGCCGGGGTGCTGAGCAGGGTCAGCAGCTGCGAGACGAGCAGGCCACCGACGATGGCGATGCCGAGCGGCTGGCGCATTTCCGAACCGATGCCGAAGCCGATCGCCAGCGGCAGTGCCGCGCCCATCGCCACCAGCGTGGTCATGGTGATCGGGCGGAAGCGCACCAGCGCCGCCTCGCGGATCGCCTCGGGCGCGGACATGCCGTGTTCGCGTTCGCGCACCAGGGCGAAGTCGACCATCAGGATCGCGTTCTTCTTGACGATGCCGATCAGCATCAGGATCGCGATGATCGCCATCAGCGAGAGCTGGGTCTGGGTGACCAGCATGGCCAGGAAAGCGCCGGCGCCGGCAGCGGGCAGGGTGGAGAGAATGGTGAGCGGATGGCCCAGGCTCTCGTAGAGGATGCCGAGCACGATGTACATCGCCAGGATCGAGCCGAGCAGCAGCACCATGCCGTTGGACTGCGCCTGCTGCAGCCGCTGGTTGGCGCCGGTGTATTCCACCTTGACGCCGGGTGGCAGGTTCACCGCATACGCCGCCTGGTCGACCAGCGCGATGCCGCGATCCTGCGGCACGTCCTTGGCCAGGTTGTAGCTGATCGTGACGGCCTGCAGCTGGTTGTGATGGCGCACGCGCAATGGACTGGTGGCCGGCGCCATCTTCGCCAGCGCGGACAGCGGGATCATCTGGCCCAGGTCGCTGCGCACGCGGATGCCGAGCAGCGACTGCGGGCTCAGGTTCTCGTCCGGGCTGCTGTTGAGCACCACCGCGTACTGGTTGATGTCGGAATAGATCTGCGACACCTGGCGCTGGCCGAACGCGCTGAACAGCGCGGTGTCGATCGCGCCCATGCTGACGTGCAGGCGCGCGGCGGCCTCGCGATCGACCTGCAGTTGCTGCTCCTTGCCGACCTGGTCGAACGGGCTGCTGACGTCGCGGATTTCCTTGATCGTGCGCAGCTGGCGCACCATCTTCAGCGCCCACGGCTGCAGGTCGCCTCCACTGGTGCTGGTGAGCTGGAATTCGTACTGGCCGCCTTTGTCGCCGCTACCGCCGCCGCCGAGGAATTGCGAAGCGCTGACCGAGACCTTGACGTCGGGCAACCGGTCGTATTGCTTCGACAGGCGCTCGATCACCGCCTTGATGTTCTGTGGCCGCTCGCCTGGCCCGTGGCCGCGCGGCCTCAGGTCGACGAACATCTGCGCGTTGTTGCCTACCGCACCGTTGCCGCCGTTGCCGCCGAGCAGGGTCAGCTGGTCGAGCACGGCCGGGTCGGCCTGCATGATCTTCTCGACCTGCTGCGCGCGCGCCGCCATCACGGTCGGCGAGATGTTCGCATCGGCTTCGATGTCGACCTGCAGCTGGCCGGTGTCCTCGTCCGGCATGAAGGTGCCGCCGGCCGTCTTCAGCACGGCCGCGCCGAGCGCGAAGGTCAGCAGGAGCAGCAGCAGCGGCTGCCAGCGCATGATGCGGCGATGGCGCATGGCCCAGTCCAGCGCCTGCTCGTACCGGCGCAGCAGGCCGCGGTCGAAACGCTCCACCGCCCGTTCGATTCGACCCGGCGGACGCGGCGGTACCGGCTCGTGCTTGAGCAGGTGGCCGCACAGCGCCGGGGTCAGGGTGAGCGAGACGATCGCCGAAATCACCACCGCGGCGGTCAGCGTCACCGAAAACTCGCGCAGCAGCATGATCAGCATGTTGTTGCCGAACAGCAGCGGCGCGAACACCGCCACCAGCGACAACGTGATCGAGATCACCGTGAAACCGATCTCGCCCACGCCGGTCAGCGCCGCCTGCATCGGCGACATGCCGTGCTCCATGTGGCGCACGATGTTCTCGATCACCACGATCGCATCGTCCACCACGAAACCGATGCACAGCACCAGCGCCACCAGCGACAAGGTGTTGAGCGTGTAGCCGAGCGTCCACATCACCACGAACGC
>DATNGL010000042.1:0-11619 GCA_035605895.1 Rhodanobacter sp.
GGCAAGCGGCCAACTGGTCGAACTTGAGCGCCATGCCTGGCACATGGGTCCGCTCACGTTCGTGGTGTCGCAGCGCCGGGGTTACGATCTCTCACCATGCGAATCGCGGTTGGTGGAGCTTCTGGGCAGACCTTAGCTTCACGCGAATCGCGGCTGTCCGTATGTTAATGGGGCGGCAACAGGAGTCGTCAAATTGTCCCTGGCACGAATGGCACTTACTTAACTTAAGCCCGTTCGTCCCCGGATCAGGTCCGGGGCAGGCCGCACGCGAGGAGTGGCTATGGATGGCCACAGCTTTGAGGAGCGAGGAAGTCGAAGGACATGCCGGCATGTCCACCGCTTGGCGGCGCTTCGACTCCGCCCGCTGCGCGGGCTACGCTCAGCGTGAACGGTTGAGAACCGGATGGCCCCAGGCCTAAGTAAGTGCCATTCGAACCTGAGCCCATTTTCTCGTGGTCAGGGTGAGCTGGCCCGAGCCTGACGGACTCCTTTGCCGCCTTGGCGGCCTCAGCGTGGCGAGTCGGCCAGGCGCACGCGATCCTGCCGCCAGTAGTCGCGGGCGATGATGCGGTAAAGCGCGGCAGTGAAACGCTGCGCGTCGGTCGTCTTCAAGTGCGACCATTCCGGCAGTTCCAGTCCTTGCAGTTCCGGGTAATCCTCGAAATGGATGCCGGGCGCGCCGGTGCGGGCAAGTAACACGTCCCAGGTTTTCGCGCGCGGGAACACCTTGTCGTCGAATTCCAGATAACGCCCTGCCGTGGGCGGACGCACGAACAATACCTGCACACCGCGTGCGCGCAATTTCGCGACGGCGACGACGGCGCGCTGGATCTGCGAGTCGATGACTTTCTGCAGCTTTTCCGGCGTGTCCATGTTCGGTGGCGGCGGCCCATCGAAATGCTGTGCCCAGATGCTGCGCGCCAGCGCGCGATACTCGGGATCGGTCTCGAGCTTGCTCCACATATGCGTGCTGCGATCGGCTTCCTGCACGGACAGCTTGCGCACGTCCATGCGTTCCGGGACGCCCGGTCGTTGCGGCCATGCCTGCCGCTTGAGCACGGTCGCGAGGGCGAAGTCGGAATCGTCGAAGGCGACAAAGGGTTCGAGCAGGTGCTGCGACAACCAGCTGCCCACGCGCTGCGACGGGGTTTCCCTGTGGTAATACGGCACCACGTCGCCGCGATAGGCGAAGCCGCTGAAAAACAGATCCGATGCCACACCGACCACCAGGTGTCCGGTGAATTTCGGATCCGCCGCCAGGTCTTCGAGCACGGGGACTGACGATGTGCCCTCCATGGCAAGCTGGATCGGGCGCTCGCCGGCGAGCTTCTCCCACACCGGCAACTGCACATCGAACAGGACGCGCGATGAGCCGATCAGCACGGTCTTGCCACCCTCGCCCTGGTCGATGCGCCGCCGCTGCTGCGCCCACTCGCCGTTGCTGTTGTAGTAGCCCGGGGTAACGCCATAGGCGCGCCAGTAGCCTTCCCATGCCGCCAGCAGCAGTACCAGCATGGTCAGCGCGCCCAGGAAAATTCGCCGCCAGGGCTGTGGTGGCACGTCGCGCACCGGTACCGGCTGGGCGACACCGGGCCGATCTGCCGCGGTCAGGCGTTCGGCACCCGACACGCTGACGACGCGTTGGACGACCTGGGCCGGATCAGAACGATCTTGATCAGAACTGGAAATAGATGAAGGCACTGCCTTCTCCCTGTGCGATGACGATGGCAAACGCCATCAACGCCCACACGACCGACAGTGCCACGGCCGGCGTACGCGTGACCACCGATTCCAGCGTGCGCTCGCGCATCAGCCAGTGCGTGACGACGATACCGGCGACAATCGCCGCCACCGAGATCAACGAAAAGGTCGCAAGAATCGGTTTCGCCGCCGCATGCTGCCCAAGCATGCCGCCAAGCACGCTCCAGGCCTTGCCGAAGGTCTTGGCGCGGAAGAACACCCAGGTCAGATTCACCAGCAGATAAGTGAGCAGGCCGAGTGCGACAAACGCTGCCGGGCCGGGCCGATAACCGCGAAAACGCGTACGCAGCACGCGCTCGGCCGCGAGATACAGGCCGTGCAATCCGCCCCAGACCACGAAGGTCCAGTTCGCACCGTGCCAGAGGCCGCCGAGCAGCATCGTCGCCATCAGCGCCGCATACGTGCGTCGTTCGCCATGGCGGTTGCCGCCGAGCGGAATGTACAAGTAGTCGCGCAGCCACGACGACAGCGTGATATGCCAGCGCCGCCAGAAATCGGAGAAGCCCACGGCCGCGTACGGAAAACGGAAATTGTCCGGCATCGCAAAACCCAGGCACATCGCCGCGCCGATCGCCGTGGTCGAATAGCCGGCGAAGTCGCAGAAGATCTGGCCGCTGAACGCGAGTGTCGCGGTCCAGGCGTCGAGCGCACCCGGAATCTTGTCCACGTCGTAGATTTTTTCCGCAACATTGGCGAGGAAACTGTCCGCCAGCACGACCTTGTTGAACAGTCCGAGCGTCATCAACGCCAGGCCGAACCGCAGTTGATCCGCGCTGGCGCGCCGCGGCTGGGCGAATTGCGGCACCAGTTCGGTCGGACGCATGATCGGCCCGGCGACGAGATGCGGGAAGAACGTGACGAACAGTGCGTAGTCGAGGAAGTTGCGCGCCGGCAGGGCACGGCGCAGATAGACGTCCAGCGTGTAGGACAAGGTGGCGAAGGTATAAAACGAGATGCCGACCGGCAGCACGATGTCGGCGTGCGGTGGCTGATAGACCACACCGAGCGAGGCCATCAGCATGCTGAAGTTGTCGAGCAGAAACTGACCGTACTTGAAATAGCCAAGCATGCCGAGGTTCGCAATTACCGACAGCAGCATCCACGCATGCCGGGTGCTCTGCCGCTGCGCTTTTACCAGCCCTTGCGCGGCGTACCAGTCGACGACGGTCGAGATCCACAACAGGATGACGAACGGCGGATTCCACGCCGTGTAGAAGATGTAGCTGGCGATCAGCAGATTGATCTTGCGCGTGGTCCAGCGCAGCGGCAACGAATGCAGCGCGAGCACGCAGGCGAAGAACGCGATGAACGTAAGCGAATTGAAGACCATGACTCTCCCCAGTCAATGATCGAGCCGCTGGCGCAACGACACTTCACAACAACGCTCTTGCGCGGAGCGGAGCATGGGCCGACAGGGAGGCGAATGCAATCAGGGATTTTGGCTGGACCCAAGGATGTACAACGCAGGACCGTGGCCGTGCCCGGCAATCGCTTCCGCAACCGGGTCAGAGCCTCAGGCATCCCCACATTTCTCGAAGCCGGATCAACACTTTACGACGGCTTCGGGTGGATGGAAGTGCGCGCATGGCGCAGTCTCCGAGGCGACGAAACCAGAACGGGGTCTATCTTCGGATTATGCAGCTGACGAGCCTGTGGCCCGGCAAGGTGGTGACGGAACTGGCGCCCGCCGGCGACTTCTGGGAAGCCGAACCCGAACACCAGGATCACCTCGAACATTATCCGAACGGCTATACCTGCCACTTCGTGCGGCCGGGCTGGAAACTGCCGCGTCGCGAAGACGCTGCCTGACAACGGCCGATGTTGCGCAGCGTCTTGCCGCGGTTTCGATTCCGCTTCGGGCGCATTCCATCGGCGGAATGCGCCCGTTGTCCGATCAGCGCACGCCGCCACCCGCAAGCAGCTGCTCGCCGGTGAGCCAGTAGGAATCATCGGAGGCCAGGAACACGGCGATCGAAGCGATGTCGTTCGGCTGGCCGATGCGACCCAGCGGCGTCCGCGAGACGGCATCGGCCTCGAAGTCGGAGCCGATGAAGCCGGCGGTATGGGCGCCCTCGGTTTCGATCATGCCCGGGTTCAATGCGTTGACACGGATCTTGCGCGGGCCCAGTTCGCGCGACAGCACGCCGGTGATGGCGTCCACCGCGCCCTTGGTGCCGGTGTAAACCGCGCTGCCCGGCGGAGTGATGCGGGTGACGACGGATCCGATATTGATGATGCTGGAGCCCTCGCCGAGATGCTTGCTGGCGGCCTGGGTCGTCAGCAGCAGGCCAAGCACGTTGATGTTGAAGTGCCGGTGGAAGTCTTCCTCGGTGATGCTCTCCAGCGGGGAGAACCCGTAGACGCCGGAGTTGTTGACGAGGACATCCAGCCGGCCGAACTGTGCGATCGCCGCATCGACGATGGCTTGTGCGTCGGCCGCCTTCGAGACGTCGCCGCGCACGGCGACCGCCTTGCCGCCGGCCGCGCCGATCTCGGCGACGACGGTTTCGGCGCCGGCCTTGCTGGAGGCGTAGTTGACGACCACCGACGCGCCTGCGGCGGCCAGCGACTTGGCAATGGCGGCGCCGATGCCTTTGGATGCGCCGGTGACGAGGGCGACTTTACCTGTGAGCTTGCTCATGACAATCCTGGGTTGTGGGGGTGGGGAGGTTCTGTACTCCTGTAGTTCGCAACTTATGAACTAAAGAACTAAATGTCAAGAGCTGCTAAGATGATCGCCATGAGACCGCTGATTCACCCATCGATCGAAGACATCACCGTGGAGGGCATCCTGCATGCCCTGTCCGATCCCGTGCGGGTGGCGATCTATGCCGAGCTGGCTGGTTCGGCGTGCACCAGCATCTGTTCGAACTTCCTGCAGGTCAGCGACCGCAGCATTCCCAAGTCCACGCTTTCACAGCACTTCCGCGCGCTGCGGGAAGCGGGGCTGGTGCGTAGCGAACGGCATGGCGTGGAAATGCACAACACCAGCCGTTGCACCGAGATCGAGCAGCGCTTTCCGGGCCTGCTTCCCGCGATCCTGAAGGCGCATGGTGTCCAGTCCGCGGACCGCGCCCGCGCCACCAAACGCAAGCAGGCCACCGCCAGGAAGCAGGGCGGCTGAGGCTGGCGTCAGATCAAGGTCGGAGTGCGTTTTCTCGCGTCGGCATGCGACGGACCGCTACGGCCAAGGCGTGGATGGTCAATGGCATGAAGACGCCGGGTGCATGGCAGGGGGAAAGTCGGAGGCAGTGCGCACGTTTCGGAAACGGCGTGCTGATCCAGGCTTGAATGGCGCTTGCCTTGGGGCCGCCCAACTCCCGACCGTTCGCGCTGAGCGTAGCCTGCGCAGCAGGCGGAGTCGAAGCGCCGCCAAGCGGTGGTCGTGCTGGCATGTCCTTCGACTTCCTCGCTCCTCAAAGCCGTGGCCATCCATGGCCACTCCCCGCGTGCGGGCCTTCGGCCTACGCTCAGAGCCTGCCCTGGACCTGATCCGCGAACACAAGGGGACGTGGCCAATTAAGCCTGGTCGACCTTCCAACGCCGGAAGGCGACCGGCGAAAATTTAATTCGCCACGTCCCCTTTAATTGCCCCCTGTTTCGCTCGCTTCGCCTCCGCTTGCCATGCTCAAGAGACTTCCCTAAAGTAAGGAATCATTACTCTACGGACGCCTTCATGCTCGCGAAAATAACTTCCAAGAACCAGCTCACCTTGCCAAAAGCGGCCGTGGAGGCCGTCGACAACGCCGAATACTTCGAGATCGAGGTACGTGCTGGCCAACTGGTATTGACCCCCGTGCGCATGCAACGCGCCGACGCCGTGCGTGCCAAACTCGCGGAACTGGACCTTGGCGACAACGACCTCGCCGCCGCGGTCTCGTGGGCGCGGCAAGCGTCCGCCCGCACACCGGCGCGCGTGGCCGAACCAAAGGCTGCGTACCGCACCGAGCCGTCGCACGCGCGCAAACCCGTGAAGTCAGGCAAGCGATGAGCGCAATCGTGCCGCCTCGCTGGGTGCTCGACACCAACGTGGCGCTGTCCGCCCTGATTCGCCCCGGTGGCGTCGCCGGCCGGCTGCGTCTCGCCTGGCAAAAACGGTTGTTCATGCCGCTGGTGAGCCGCGACACGGCAGCGGAACTGATCCGCGTGCTCGCCTACCCCAAGTTCAAGCTCACGCCCGACCAGCAGCACGACCTGCTCGCCGACTACCTGCCGTGGACGGAAGCCATGCGCATGCCCACCAGACCACCCAAGATACCGGCATGCCGTGATCCCCACGACCTGCCCTTCCTGCAACTCGCGTTCGCATCCGCGGCCGACGCACTCATCAGCGGTGACGCCGATCTGCTTGTGCTCGCAACGAAGTCGCACATTCCGATCCTGACGCCAGCACAGGCGATCGCGCAGTTGTCGGGTGTGAGCCCTTAGACCATGAGCGATCGCGCAGCACGGCGTATCCACCTGCGCGAAGCGCGGGTTGCTTGAAGGTAGAGCGTCGAGCTTTTTGGCGCTTAATTTGCCTCGTCAGCTGCATAATCCGAAGATAGGCCCCGTTTTGCAGTTACGCGTCGTGCTCAGTCCTCGATGGCTTCGACGCCCTGCTGTCTGAGCTCTTCGATGCGATCGAGCATCTGCTTGAGCCGCTCGGGCGAATGACCCTGCCAGTCCGCCACCTCGCCGACGACGCGGAACGGACTTCTGGAGCGATACGAGCGGGTGATGTTGCCGGGAAATTTCTTGTCCGTCAGGTTGGGATCGTCTTCGATGGGCCCGGTGGGCTCCACGATGTAGATCCGACCTCGCCCTGCCCCCACAGCCAGCTCGGCGCCCCAGGTGGCAGCGTCCAGTGTCGCGGTCAGGTAAACGAACAACGCCTGCTTGCGCTTGCCGAAGTTGGAAGCATGGCCCGGCACGATCAGGTCACCCACGTTCAGGTCGGCCTTGGTGCCGTGGTAATACGTCTGCGGTTCACTCATTGCGTCACTCCGGTGTCCTGCCATGGCGGCAAGCCGGCGATGCTGCATCCTGCACCGGGTCTTGCCGCAAGCCCCCCTGTGCTTTATAAATTGATGGTGGGAAGCGCAAGGCGCTTCCTTTTTTGTTTTTGGCCGTCCAGAAGATTCGCTGCGCACGCAGGCGCGCTCCCGGTCGAATCCATCAAGCACTCGAGTCAGGCGGCGGCGTCACTGCATGCATTGAACGGATCGTCATGTTGCCAGCGCCGGCGCTGCCAGCACTGCCACCCTCGCCTGCCACGATCGGCAACAACGTGCCTTTCGTGCCTTGCGGTGGCGCCAGTCTTCGCGCATTCACGTTTCTGATGATGTCGCGCAGCTTCTCTGTGTCGCGGACGATGGCATCGCCCATGATCGACAGCGTGGAGCCGCTTAATTGCCCCTTTGTTGTCGACCTGATCCGGGGACGAACGGGCTCAGGTAAGTGCCCTTCGTGTCGTGACAGTTCGACTGTCTCTTTCAAATCGCCACGAACTTATCCCAGGCACCTTTTTCCTTTTCGTCCTCAGGGACGGCTGAAAACGGCACCATGCGGCACGGCGCTCCCTTGCCAGCCGTCGGGCCAGGTACGCGTGAAATCGATCGTTTCCGGTTCGAGCGTCAGGGCGCCGGTGTGGCGATCGATCCTGGCGAAGCGGACCTTGGTGGCAAGCGCGCCATAGCCGGTGATCGCCAGGCGATCGCCGCCCGGCTCCATACCGATCCAGTGCGGATATTCATCCGCTGGCAGCAGGATGCGGCTGACTTCATGCGGATGCTCCGGATCGCGCACGTCCAGGCTGGCGATGACATGCCCGCTCTGCATGGTTTCCACCAGGAAATCGCCGGCCACGACCGGCACTTCGCAGGTGCGGTAGCCGAAGTCGTAGACATGCTGCAGGGTCGGCTTGTCGCTTGCCGGATTCCTGAGCAGGAACAGGCCGCAGTTGAACGTCGGAACAAGCACCGTGTGGCCGTCTGCAAGCACGCGCGGCTCCGACGAATCGGCCGCCGTGTCGTAGATCCAGTCGGGCTCCGGTGGCAGCCGCAGGGTCTGCAGCAGTTTCAGGTCGGAGAGCCGCCAGATCTGAACCGCATGGCTCACCTGCGCCGCCATCATGTCGGCACTGCTGGTGACCACCCGATCTTCTTTCTCGACCACCGCCAGGCTGTAGGGGCGGATGTCCGGATATCCGGACACCTCGGCCGAGGCGGTCTTCGCCACCCGCCCCTGCGGGTCGAACTCCACCAGCCCTCCTGCCGCGTGGTTGAACCCACCCGCATACTGAAAGGTCGCCAGCGTGTCGCCATTGGCAAGATGGGCAAACGAGTGCGGATAACCGAGCGCGCCGACGCTGCCGAATGTCCGCGCCAGTCGCGGATGCGTGGGCTTGCGAAGGTCGAAAACGTAGGTGCTGTTCCCGAGCCAGTCGTTGGCATACAGCATGTCGTCGGGCGGTTCCACATAGCTCGTATGGTGGGCCATCGCCGCCGGGCCGGCGGGCACCATCGCGACGAGCTTCCCGAACGACGGGCCCGGCCGCACATCAAAGACCGCGAGGAAATCCCTGCCCAGCCCCATCGCCGTGCGCCGCGCGGCCAGATCGGTGGGCTTCAAGGCCATCGTGTCCGCTTGCGGATGACGGGCTTCCATCGCCCACACGAACAAATAACTGCTGGAATCGGGCGCAGCTTTCGCGGCCCATGGGAGCGCTACAAGCATGAGCAGCAAGCCGCGGAACATCGCTCTCTTCATGGTCCGTCTCCCCTCGCAATTCTGGCGAGGTTACATCATGGAATCGGCGGCAAGCATGGTCGCAGGGGGCATTAGGTCGAACGGGGGCAGGTCCAGTTGCCAAGCTTCCGAAAGTGGGCCTGAACACGCAGCGCCACCGTGCTCTGACAGCTTCGTGAGCGCTTCGCGGGCGCCTAACCTACCGGCTTCGATGCAGCTCCGAGGAAGCGTTTGACGATCTCCGGCAGCATCGGGTCCCCTTTAATCATTTTCTTCGTGTCTTCGCTTCCTTGAGTACACGCCTCAAGCCGCCGCCAGCACCTTGCGCACCGTCTTCGGCGCCGCCACGGCAACCTTCAGCAATGCCTTGGCAGCTCCGCTCGGCTCGCGCCGCCCCTGCTCCCAGTCCTGCAGCGTACGAACGGACACGCCAAGCATCTCGGCAAAATCAACCTGTGACTGACCAAGCTTGATCCGGGCTTCAGTGGCCTGGCTCACCTGCACGGTGAACTTGCGCCCGCCACCTGCCCTGATCTCGCGGATCGCTTCGAGCACTTCGGCACCGATGTCGCGCTTGGCGTCGCGGGCGAGGATTTCTTTGCTCAACTTTTTCATGACTTCACCATGTGGTCTTTGATCAGCCGTATGACGCGCGCCGGCAGATTTGCCTGTTGGTTCTTCGCATAAATGGCCAGCAACCATATCTGCCCAGCCTGCGTGACCTCGTAGTAGATCACCCTCGCACCGCCGCGCTTGCCCTGTCTGTAGCACCCCAGCGCATCTTGCGACAGCCGCCGGAGCCAGGAATCAGATCGCCCGCATCGACATGCGTGGGACAGGTGCCACTGCATGGCGGCGTACTCTTCCTCCGTGAGGTAGTCGTACACGTACTTTGCAAACACGGATGATTCGATGAATTCGTGCATGGCAGACTCCTTTCCGCGTCCCAACCATACGGCATTGCCGTATGGCTGGCATGATGACCGCTCAAACCATCGGTAACTTCAATCCCTGCTCCTCCGCACACTCCACAGCCACCTCATACTCCGCATCCGCTTGCTGCATCACCCTGGTGCCTGCAAGCTCTCCGTCGCCAAGCGGAAACGGGTCTTGCGCGAAGAAGGCGCTCAGAGACAATTCCAACGCCGGAAAATGTCTCTGAAGACTCATGTCGCCGCCTCCCGCTACTGGCAGGTCGGATGCTGCTGCACGACGTGCGACGTGCGGCCCATGGGCAAACGCGCGGGCAGCGCGATGTAGCTGGCCCACTCTTCACGCACACCCGGTTTCGTGCCGTGCGGTGGCTTCAGACCCTGCACATTCACGTCTCGGACGATGTCGCGCAGCTTCTCCGTGTCGCGGACGATGGCATCCCCCATGATCGACAGCGTGACGTCGGACAACTCGGCGTGATCGCTGCAGGTCACCACATTGCCAAGGGCCCGCAGGCTGCTCAGCAACAGGTTCATCTCGTCGAGCTGATCCAGGGTGACGCCGAAGAGGTAACGGTGGTCGGCTTCATCCATCATCGGCTCGGCGACCTCCGGTTTCGCGGCTTCCGTGCAAGCCTCCGCTTCCGCATCGGCCTCGCCTGCTGCCGCCCGTTCGCCACGTTCGGCCGGCCAGGAGAGCTCGTCCAGCACCTGAGCGATTCGCTCCTCCAGCAGTTCCAGGCAGATCGCCACCTCGCCCGGGCGAATTTCCGAGAACCACTCCCGATCCTCATTCGGCCTGCGCGGTCGCGCCAAATTGGTCAGGAACCCCACGTATTCGCGTAGCTGCTTCAGCCGCAGCTGGCTGTCCTCCGGCAGGAAATAGCCGGTCGTTTCCAGATCATCCGTATCGATCGTCGACATGCTCGCCTCCTAAGTTCCACGAAGTGCCCGTCGGAAACAGGGGGCGGAGTCGGCTCTCTACGACTCTTCCCTCAAGAAGTGCACTCTGACGCCCATATCGCACCCCTGCCCTCCACGGCCAGAATGCAACCATGAATTGCTCATGTCAACAATCGCAAATTGCATATTCGCAAACACGCGTGCGCAACAATGAACCACACTTGCCAAGCCTCGCCGCGCGCAAGCACGGGGACGATGCGACAACCAGGAGTCGGAATGGCAGCATCCTACGAGCAATTCGCGAACCGTCTGCGAAAGGCGCTGGACCGGGCCAATTTCGTTGCAGGGCGCGGAAGGACAAGCGCCTTGGCCGTCCGCTATGCGGTATCGCGGGAAACCGTTCGCAAGTGGCTCACCGGCCTCGCCCTGCCCGAACTTCCACGCATCATCGAACTGGCCAAGGATTTCGACGTCAGCATGGAATGGCTCGCCACCGGGCGCGGCTCCATCGCGCCCGGCGTGGGGGAAACCAGTGCCCTCTATCGTCGCCTGAGCGACAACGAAGGCCACCTGCTCGATGCGTTCCGCAAGCTGCCCGAATCGAAGCGGCAGTTGCTGGTGAAGTTTCTTTCCTGAAAAGCAAGAGGTCGCGGAAAGAAGTGGCTGCGTCGTTATCTACAGCGCTAGCCTCAAGGCTCCTTCCAACTTGGGAGCCGTAGGCACGCGGCCGACGACTGACTCGCCATCAAACAAACGGATATGGTGTCGGGGACAGTTTGACCATTTCTTCAGGCCGCCCCGAAATTGTCCCTGACACCTTTTCCTAATCTGAAGGTAGCCCAATATGGCAAACATATATCTTCATCCATTCACTCAAGCCACGCACTATGTCGGCTTCGGTGCGCGAGCTCGAATGAGCCTGCCATCCTGGGTTTCATTACGTGGCATTTCCCCTACGCTAGGGAGGGCCACGTACTGTTATCTGGGGGAAATGGGCGACACGTCAGATACGTTTTCGGGATGCATGGAAGCGACTGACAAGATCTACGTGCTGGGGCACGGCACTGCCGGTTCGGACGAGATCACGACTGGAACGGCAGAACCCGGGAGATGCAGCGTTGAAGATCTGGTGTTTATCTTCATTAAACATCAACTGCCAGCAGGATCGAGAGCTCACATACGAATTCACGCCTGTCGTAGTGGGAGCGGGACAACGGTAAGACAATGTTTTGCTCAGAGGTTCTCGAGGGAAATGGGCGAGGCCGGGTTTATAAATATAACCGTGCGTGGCTAC
>DATNGL010000043.1:0-3213 GCA_035605895.1 Rhodanobacter sp.
GATGGGCATGCCGCATGCGGTGATTCCCGGTTTCCTGAACTGGACGCTGGCGTTCAACAGCGGCGCCGCGTTCAGCTTCCTGGCCGATGGCGCCGGCTGGCAGCGCTGGTTCTTCGTGGCGCTTGCCGTGGCGATCAGCGCAGTGCTGGTGGTGTGGTTGCGACGCACGCCGCGGCGCGACTGGCGTACCGCGATGCCGCTGGCCTTCATCATCGGTGGCGCCATCGGCAACCTGATCGACCGGCTGCATGCGGCGCAGGTCACCGACTTCATCCAGGTGTATTTCCGCCAGTGGAGCTACCCAGTATTCAATCTCGCCGATTGCGGCATCACCGTGGGAGCCGTGATGCTGGTGGCGTTCGGCCTGTTCACCGGCAAGTCCGCAGGCGGCGTGCGATAATTGCCTCCTCTGTAGGAGCCCGCTTGCGGGCGATGCTCTTGCCTTGATGCTTCGACAAGTGCATCGCCGCGCAAGCGGGCTCCTACGTGAATCAAGAACGAGGTCGTCTTGGACATCCTGCTCGCCAACCCCCGCGGCTTCTGCGCCGGCGTCGATCGCGCGATCGCCATCGTCGAGCGCGCGCTGGAGTCGTATGGCGCGCCGATCTACGTGCGCCACGAAGTGGTGCACAACCGCTACGTGGTGGACAAGCTGCGCGCCGACGGTGCGGTGTTCGTCGAGGAACTGCACGAGGTGCCGGATGGCGCCACGGTGATCTTCAGTGCGCATGGCGTGTCGCAGGCGGTGCGCGAGGAAGCCGGGCAGCGGTATCTGAAGGTGTTCGACGCCACCTGCCCGCTGGTGACCAAGGTGCACATGGAAGTGGCGCGGCTGGGCCGCATCGGTCGCAGCGTGGTGCTGATCGGCCACGCCGGCCATCCCGAGGTCGAAGGCACGATGGGGCAGTGGAACACCGCCAACAGCGGCGAGATCCTGCTGGTCGAATCGCTGGAATCGGTCGCGCGGCTGGCCCCGAAGTTTCCGCATGCGCTGTCCTACGTCACCCAGACCACGTTGTCGGTGGACGACACCAAGGCGATCATCGACGCCTTGCGCGCGAAGTTCCCCGACATCGAAGGCCCTCGCAAGGACGACATCTGCTATGCCACGCAGAATCGCCAGGACGCGGTGCGCCGGCTCGCCGACGCGGTCGACCTGATGCTGGTGGTCGGCTCGGTCAACAGCTCCAACTCCAACCGCCTGCGTGAACTGGCCGAGAAGCAGGGCGTGCGCTCGTTCCTCATCGACGGCGCCGAACACATCGAGCGCCACTGGCTCGACGGCGTCAAGCGCATCGGCCTGACCGCCGGTGCCTCGGCCCCGGACAAACTGGTGCGCGACGTGATCACCCGGCTGCAATCATGGGGTGCGGGCACTGTGCGCGAACTCGACGGCGAGCCGGAAAACATCACGTTTGCGCTGCCCAAGGAGCTGCGCCTGCCGGGTGGCGCCGGTTCGGCGAGCCTCTGAACGAGCCGGCCGCGCTTGCGCCGCCGCGGCACGCCCCGTAAAATCCTCGGCTCTTTGCCGGAATAGCTCAGTTGGTAGAGCGGCGCATTCGTAATGCGTAGGTCGGAGGTTCGACTCCTCTTTCCGGCACCAGTCAAAAGCGTTCGCAAAGGCCCGATCCTCAGGATCGGGCCTTTGCGTTGGGCCGTCACGCGAAAGCGTCGGCGACTGTCGGGGAATCGAGCAGCGACCAGGTCACGATCTTGCCGGCACGCATCGGTACGCAGGCCGCATCGCCCAGCGCAAATTCGGGCGGCACCGTCCAGGGCTGCTTTTCGAGAACGAGGCGCTCCCGGTTTCGCGGCAGGCGATAGAAATCCGCACCGTGGAAGCTGGCGAACGCCTCCAACTGGTCGAGCTTGCCGGCTTGTTCGAAAGCCTCCGCGTACAGTTCGATGGCCGCGTGCGCGGTGTAGACGCCCGCGCAACCGCATGCCGATTCCTTGGCGTGACGCGGATGCGGCGCGCTGTCGGTGCCGAGGAAGAATCGCGGGTTGCCGCTGGTGGCGGCCTGCAGCAGGGCCGTGCGATGGGTTTCGCGTTTCAGGATCGGCGCGCAGTAGTGATGCGGGTTGACGCCGCCCTCGAACAGCGCATTGCGGTTCAGCAGCAGATGGTGCGCCGTGATCGTGGCCGCCAGGTTGGCGGGGCCCGCGCCGACGAAATCGACCGCCTCGCGCGTGGTGATGTGTTCGAGCACCATGCGCAAGCCGGGGAACCTTGCTTGCAGCGGCATCAGGTGGCGCTCGATGAACACACGCTCGCGATCGAAGATGTCGATGCCCGGGTCGGTCACCTCGCCGTGCAGCAGCAGCGGCAGGTCATGCCGCTCCATCGCTTCCAGCACGCCATGCACCCGGGTGAGGTCGCGCACCCCGTCCTGCGAGTTGGTGGTGGCGCCGGCCGGATAGTACTTGACGGCAAACACGGTGCCGCTGGCCTTGGCGCGCTCGATTTCCTCCGCCGGTGTGGCTTCGGTGAGGTACAGCGTCATCAGCGGTTCAAAGGCCGTGTCACGCGGCAGGCAGGCCAGAATCCGCCGGCGGTAGTCTTCGGCCTGCGCCACCGTGGTCACCGGTGGCTTGAGGTTGGGCATCACGATGGCGCGCGCGAACCGGCGGGCGGTATCGGCGACGACCGAAGCCATCGCGGCGCCATCGCGGAGGTGCACGTGCCAGTCGTCGGGGCGGCAGATATCCAGGCGTTCGCGCGTCATCGGCTGGTCTCCACCTGGCGATGGGCGCCCGGCCTTGACTTGACACAGAGGGAAGATGGGTGGCGAGGAGCGTGCATGCGGAATTCCGAATCGATGCGTGATGGCTGCTTGCGGTGGATCCCCGATCCGGCGTCTCGATCCGGGACTCATCAGGCAGGGTGACCCGCCCATTATCGCCCGGGAGCCCGATTCGCGGCGGCGCGGTGATCGCGACGTCTGCATCCGGCACGCGACCAGGCGTGATCGCAATCACCTTTTCGGCCCTGTGCCATGCCGCTTGTCGGGCAATTGCTACCGCTTGTCGGCTGGGGGCTGGCCGCCGCGGGCCTGATGGGTACAGTGCATGCAGGGGTATCAGGGAGAATTCCATGCAAGTCCTGTCGCGTCAGCGAGGCATCTCGTTGATCGAGGTGATGATGGCCGTGCTGATCTTCAGCATCGGCCTGATCGGCCTGGCCAGCCTGATGGTGATGGCCACGCGCTCCAA
>DATNGL010000044.1:0-4563 GCA_035605895.1 Rhodanobacter sp.
AAGGTCTCCATGTCCGGCGCCGGCAGCTTTTCGAAGCCGGGGTAATCGGTGATCGACAGCACGCCGTGCGCACGCAGGCCGGCCTGGATCGAGTCGACCAGCAGCAGGCTGCCGTGGGACTCGGTCAGCGCACGCGCGGCCCTGTAGAACTCGGTGGTGACCGCACGGCCCGGATCACCTTCGCCCATCACCGGTTCCAGGAACATCGCCTCGATGAACCAGCCATGCTTGTCCGCATCGGCAAACGCGGCTTCCAGCTGGGCCACGTCATAGGGAGCGACGGTGATCACGCTGTCTTCGTGGCGATAGCTCGCCAGATGCTGCTGGTAGACCTTGCGCGAGGAGTCGGAGTACAGGGCCGGCTTGTCGGTGCGGCCGTGGAAGGCGCCCTTCACCACCAGCCGCTTGATCGTGCGGCCCGCGTAGCGTCCGCCGGCGTCCGTCATGAGCTTGGCATTGACGTCGGCGATGCGGCAGGCCAGCGAGACCGACTCGGAACCCGAGTTGAGGCACATGTAATGGTGGTACGGACTGCCGCCCCGATGGCGACCAAGTTCCCGGTTCATCGCCGCGGTGAAGCGCAGTTGCGCCACGCTGGGCGACATCACGTTGGCCATCACCTGCGGGCGGGCCAGCGCCGCCAGGATGGCCTGGTCGTTGTGGCCGAAGCCGAGCATGCCGTAGCCGCCGTTGTCGTGCAGCACGGCGCCCTTCAGCGTGACGATCCACGGGCCGCGCGCCGCGGCCGGCAGATACGGGTTGATGGCGTCATCCGGATAGAAGTTGACGAAGCCGGACTGCGCCTGGGCGAGCTGCTCGGCTTCGTCCAGTTTCAGGAAGTCGCCCATGCCAGCCGCGGCCATCTCGGCGCGCAGCTCATGGTGGCGCGCCACGGCTTCGGCGACCGCCTGGCCCAGCAACGGATCGTTCGCCGCCATGCGCTCGATGCTGGCGTCGTCCAGGCCGGCGGTGCGCGGCTTGCCGCCGAATTCGCGCAGTTCGCGCAGTTGGTTGATGATGCCCATGGTGAATCCTCCTCAAGCTGCGCCGGACGGCGTGGGATCGGCGCGGCGGGTAGTGAACGCGTGGCGGGAAACGCGGGCTGACGGGCGTTTCCTCAATGTTTTCAGCTCTTTCAGGCTGCGGCTCGCGAGCGCTCGCGGCCGTTTTATCCTTCACAGGATACCTTGCCGCGACAGCCGCCGTAACCCCGGGGCCTCCGCTGGATGACGCCTGTCACCCCGGATGGTTGACGCCGGCGACTGCCGGCGAGCCCCCGTTTTGTCGAGGATGAACGGCACTGGAGGAGCTCCCATGCCACATCTTCGTGATCCGATCGCCCACCTCGATGCTGCCGTCAAACGCTATGGCCAGCTCACCGCGCTCGATCGGGTCGACCTGTGCCTGCGCCCCGGTGAGCTGCTGGCCCTGCTCGGCCCCAACGGTGCGGGCAAGACCACGGCGATCGGGCTGTTGCTGGGGCTGATTCGTGCCGAAGCCGGTACGGTCGCACTGTTCGGCCAGGACCCGCAGCAGATCGGGGCGCGCCGTCGCATCGGCGTGATGTTGCAGAACGCCGAGCTGCCACCCACGCTGCGGGTGGGCGAATTGCTGCGACTCACCGCCAGCTATTACCCGGCACCCCGTACGCTGGCCGAAACCGCCGAACTGGCCGGTGTCGCCAACCTGTTGAAGCGGCCTTATGCGAAATTGTCCGGCGGCCAGCAGCGGCGCGTGCAGTTTGCGCTGGCGCTGTGCGGCCGGCCGGAACTGCTGTTTCTCGACGAACCCACCGTGGGCATGGACATCGAGGCACGCCAGAAGCTGTGGGTGGCGATTCGCCAGCTGCTGGCCGAAGGCTGCGCGGTGTTGCTCACCACGCATTACCTGGAAGAGGCCGAAGCGCTGGCCGACCGGGTCTGCGTGATGTCGCGCGGGAGGGTAATCCACGAAAGCACGGTGGATGCCTTGCGTGCGCGGGTGGCGCTCAAGCGCATTCGCTGCATCAGCTCGGTGGATGCCGGCGTGGTCGGCGGCTGGCCGTCGGTGAGCGATGCCGAGCAGCGCCAGGGCCGTCTGCACGTGACCACGGCCGAAGCGGAAGCCGTCGTCCGTCGCTTGCTGGACGCCGATCCGCAACTGAGCGAACTCGAAGTGCAGCGCGCCGGGCTGGCCGAGGCGTTCACCGAACTCACCCGCGAAGCCGAACAGGCATCACCGGCATCACGACGCGAGGTGGCCTGACATGGAAACCGTGGTTTCGATCCCGCTGTCCCGAACCGGTGCCCCGATGTCGCGCCGGCGAGTGCTGGGCGCGTACCTGGCCGAGATGCGCAGCGAATGCCTGCGCTACCTGCGCGCGCCGGGATTCATCCTGCCGATGACCCTGTTCTCGACGGTGTTCTACCTGATGTTCGGCGTTTTGCTGAACCACGGCGAGGCGTCGCGCTACCTGCTGGCCAGCTATGGCGCCTTCGGCATCATGGGGCCGGGCCTGTTCGGCTTCGGTGTCTCGCTGGCGATCGAGCGCGATGGCGGTCTGCTGACGCTCAAGCGCGCGTTGCCGATGCCGCCGGGCGCCTACCTGCTGGGCAAGATGGTGATGGCCATGATTGCGGCCACCATCGTGATGGTGCTGCTGTTGCTGATCGGCGTCTCGCTGGCGCATGTGGTTTTGTCATGGGGCCAGGTGCTGGCCTTGCTGCTGACCGGCATGTTCGGGGTGCTGCCGTTCTGCGCGCTGGGCATGTTCGTCGGCACGTTGCTCAAGGGGCAGGGCGCGCCGGGGCTGCTCAACCTGGTCTATCTGCCGATGGCCTTCCTGTCCGGCCTGTGGCTGCCGTTGTCGATGCTGCCCGGCGCGTTGCAGCGAATCGCGCCGATCTGGCCGAGCTACCACTTGAACCAGTTGACCCAGGCGGCGGTGGGTCTGAACGATGGTCCCTTGCTGGGGCATGTGCTGGTGTTGATCGCCTTCGCCGTCGGGTTCCTGCTGCTGGCGGCGCGACGCCTGCGCCGGAACGGTTGAAGTAGGATGCCAGCCATGTCCATCCCGCAGCGCTCGGCCACAGCATGATTCCCGCGTTCGTTGCCCGCTGGCTTGCCCCGGCACCGGATTCCGGCGTGGCCGACGACATTCGTCGCGGCAAGTCGCCATGGGCCGACAGCGTGCACTTGCTGTGGTCGTTCTGGATCTTCGTCACGCCGCTGTTCGGTAATGGCCTGCGCGGCTACACCCTGAGCTGGCTGCTGTTCACGCTGGGCTCGTATCCGGTGTTCCTGCTGCTGTTCGCCAAGGTCCAGCTGGCGCCGCGGCGCACGGCGCATTTCTATGCGTGGGGCATGGCGGCGTTGTGCTTCGTCTTGATGCGCTGGTATCCGAGCGGTCTCAGCTATTTCGTGTATGGCTGCATCATGCTGTGCCATTGCGACATGTGGCGGTTTCGCATTTATGCGCTCCAGGTGGTGCTGCTCAACGCGATCTTTGTGGCGCTGGCCTGGTGGATCGGCTTTCCGACGTCGCTGCTGGTGATCATGCCGGTCACGGTCTTCGTGGTTTGCACCATTGTCGTGGTCGAGCATCTCAGCAAGGAGAAAGATGCGGCACTGAGCCTTTCGCATGACGAAGTGCGCCGGCTTGCCGCCACCGCGGAGCGCGAGCGCATCGGGCGCGATCTGCACGACCTGCTGGGGCATACGCTGTCGCTGATCACGCTGAAGCTGGAGTTGTCGCGCAGGTTGTTCGACCGCGATGTCGATGCGGCCCGGCGCGAGGTGGAGGAGGCCGAAAAGGTTGCGCGTCACGCGCTGGCCGAAGTGCGCAGTGCCGTCACCGGCATCCGTGCCACCGATCTGGCCGCCGAACTGGCCTCGGCGCGATTGCTGCTGGAATCTTCGCGGGTGCATCTGGAGTACGGCTCGCTGCCGGTGGATCTGCCGGTCGAAGTCGAGCGCGGCCTGTCGCTGGTATTGCGCGAGGCAGTCACCAACATTGCCCGCCACGCCGGTGCCAGCCGTGTGCAGATCGAACTGTTGCGCGAACACGCCAGCGTCTGCATGCAGATCGGCGACGACGGCAAGGGCGGCGTTTCCAGCGATGGCAACGGCATCTGCGGCATGCGCGAACGCGTACGCGCCATGGGCGGCAGCCTGACCATCGAGTCGCCGCGCGGCAACGGCACGCGCCTGCGGGTAGTGGTGCCGGTGCCGGTGCTGCGTCTGGTGGAGACGTCGCGGAATTCCCAGGCCGCCATGTCGCCGGTGCGTGCCGCGCCGGGATATCCTGCGGCCTGATCGCCGTGACGCTGGTCCCGCGCCAGTCCCCTTTCGATGAGCAGGTAATTGCATGATTCGTGTGTTGCTGGCCGAGGATCAGGCGATGGTGCGCGGCGCGCTGTCGGCGCTGCTCGGCATGGAATCCGACATCGATGTGCTGGGTTCGGCGGCGGACGGCGAAGCGGCGTGGCGCGAGATCCAGCGGCTCAAGCCCGACGTGCTGGTCACCGACATCGAGATGCCGGGTCTGACCGGGCTCGAACTGGCCCAGCGCATCCAGCGCCAGGA
>DATNGL010000045.1:0-13907 GCA_035605895.1 Rhodanobacter sp.
ATGCACAAACCAACGTGTCGATCCAGGCACAAAGCGGGACCATCATCACGTTTGGCCTGCAAGGTCAGCTCAAGCCGAGCACACCGCTGGTGATCGCCACCTGCTACCGCAGTGTGGACACCGGCACCGGCACCATCACCAGCAAGGTGCCCGGCGTCGAGCTGGACGTGAATGGGTCGGGCGGCGTCACGAGCAAGGCAGCGACTACCTGCAGTCCCTGATGGCTGGGTCATGGATCCGGCGGGCGCGCAACTGCGCGGCCCGACGGCGCCGTGTTCATGGCGGCCCTTCCCGCAACCGCTCGCGCAAGCCGCCCTGGCGGCGGATCGGTCGGCGCAGGGGGCCGCACGCAGCGATGCCTCGCTGCACCACAGCTCGGCCCGCTGGCGCGCACGTGAGACCCCGGTGTGGACCAGCTCGCGACAGAGCAGGCGGTTGTCCGCATCCGGCGGCAGCACGACGGCGACGTCGGGATATTCCGAACCCTGGCTGCGATGGATGGTGATGGCCCGATCAAGTCGATGACAGGTCTTTGCGCCAGTCTCTTGCGCATCCGAAAGTGATACTGTAGTGCCACTTCATGCGCACTGAACTCGTCACTACCCTCAAACGTCAGGCCACTGAACTGCTCTCAGACATTGAGCGGGACAAGGAGCCAATCCTCATCACCCAGCACGGCCTGCCAAGCGCCTACCTCCTGGACGTCGAGACCTATCAGCTGATGCAGCAACGCATGGCTGTCCTAGAAGGCATTGCCCGTGGCGAGCAGGCAATTGCCGAGGGCCGTGTGGCAACTCATGCCCAAGCCAGGAAGCGTCTCGCCAGATGGCTGAAATAGCATGGTCAGAGCCTGCGCTGGCTGATCTTGACGCCATCGCCGACTACATTGCGTTGGAGAACCCGGTCGCTGCCTCGGAGGTTGTCAAACGCGCCTTCGGCCACGTCGGGCAGCTCGCCGATCATCCGGACAGTGGCAGTCGCCCTCAAGAACTTGGGCGTTCTCGCTATCGTCAGATAGTTGAATCGCCATGCCGCGTTTTCTACCGTCATGACGGACACAAGGTTTTCATCCTGCATGTCATGCGTTCAGAGCGCCTGTTGCGCAAGGGGCGGCTTGCCGCTCGTGCGAAGCACGCAAAGATCTGACCATCCATTCAAACCGACGCAGTTCCACGGCGCGGCTTGATTCCGGTGATAGACAGTCACGCGATCGACTCCGCAACCAGCTGTTCTCGCAAGCCACCTTGCCGTTGGATCGGTCTTGCCAACGCGGCGCGCAGCGAGTCGTCGGTGGACCAGATTTCGGCGTGTTGCCTGGCACGCGAGATGGCGGTGTAGACCAGTTCGCGGGCGAGGATGCGGTTGTCTTCGTCGGGTGGCAGTACGACGGCGACGTCGCGGTATTCCGAGCCCTGGCTGCGGTGGATGGTGATGGCCCAGGCGCTTTCGTGGGCGGGCAGGGCGCGCGGGGAGCAACTGCGCAGGCTGGCGTTGCCGTCGCGGTCGCTGAGTTCGAACCACACGCGCAGGCCTTCGGCGCCTTCCAGGGCGATGCCGACGTCGCCGTTGAACAGGCCGCGGGCGTAGTCGTTGCGGGTGATGATGACGGGGCGGCCGTGGTACCAGGCGCGGCTGCTGTCGATGCCGAAGCGGGTGGCGAGCCGGCGGGCGATCAGCTCGTTGAGACCTTGTGCGCCGAACGGGCCGTCGCGCAGGGCGCACAGGATCTGCGACTGGCGAAGTTGTTGCAGGGCTGTGGCGGCATCGGTGGGCGGGGACAGCAGCGATTGCAGCGTCTCGGCATGGCGTTCGATCCAGTCGTCGACGCAGGCGCGCAGGGCGTGCGGGTTGGGGCAGTGGCGCAGGTGCAGGTCGCCATCCGCGCGTTTGTCCAGCAAGGTATCGAGCCATGCGGGATCGGGTGTGTTGCGCAGCGCTTCGATGCCGCGCTGCAAACCGCTGCCTGCGCGCCAGGTGTGGGTGAGGGTGAGTACGTGCCCGGCCAGTATGGCGTTGTCGGTGGTGACGGGCGGGGCATGTTGCAGCAGTGGTGCGAGCAGGCTGGCCAGTGCCGGCGGCAGTTGGTCTTGCGGCGCGCTGGCGACGATGTCGGCGAGTACCGAGCCGGCGTCGACCGAGGCGAGCTGGCCGGGGTCGCCGAGCAGGATCAGCACGGCATCGGGGCGTAGCGCGTCCAGCAACTGGCGCATCATCGCCAGATCCACCATCGACGCCTCGTCGACCACCACGATGTCCTCGGCCAGCGGGTTGTGCGGCCCGCGGCTGAAGCTGTTGTCGCGCGACCGGTAGCCAAGCAGGCGATGCAGCGTGCGCGCATCGGCGTGCGGAATGTGCGACAGCAAATCCGATTGGAGCGAATTCGCAGGGCGGGCACTGCCCGCCGGCTGTTGATCTTCGACCGCGTGAGGGGGAGCGGTGGGCGGTGCCCGCCCTACGGGGGCGAGGGGCAGCTGCAGGTCGGCCTTGCCTTTGGCGATGGCTTGCACGAGGCGTTGGGCGGCTTTGCCGGTGGGGGCGGCGAGAGCGATCGACGGCCGTGCCGGCAGCCCGCAGGCCCGCGCGTTGCGCAGCAGCATCAGCAGCATGCGCACGACGGTGGTGGTCTTGCCGGTGCCGGGGCCGCCGGTGAGCACGAAGAAGCGTGTGCCTGGCACGGCGGCGACGGCGGCGCGTTGCCAGTCGGTGGGGCCGGGTGGCATGCCGGCGAACAAGGTGTCCAGATCTTCGGCGAGCGTGTCGGCGGAAATCGGCAACGAGCGATTGGCGCAGCGTTGCCGGATCGCCGCCGCCAGCTTCGTTTCGTGCTGCCAGTTGCGCCACAGGTAGAAACGGTTTTGCGCATCGAGCACGAACGGGGTGAAGTGCGCGCCATCGCCGACCCAGGCGTGCTGGCGCAGGGCCTGCAGCGCATCGGTGTCGAAGCTGGCTTCGGCGCGCGAGTCGTCCAGTTGGGCGCAGGAGTGGCCGTGGCCTTCGGCGTTGCTGGCCGCGCGGGTGGCGGCGGCGAGCAGGGCGGAGCCGGTGCGCCGTAGTACCCATTGCGCCAGGGTCTGGTCGATGGCGCGCCCGTCGGTTTCGGCAGTGCCGGGCAGTGGATGGTTCATGCGGCAGCCTCCTGCGTGCCGGCGAAGGCGTCGTCGAGTGCCTCGATCAAGGCGGCCGGCCAGCGATGACGCCATACGCCGAGTCCCGGTGCCAGGCCGATCGCGCGCACGAACAGGTACCAGCTGTCGCCAAGCTGGCGTTCGGCCGTATAGCCGTCCAGTCGCTGGCCAAGGTAGCGATGCAGCGCCACGGTGTAGAGCAGTGCCTGCAGCGGGTAATGATGCTCGGCCATCGCGGCGTCGAGTGACGTGTCCCGGTAGTCGTGCAGCCGCGCGCCGAGCCAGTTGGTCTTGTAGTCGAGCACGTGGAAGCGGCCGTCCCATTCGATGATCAGGTCGGCGAAGCCGGTGAGCATGCCGTTGAGGGTGGTGGCGTCGAGGCTGGCGGGCACCACGTCGGCCTCGCCGTGCGCCGCGCACAGCTGGCGCAGCCGTGCCAGCGGCACCTGCTGCACGGGAAACTGGAATTCGAATTCGACGATGCGCTGTTCGGGCGCGATGCCGGCCAGGTGCAGGCCGTCGCCGAGGTCGGCCTGGCGCGCGCGGTCGATCATCCGGCCGATCCGTTCCAGTGCTTCGTCCGGCGTCACGTTGGGGGCCTTGACCGCCTGCACGGCCAGTTGTCGATGCAGCAGCTGGCGTTGGCCGGGCCATACCGGCTCGGGCAACGCCAGTTCGAACACCTGGTGCACGGCGTCGCCGAAGCGCGGGCCGCGCAGGGGATACAGGCTCAGCAGGCGGCTGTCCTCGGCGGCTTCGTCGGCGCTGGCCGAGAGTTCTTCCGGGATGGTTTCATCGGTGGCGTCGTGGTCATCGATCACCACGGCGGCAGCGGCGTAGCGGCTCAGTCCACTGAAGCTGTGCAGCCACTGGAACGGGCGCAGGCGCGGCAAGGGTGTCTGCGTGGCGCGTGGGGAGGGTATCTCGGCCGGTGGCTGGTAGCCGGTCCACTCGCGGGCAAACGGTGGCGCGGTGCGGATGCCGCCGAGCGCCGCGGCGAGCGCATCGAGCGAGGACTCGTCGCCTGCCAGTGCGAGGCTGCGCTGCGCCTGTGCGATCAGCAGGTCGATGGCGGCGCGGTTCCATGCCTGGTCGTCGCTGTCCGGCAGCGGGCCACGATCCACCCAGTACACATGCAGGCCGTGCACGGCACGGGTCATTGCCACGTAGAGCAGGCGCAGGCGTTCCTGCAGGTCCTCATGGAAGTGCCGGCCGCGATGGGCGATGAAATCCGTCGAGCCCAGGTCGATGCAACGATGGCCGGTCGCGTCGTGGTAGCGCAGCAGCTCGGGTGCATGTTTTCCGTCGCTGCTGCGGATGCGCCAGGCCAACGGCAGGAACACGATCGGGAACTCCAGTCCCTTGCTGGCGTGGATGGTCAGCAGCTGGACGCGCCGCGCATCGCTTTCGATGCGCAGCTGGCGTTCGTCGGCGGCTTCGATATCGCCGTCGCTGCCTTCCAGGCGCATCTCGCGCAGCCATGCATGCAGGCCGTCGAGGCCTTGCTGCATGCTTTCCTGTTCGGCCAGCAGCTCGCCCAGATGGCGCAGGTCGGTGAGCAGGCGTTCGCCCTCGGGCAGCGCCAGCAGCGCGCTGGCGCGTGCGGCCAGCACGGCCTCGATCAGCGCCAGTACGCCGCGTTGGCGCACCAGCGCGCGCCAGGCCTCGAAGCGTTCCAGTTCCTGTTCGAACGCGTCGGGATGTTCCTGCCAGTCGGTGAACCGGGCCAGCGTGGCGCCGAGCAGGCGGGTGGCCAGTGCGCCGCGAACGGCCTGGTCGTCGTCCGGATGCAGCACGGCGAACAGCAGCAGTTCCAGCTCGGCGGCCAGCTCACCTGAAAAAATGTTGCCGCGCCCGCTGCCGACGCAGGGCACGCCGCGGGCCACCAGCCGTTCGCGCAAGGCCACGATCTGCGGATTGGTCGACAGCAGGACGGCGATATCGCCGGGGCCAACGCGTGCGCCGGCGATCTCCTGGTGCGGATCGTTCAGCAGCTGGGCGATGCGATTGGCGCAATCGTCCAGCGCCAGCGCTTCCAGTTCGCCCAGCGCCTTCAGCGGATTGCCATGCCGGTCCGTGGCGCCGCCGCGGAATGGATGGAGCACCAGGGGTTGCATCACGGCGCGATGGTCGACGGTGTACGGCTTCTCGTCGGCCTTGCCGGCCGGCGTGACCGGCTGATAACGAATCTGCGGATGCTCGAAGCCGCCATCGACATGGCCGTACCAGGCGTTCAGTGCGCCGACCAGGGCGCGGCTGGAACGATGGTTGGTGCCCAGCGAGTAGCGCTGGTCGGCCTGTTCGGCGGCGCGCAGGTAGGCGGCGATGTCGCCGCCGCGGAAGCTGTAGATGGCCTGCTTCGGGTCGCCGATCATCACCAGGCTGCCGCGCCCGCGATAGATGCGGTCGAAGATCGCGAACTGGCGCTGGTCGGTGTCCTGGAATTCGTCGATCAGGGCGACTGGAAACGCGTCGAACAGGCGATTGGCCAGCGTGTCGCTTGCCCCTGCACCGCACAGGCGCTCATGCACCGTGTCGATCAGCATCGAGAAGGTGAGTACGTGGCGCTGGCGTGCGCGTCGCGGGATTTCCTCGCGGCAGTAGCGGGTGGCATCGGCGAGCACGGCGCCGCGGGTGAAGACGGTGCGCAGTTGCAACAGCATGCGCAGTGATTGCAGGGACTGGACCAACGGGTGGGCGTTCAGCGTGCCGGCGCTTCCGGGAGCTTCCTGGTCGAGTACCTTGTCGGGTTCGAAGGCGCTGTCGAGGAGGTCTTTCAGGGATTCTTCGAGTGCTGTGTTGTTGTGGTGCAGCTTGCGCGAATCGGCCTCGGCATCGTTATTCCGAAGGCCGTCACTCTCATGCTCGTCATCCCAGCGAAGGCTGGAATCCAGCGTCTCGGCCCTATCCTCCGAAGGCACTGGATCCCAGCCTTCGCTGGGATGACGACGTTGAGATGCGTTGGCATCGCGCAATGCGGTGGCGATGCGGTCGAGTCGTGTCGACAAGGCTTTTTTGCGCGGTGCGTAGAGCGTCTTGTCGTCGGCCAGTCGCTGCAGTTCGGCGATGTTCTTGTCGCTGCGCAGCGCGGCAAGCTGGCGTTCGAGTTCGGCCAGCCCGCCCGACTCGATCCGCGCATCGGCGTTGTTGCCGAGGCCGCCCAGGTCGCGCAGCAGGCCTTCCGGGCCGTCTTTCAGCAGCAGTTCGGCTTCGCGCGGATCGGCCGCGCCGGCGAGGTAGCGGCGTCGCCAGAAATCCTCCACGCATTCGCGCTGCAGTTGCGATTCGTCGAACAGCTTGTCGCTGCTGAACGCGGCGCCGCTTTCCAGCGGATAGTCGCGCTGGACGCGCTGGCAGAATGCGTGGATGGTCGAGACCGGGGCGCGATCGAGGTCGGTGCGCGCCAGCTGGATCCGGCGCAGTGCTTGCCGTGCCTGTTCCTCGTTTGTGCACAGCGCGGCGAGCCAGGCCTGCAGCGGGTCGTCGCTGGCCGCGTCGAGCGCGGCGGATTCGAGCAGGTGTTCGGCTTCGACCAGACGCCGGCGCAGGCGCTCGCGCAATTCCTGCGCAGCGGCCTCGGTGAACGTGGTCACCAGGATCTTCTCCACCGGCAAACCCGCTTCGAGCAGCAGGCGCAGGTAGATCACCCCGATGTTCCAGGTCTTGCCGGTGCCGGCGCTGGCCTCGATCAGGACGCGTCCTTGCAGGGGCATCCGGCGCCAGTCGAGGATGGGCAGCAGGGTGGTGGCCGTCATGGCGTGTCCGTCGACTCGGGTTTCAGCAGGGTTTCATGCAACGGGTCGAGCACATGGCAGACGGTTTCGGTGGCGGCGACGAAGGCGTGGTGTGCGCTGCCGGTGGGGTCGAACAGATCCAGCCCGCGGGTCAGCAAGGCGGCGTAGCCCGGCGCGTAGTCGCGTTCGCCGGTCTGGTTGTGGCCGTCGCCTTCCCACGCCGACCTGGCCTTTTGCAGGCGATCGTCCGGCCCGGCAACCGCCCACGCCAGCGCGGTTTTCGGGAAGAACAGCAGCGGCTGCTGTTCGCCGCGGCGGCACGCCTCGATCAGGCTGCGCAGGCCATGCCGCAGTTGTTGTTCCTGCTGCGCATGGATGACTTGCAGCAAGCCGGCGCGGCGCACCGGCCGGGTTTTGGTGCCCGGTTCGAGATAGTCACCCTGCACGACGCCGGGCTGGCTCAGCTGCAGCGCCGCCCAGTCGATGTAGTAGTCGAGCAGGTCTTTCAGCCCGGCCATCCGCGCGGCTTGCGCGTCGAACAGCAGCGGGGCGCCGGTGGCGCCGCGAAAGACCCGCTCCACGGTTCCGGTCAGGCGCAGGCCGTCGCCAAGATCGAGGTCGATCGCCTGCGGCAGACGCTGCGCCCGGTCGTCGGCAAACAGCGCGCGCGCACCGTCGAGCAGGGGCTGCAGCTGATCGCGCAGGTCGTCCCAGCTGCGTTCACCGATGGCGCCGCCCGCGAGCACACCCGAACGCGCCAGCCACGCCGGCGGTTGCGCCGGGAACGTGTGCGTGCCGGCAGCGAGCGCTTCGAACAGCAACTGCCGGTCGATGCGTTCGATGCGCGCAAGGCCGGTTTCCAGCGGCTCGCGATCGGGCCAGCCGGTGTCGTCGAGTGCCTGCAGGCTGATGCCGTGGCCGCGCAGCAGGGTGGCCATGGTCGGGTCGCGCCAGAATCGGCGCAGGCCGTCCAGCGGGACTTCGCCGGCGGCGATGAGGGGCGTGGCGGCGTGGACGTCGAGGAAGCGTGGTTGGGCACGACTGGACGGCGTGGCCGCGAACGCCGGATCGTAGGAGAACAGCCTCGGGTCATGCCGCGGCTGGCCCGCGGCATCGCGTTCGTAATAGCGCGCGTCGAACGGTTGCAGCGGATGGTGAACCAGCCAGGGCCGGTCCGCCTGGCTGTCGCCGGCGATGCCGTATTGCTCGTCGAGGAACTGCAGCAGCTCGGCCAGCGGCGCGGCGGGATTGCGTGGCTTGCCGTCGCGCACGCCCTCGCCGAGGTAGCTGACATGCAACACCTCGCGCGCCGACATCAGCGCTTCGAGGAACAGATAGCGATCCTCGTTGCGCGTGTCGCGGTCGCCGGGGCGCGGCTGACGGGGAATGCGATTGATGCCGGCATCCTGGCCCGCCCGCGGGAACTCGCCCTCGTTCATGCCGAGCAGGCAGACCACCCGGAACGGAATCGAACGCTGCGGCACCAGCCCGCAGAAGGCCACCCCGCCGAGCAGGAAGGGCTGCCGTTCCGGCACCGCGCCAAGTGCGCCGCGCAAGGCTTCGCGCACCACGCTCCACGGCAAGGTCGCGACCAGGCCCGTCTCCGCGGCCTGGTTGCCGAGATCGGCGGCGAGTCGGCGCAGGGCATCGAGTGCGTGGTTCTCCGCCTCGTCGCGCGGGTCGGCGAGGAACAGGGCGTCGATCAACTGCAGCAGCCATTCGCTCCAGCCTGCCAGCGGACGCTCGCCGGCGAACGCGGCGCGTGCGCGGCGCAATTCGCCGAGCAGGCGATCGAGCTGGCCCAGCGCCTCGGTCGCGCCGCCGGAAACGCCCTTGAGCGGCAGGATGTCGTCGAGCAGTCGATCCCCGCCATCGTCGCCGACGATCAGGCCGGCATACATGCGGTCGAGACCGAACTGCCAGCTGTTCGCGTCGATGGCTTCGGCGCCGGCCTCGGCCTTCATCGTCGCGTCCAGCCCCCACGCGATCCGGGCGCGGCGCAGCCAGGATTCCAGCGCGTCGCGGGCGGCGGCGTCGATCGCGAAGCGGCGCGCCAACGCGGGCACGTCGAGCAGGTCGAGCACCTCGCTGACCGTGAAGCGGCTCTCGGCCAGGTCCAGTACCTGGGCGAACGCGCCCAGCAGCGGATGCATGTGCGCCATGCTGACGTCGGCCAGGTGCCACGGGATGTGCGCAGGTTCATCGCGATACTTCGCTGGTTCGCCAAAGACCGCGGCCAGATAGGGAGCGTATGCGCTGATGTCCGGCGCCATCACCACGATGTCGCGATGCTGCAGGTCGGGGTGGTCGGCGAGGCAACGCAGCAGGGCGTTCTTCAACACTTCCAGTTCGCGCAAACGCGTGTGGCAGGCATGGACGCGCAGGCTGGCGTCATGACGCAGCGCAGACAGCAGGCCCTGCGATGCAGCGGGACCGGTCGACCGCTCGCGGATCGGCGCACCGACCAGGTCCGGTTGCAGGCAGCGGATGCTGGACTGCAGCGTGGCCAGCAGTGCATGGGCATCGGATGGCGGCTCCGCCTCGTCCAGCGGATCGCGCAACTCGATGGCGTCGCAGCCGTCCAGGGTGATGCAGAAGTCCTGCGCGATGCGACCGAGCGCCACCAGCAGTGGATGGCCGATCTCGTAGTACAGCGCCTCCGGGTCGCCGGCCTGCTTCAGCTGGAAGCGGCGGCTGCGCAAATCCGACCAGTATTCGCGGCAGGGGTCGGGGAAGTACAGATGCACCGGCGTGCGCTGCGCGGTGACTTGCAGGGCCTGCAGCACGTCCGGTGGCAGGTGGCTGACACCGAACACGTGCAAGGGCGTGGGCGGCGGATCGGCTTCGGCGGCCAGCGCATCGAGCAGGGCTGCGCTGCGCCGCGCCCGGTGCGGTCGCTGGATGCTGGCCTGCAGTTGCCGCCACAGCGCGGCTTGCCAGTCAGGATCGTGCGCCTCTGGTTGTTCCCAGGCGAGGATCCAGTCCGGCCGATAGAGCAGGTATTGGGTATACACGCCGGCCAGGTGCTCGGCCAGCTGGAAACGCCGGCGGGCGGCATCGTCGCCGGCAAGATAGGCGCTGACTTCGACGGATTTCAACGTGGGCAGTGCCTGCAGCACGCGCCAGCGCAACAGCTCATGCCGGTAGGCGCCGCCGACCAGCGCCTCGTCGCCGAGCACGCGGCGGGCGCTGCGCTCGAACCACTGCCACGGCAGGATCATGTCGTAGTTGGCGGCGATGCCGTGTGCGCCGCCCGCGGCGCGACGCTGCGCAAATCGACCCAGCAGCCAGCGCTGGAGGCCTGGATGGCCCACCACCACGGTCTGCGCGACGAGTGGATTGGCCGGTCGCTGCGCTTCCAGTTGCCGGGCCAGTTCATCGGCCAGCCGCTCGGTGCGGCTGCCGCGATGGACGATCAGGTGGCCCGGATTTTCGAGGGTCGGTGGCGGCACGGCGGGATCCGCGGACATCAGGAGATACAGCATAGCGAGCTGTGGTCGCACTGCCCGAGATTTGTTTTTGCCCGGCAGGGAAGATCCGTCGATTCGCGCGAGGCCCGTTCGTCGACTGGACAGGGCCGCCTCGCACGGTGGCTCCCCGCACGCCAGCATGAGGAGACACGACGATGCGATGCATGGTGATGGTCAAGGCGACCGCCGATTCCGAGGCTGGCGTGATGCCCGGCGAGGAATTGCTGGCCGCGATGGGCAGGTTCAACGAAGAACTGGTCAAGGCCGGCGTGATGCTGGCGGGCGAGGGACTCACGCCCAGTTCGAAGGGGGCGCGAGTGGTCTTTTCCGGCAGCCGGCGCCAGGTGGTCGACGGGCCGTTCGCCGAGACTAAGGAACTGGTCGCCGGTTTCTGGCTGTGGCAGGTGCGATCGCTGGACGAGGCGATCGCCTGGGTCAGGCGTTGCCCGAACCCGATGGCGGGCGAGTCGGTCATCGAGATCCGCCCCGTCTTCGAGGCGGAGGACTTCGGCGATGCGTTCACCCCCGAGCTGCGCGAACAGGAGGAGCGCTTGCGCGCGCAGCTGGAAGGCAAGCGCTGAGGGACCCCGGTGCCGGCCGCCACGGCGTGAGGCGATGCCGTAGCGGATGGCATGCAAGCAACCGGTGGCTTCAGCGTCGGAGCAGGTCTTGCGCCAGCGTGGTGCAGGTGGTGTGATCGGAGGTCATGAGCGTGACCGACACCCATCGCACCATCGACGCCGTCTGGCGGATCGAATCGGCCCGGCTGATCGCCGGCCTTGCGCGGATGCTGCGCGATGTCGGGCTGGCCGAGGAACTGGCACAGGATGCGCTGGTGATCGCGCTGGAGCAGTGGCCGCAAACCGGCGTGCCGGACAACCCCGGTGCCTGGCTGATGACTACCGCCAAGCGTCGCGCGATCGACCGGCTGCGCCGCAACAAGCTGCTCGAACGCAAGCATGTGCAATTGATGCATGAACTCGAGCATGAGCGTGAATCCGCCGAATCCGCTGCGGAGATGGCCTTGGACGATCCGTTTGGCGATGACCTGCTGCGGCTGATCTTCACCGCCTGCCATCCGCTGCTGTCGACGGAGGCGCGGGTGGCGCTGACACTGCGCCTGCTCGGCGGGCTGACCACGGACGAGATCGCGCGCGCCTTCCTGGTGCCCGAGCCGACCATCGCCCAGCGCATCGTGCGGGCCAAGCGCAGCCTGGCCAAGTCCGCGGTGGCTTATGAAGTGCCGCGCGGCGACGAGCTGGTCGAGCGTCTGTCCGCGGTGCTCGGGGTGATCTACCTGATTTTCAACGAGGGCTACGCCGCCAGCGCTGGCGACGACTGGATGCGTCCGGGCCTGTGCGAGGATGCGTTGCGCCTGGGCCGGGTGTTGGTCGGCCTGATGCCGCGCGAGCCCGAGGTGCATGGTCTCGTGGCGCTGATGGAGATCCAGGCCTCGCGCGCCCGCGCACGCACGAACGCCCACGGCAATCCGGTGCTGTTGCTCGATCAGGATCGAATGTTGTGGGATCGCCTGCTGATCGCACGCGGACTGGCCGCCCTCGAACAGGCGCGCAAGCTGGGTGGCGAACTCGGTCCGTATGCCTTGCAAGCGGCGATCGCAGCCTGCCATGCGCGCGCGCCGACCGCGGCGGAGACGGACTGGGCGCGCATCGCCGCCTTGTATGCGGTGCTGGCGCGGGTGATGCCTTCGCCGATCGTGGAGCTCAATCGCGCGGTGGCGGTCAGCATGGCGAACGGTGCGGAGGAAGGCCTGGCCCTGGTCGATGTGCTGGCCGACGAACCGAGCCTGCAGCGCTACCACCTGCTTGCCGCGGTACGCGGCGACCTGCTGGCCAGGCTGGGTCGTGGGGCGGAGGCGCGCGAAGCGTTCGAACGGGCGGCGGCGCTGACGCACAACCGGCGCGAGCGTGACCTCATGCGCGAGCGTGCCCGCGCCTGTGGCGGTCCCTGAGCGCATTCCGGGTGTTTGGCCCCTGACCTACCCAAGTTTGACCGAAAAGGCCTCGATTCCGCCGGCCGGCGGTTGACCGCAGGCGGCAGCGGGGACGCCCGGAGGCCGCGCTGCAAGGGTTTGCGGCGGTCATGGCCAATTGGCCTGATGCTTGCTTGGATGGTCTTCCGAGACCTGCCGTGAGTGGGTCCGGAACCTTGCCCGACCCCGGCAGTCCGGGCGCGATTCGTCCGGCAGCGGTCGGATGGCTTTTCGGGTTGCCGGGTTTGGGTGTTATGAGCAAGGATTTGACATGGGGATGGAGGGGCATGATCGGCGGCATGGCGAACTTCGCGAACGCTTCTACCAGAGCGTGGCGGAGACGCTTACCCTGCTGCACCCGTCCGTCGGCTACGACCGCAAGCAGGCCTTGCTTGAAGTCGCTTCGACCCTGGTCAGCACCATGGACCTGCCGCTGGTATGGATCGGGCGACGCGAGCTCGGCCAGTCCATGCTCGATATCGTGGCGGCCGGCCCCGCCGCAGCCTACGGATTGTCGCTGCGGATCAGCGACGATCCGCGTGAACCGGGTGGGCGTGGCCCGGTGGGCCTCGCCTTGCGCGAGGGCCGCCCGCGGCTGGCTTCGGTCGACGACCCCGAGTATGCGTCCCTGCGCCAGGCGGCCCGGAGTCACGGCCTGGATTCGATCATCGTGGCGGCGTCCGGAACCGCCGACGGCGGGCAACTGGCGCTGGCGGCGTATTCGCGCGAAGGTGGTCCGGCGCTCACCGACGAGTTGCTCGACTGGGCCCAGCGACTGGCTGATGAGATGGCACGGTTCTGGGACGATCAGGCGCAGCTCGAGCGCAACCTGCGTCTCAGCCATTACCGCGATGCCCACCGTACCATCCAGCGTGCGCTGCTAGACCATCCTGAACCCGACACCATCTATCGGACCCTGGCCACCACCCTGGTGGAAGTCGCGGCGGCGGCAGCCGTGGTGGTCTATGTCCCTGCCGGTGACACGTTGCAACGAGTGGTCGCGGTGGGCTCCATTGCCGAGGCCTTCGGGAGTATCGAGGAACCACCGACGCGCTCGGACGGCCCTTCGATTCGCACGCCGACGCTCGCTTACATGGAGGGTGCGCCGATCGTGCGGTTGCGGCCCTCGGTGCATCCCGATGTGTCGCCGGCATGGCGCAACGCGCCGCTGTCGGAGATGGCTGCGATTGGATGCTGGCCGATCTTTTCGGGGCCGACGAGCGAACCGGAGGCCGAACGCCGGGCCGCGGCCGTACTGCTGCTGGCCACCGCGGAAGTCGATGCCTTCGATGCCGACATGCATCGCCTGCTCGACGAGATCGCCGATACCGTCGGCCTGGCGCTGCGCCAGCACGGCAATCACCAGGCGCTGTTCCAGGAGCAGGAGCGCCAGACCTATCTTGCCTTGCACGATGCGCTGACCGACCTCCCCAACCGCCGTGCACTGGACTATCACCTCGAGCGCGCGCTTGCCCGGGCCGCGCGGCATCAGCGCATGGTCGCGGTGGGCATGCTCGATCTGGACGACCTCAAGCCGATCAACGATCGCCATGGGCACGCGGCGGGCGATCGGGTGCTGATCGAA
>DATNGL010000046.1:0-24547 GCA_035605895.1 Rhodanobacter sp.
GTCATCTTCCGGCGCAATTATCGCGGACTGGGCCTGTTCGATCATTTCGAATGGCCGAACCTGCGGCGGATCGGTGCGCTGATGCACATCGGCCTGCCGATGGCGGTGACCCTGCTGGCCGAGGCCGGCTTGTTCGTGGCCACCGCGCTGATCATCGCCACGCTGGGCGAATCGGTGATCGCCAGTCACCAGATCGCGATCAACATCGCCTCGTTCTTCTTCATGATCCCGCTCGGGCTGGCGATGGCAATCACCGTGCGCGTGGGCAATGCGGTGGGCCGCGGCGACGAGCAGGGCGTGCGCTACGCCGGTTTTTGCGGGATCGGCCTGACCCTGGTGACGCAGGTGTTCTCGGCCGGCCTGATGCTGGGCCTGCCGCACTTCATCGCCACGCTGTACACGCACGATCCGAAGGTGATCGCGCTGGCGGCGCAGCTGATCATGCTGGCCGGCCTGTTCCAGTTTTCCGACGGCATCCAGGTCGCCGCCAACGGCGCGCTGCGCGGACTCAAGGACACCCGCGTGCCGATGGCGATCACCCTGTTCGCGTACTGGGTGGTCGGCATGCCGGTGGGCTGGTGGCTGGCCTTCCATCACGGCATGGGCGCGCGCGGCATGTGGATCGGTCTGATCGCCGGCCTGTCGGTGGCCGCGGTGATGCTGTTCACGCGCTTCTGGCGCAGTGCATGGAAGCAGCGCTGGCGGCGCCATCTGCCGATGACCGCGCCGGCATGACCGGCTACGCTTGTGGCATGACTCCGGGAATCCACGCATGACACCACCACTTCCGCCGCCGCTGTCACGTCGCCGGGGCTTCCTGCGCGGACTTGGCCATGGCCTCAACGTCACCCGGCTGGTCATCATCAACATGGTCTTCTTCGGGTTCCTGCTGATCCTGCTGCTGGTGGTGGTGTCCGTCTTTACCGGCGGCCACGTGGTGCAACCGGACAGCGTGCTGGTGCTCAAGCCGCAAGGTCAGCTGGTCGAGCAATACAGTGCGCCGCCGCTGCAGCGCGCGTTGGCGGGCCTGTCAGGCGAGGACGCGAAGCAGGTACAACTGCGCGACCTGGTCGGTGCGATCGACGCCGCCGCCAAGGACAAGCGCATCACGCGCATCCTGTTGCTGCCGGGCGATCTGCAAGGCGGCGGCTTTGCCGCACTGCGCGAGGTCGGTGCGGCGCTGGATCGCTTCCGTGCCAGCGGCAAGCCGGTGATCGCATGGGCGGTGAATCTGGACCAGGGCCAGTATTACCTCGCCGCGCACGCCGATCGCCTGCTGGTGGATCCGCAAGGCGGGGTCATGCTTACGGGACTGGCCAACTACCGTCTGTTCTACAAGGACCTGCTCGACAAGCTGGGCGTCGACGTGCACCTGTTCCGCGTCGGCGAATTCAAGAGCGCTGCCGAGCCGTACATCCTCGATCATGCGTCGGTGGAGGCGAAACAGGCCGACAGTTACTGGATGGGCGGGCTGTGGGACGGTTACCTGGACGAGGTGGCGGGGCTGCGCAAGATCACACCGGCCACCCTGCGTGACGATATCGACAGCCTGCCGCAGCACATCGCCGGCGCCAGGGGCGACCTCGCCCAGCTGGCGCTGAGCGAGCACCTTGTCGACGGCACGGCGACCCGCGCCGAGCTGATTGCGATGCTGCGCGCGCAGGGCGTACCCGCCGGGCCGAAGAACGAGGAGTTCCGCAGCATCGACCTGCCGCAGTACGTGGCCAGCCTGCCCCGGGGCGGCAGCGCATTCGCGCCCGGTGTGGCCATCGTCGTGGCCGAGGGCGAGATTGCCGGTGGCAAGCGCCCGCCGGGCTCCATCGGCGGCGAATCCACCGCGGCGCTGATCCGCGCCGTGCGCGAGGACAGGCGCACCAGGGCACTGGTGCTGCGGGTCGATTCGCCCGGTGGCGAGGTGTACGCGGCCGAGCAGATCCGCCGCGAAGTCGAACTGACCCGCGCGGCCGGCATTCCCGTGGTGGTGTCGATGGGCGACGTGGCGGCCAGCGGCGGCTACTGGATCTCGATGAATGCGAACCGCATCTTCGCCGAGCCGAATACCATCACCGGCTCGATCGGCATTTTCGGCATGTACTACTCGGTGCCCGGCACGCTGGCCAAGCTCGGCATCCAGAGCGACGGCGTCGCCACCGGGCCGATGGCGGGTGCGTTCGACGTCAGCCGCCCGCTGGATCCGAAGGTCGGTGCGGTGATCCAGGCGATCATCGACAAGGGCTACCGCGATTTCGTCGGCAACGTCGCCAAGGCACGCGGCAAGAATTACCAGGCCATCGACGCGATTGCGCAGGGCCGCGTATGGACGGGCCGGCAGGCGCTCGAGCGAGGCCTGGTCGACCAGCTCGGTGGCCTGGGCGACGCCGTGGCCGAGGCGGCCAGTCTGGCCAAGCTGGGCAAGGATTACCCGGTGCGCTACGAGGAGGCGCCGGTGGGTGGCGTCGAGCGTTTCCTGATCGACATGAACCGCGCCGCCAGCATGCAGTTGCTGCAGGCCTGGGGCGTACGCCTGCCGCGCTGGGTTGCCCAGCTTCCGGCGCTGGCGCCGGAACTGCAGTTGCTGCGCAACGCGAAGGCCGGCACGCCGAACATCTACGCGGACTGCCTGTGCGCCCCACGCTGAAGGGCGCCGGATAACGCCGCTATTGCTGTTGCGCCTCGATCTGCTTGCGCTGTTCCTCGGCCTGCTTGTCGACCACCTTCTGTACGTCCTTCGCGCGCTGTTCGTCGGCCTTCATGGCGTCGAACGGCGTGGCGACATCGGCGGCCTTGGCCTTCGGCTCCGGCGGCTTGCCGGAGCAGGCGGCCAGGGCCAGCGCACACAGCAGGATCGGCAGCGGCTTCATGGCAATTCTCGTGGCGGGCGGAGTCAGCGAGTGTCCTGCCAGTCCGGCGCGCAGGCAAGCCTCGGCGCGATCCCGGCGACATTGCTAAGCTGGTTGCATGAACCTTCCTCCCAACAGCCGCCTGGACGCCTGGCAACTGCATGGCCACACCGCGCTGGTCACCGGGGCCAGCAAGGGCATCGGCCATGCGGCCGCGCGCGAACTGGCCGGGCTCGGTGCCGACCTGTTGCTGGTGGCGCGTGACGAGGACTACCTGGAACAGGTGCGCGTGGAACTGGGGGATGATTTTCCCGATGTGTCGATCCTGGCCTTCGGCGCGGACCTGGCCGAGGCGGAGGAACGCCTGGCGGTATTCGACTGGATCGCCGACCTCGGCGCGTCGGTATCGCTGCTGATCAACAACGCCGGCGGCAACCAGGCCGGCGCCACGCTGGACTACCGCGAAGACGACTATCGCGCCATTTTCGAGCAGAACCTGTTTTCCGCGTTCGAGATGTGCCGGCTGACGCATCCGCAGCTGGTGCAGCATGCCAGTGCGGCGATCGTCAACGTGGGCTCAGTGTCAGCCATGACCCACGTGCGAACCGGCTCGCCGTACGGCATGAGCAAGGCCGCGCTGCACCAGCTGACCCGCAACCTGGCGGCCGAATGGGCGATGGATGGCATTCGCGTCAATGCCGTGGCGCCCTGGTACATCCGCACCCAGCGCTCCGAGCCGGCGCTGGCCGACCCCGACTACCTGGACGAAGTGCTCGACCGCACGCCGTTGCGGCGCATCGGCGAGCCCGAGGAAGTGGCGGCGGCCATCGCGTTCCTGTGCCTGCCGGCAGCCAGTTACATCACCGGCCAGGTGCTGGCAGTGGACGGCGGGTTTCTCAACTACGGGTTCTGAGTGCTCGCGGGTTGCCTGCCCCCGACTCCGCCACCAGTGTGCGCAAGCCTCAGAAGTCGGCCTCGTGTTCCTCGGCAGCCAGGCCCACGGTCACCGCGCCCTCGCCGACATTGACCATGCCGGTAATGCTCATCGGCGCCTCCATCAGTTCCACGCCGCATTCCCCGCAGGCGGTGCGCAGGTTGGCGTAGCCTGGCAGATGTCCGAGCACCGCCAGGTCGCCGCCGTAGCTCACGCATACCATCGGCACCAACAAGCCGGCGCGTACCCGCCGCGCGACGTAACCGAACAGTGCTTCGGCGCCTTGCTCGAAGCCGCGGACCTTGCCGACCGGCCCGGTTTCGCCACGGAAGCAGCGCAGGATCGGCTTGATGTCCAATGCCGAACCCAGCATCGCGCTGAACAAGCTGACGCTGCGGTCGTTCTTGGTCTTGGCGCGCGCTCGCAGGTAATAGAGGTCGCGCGGCAGCATGTAACCATAGCTGTGGTTGGCGATATGCAGCAGCCGTTCGCGTATGGTGGCCGGGGCCTCGCCGGCGGCGATCATCCGGCTCGCCTCGTATACCGCCGGCGCGGCACCGGCAAAAATGTTTCGGGTGTCGACCACGCGCATCATGAAAGGGCCGAGGACGGCCGCTTGCTCGCGAACGTGCCGGTAATTCTTCAGGATCGCGAAACTCGCCTTGTTGACGTGCTCGTTGATCGGGCTGCGGGTGGCGGTGATGGTCAGGCAGAATACGCAGTCCTGCTCCAGCACCAGTTTCTCGAGGAACAGCTTCTGTACCTCTTCCACCGGGCAAGGCTCGGTTTCCGCGGAATGGCTGCGACTGCCGAGCCGGCGATCGATGAATCGCTGCAGCTCGCCCGGTTTGCGATCGTCCATGAAGGTTTCGTGGTCGATCTTCACCGTGATCGGCATGACCGCGATGTCGTGTTGCTCCAGGAACGCCTGCGACAGATCGCAGGCCGCGTCGATTGCCAGACCCATCCGCATCACGTAGCCCCCGTCATGAATGGCAAGCAAAACATAGCATGCTGCAAGTGACTGCAGTGTCGGGAAAAAGTTGCCCGCCGACCAGCGCCGCTCGGTCGCGGTGGGTGGGAGGCAGCGGCTATGATGCGACCATCGGGTCGGGCGCGCGCATGAAGAACAAGCAGGAAATCGTCTCAAACTGGCTGCCCAGATATACCGGCACCGCGTTGGAGGACTTCGGGCAGTACATTCTGCTGACCAACTTCGGCCACTACGTGGAGCTGTTCGCCCAGTGGCACGGGGTGGAGGTTCACGGACGCGACCGGCCCATGCCGAACGCCACCGCCGACGGCATTACGCTGATCAACTTCGGCATGGGCAGCCCCAACGCCGCCACCGTGATGGACCTGCTCAGCGCGATCGAACCACAGGCGGCGCTGTTCCTGGGCAAGTGCGGCGGGGTCAAGAAGAAGAACCAGTTGGGTGACCTGGTGCTGCCGATCGCGGCGATCCGCGGCGAGGGCACCAGCAACGACTACCTGCCGCCCGAGGTGCCGGCGCTGCCGGCATTCCAGTTGCAGCGGGCGGTTTCCACCATGATCCGCGACCTCGGCCATGATTACTGGACCGGCACGGTATACACCACCAATCGCCGTGTGTGGGAACACGACGACACCTTCAAGGAGTACCTCCGGCGCACCCGCTGCATGGCCGTGGACATGGAAACCGCCACCATCTTTGCTGCCGGGTTTGCCAACCGGATTCCCTGCGGCGCGCTGTTGCTGGTGTCCGATCAGCCAATGATCCCGGAAGGGGTGAAAACCGAGAGCAGCGACCAGCGTGTCACCGCGCAGTACGTGGAGGCGCATATCCGGATCGGCGTCGAGGCGCTCAAGCTGGTACGTCGCAACGGTCGCAGCGTGAAGCACCTCCGCTTCGAGGCTGAAGTCGATCCGGACTGACCAAGATCCCGGCCGTATCAACGGGCTCGGCCTGAAATGTGACGCAAATCACATTTTTACGCCTTCCTCTCATGAGGAGGGCGATATATTTGTAATAATTTCATTTAAAAAATGTAAATTAAAAGTGACGAACCCACGCGGCGCTTCCTCATGATGAGGGTCAACCGGCCGCCTGATGCCCGCTCCGCGAGAACGGCTGCTGAACAAACCGGAGCGGGAAAGCGTGTGAAGTGAGTTCACATAGCGTTATTTGCCTGTTAGTATCGGCGCGGATCGGGTGTTCATGGGTCCGAAACCCATCGGCTTGGGAACGGGCCGGGTCGCAATTCTGGGCAGAACAGGTTCTGACCCATGACAAAAAAATTAACCGGAGGGTGTCTTAAATGAAACTTGGGGTCTCAAAACTTTCTTCGGCAGTCCGCCTGGCGCTTTCGCTGGGTGCTGTCATCGCGGTCGGTGCCTCGGGCACGGCCTTCGCCCAGGACACGGGCAACCAGAGCCAGGACACGACCACTCAACCCAGCGTCAAGAAAGCGCAGACGCTTCAGACGGTGGTGGTCACCGGTTCGCACATCCGTCGTGTGGATCTGGAGACGTCCAATCCGGTCGTCACGATCGACGCGGCCGCCATCAAGGCGACCGGTAAACTGACCTTGGGCGACGTGTTGCAGTCGTTGCCGGTAGTGACCGGTGGCAACACCAACCCGGCGGTCAACAACGCCGGCGGCTCCGGTGCCTCCTCGGTCGGCCTGCGCGGTCTGGGTGCGCAGCGCACCTTGGTGCTGGTCAACGGAAAGCGCGTCATTGCCGGTGTTCTCGGTTTCGTCGACGTGAACTCGATCCCGGCCGCCATGATCGAGCGCGTCGAAGTGCTGACCGACGGTGCGTCGTCGGTGTACGGCTCCGACGCGATCGGTGGCGTGGTCAACTTCATCCTGAAGAAGGACTACCAGGGCGCCGAGGTCTCGGTGAACTACGGTGAGTCCGACCATAACGACGGCGCCTCGTCTGGTGCCTCGTTCACGTTCGGTCAGACCTCGGACAAGGGCAGCATCGTTGCCGGCATCGACTACAACAAGTACGACCAAATCCTTGCCGCCAACCGCAAGTTCTCGCAGAACGCGGTGTCGCTCTATGGCACCAAGAGCACCCCGGTTACCAGTTCCGTCGGCGGCTCGACATTCATTGCGCATCCTCGCGTCCAGGTGCCGGCTGCTATCGCTGGCGCAATTGGCTGCCCGAAAGGGCTGGTTGTCCCCAACGCGGGTGCCAGCGGTCAGTCCCCGACAGCAAGCGATTACCACTGCTTCACCAATGCCGACAAGTACAACTATGCCACCGTCAATCTGATCCAGACGCCGCAGGAACGCACCAGCCTGTTCGTCAACGGCACGTATAACCTGAGCGACCATGTGACGGCGTACATGGATGCCTTCCACAACAAGACCTCGGCGGCTTTCCAGCTGGCGCCGGCCCTGTATGGCACGGCGTACGGCGCGATGATCTCCAAAGACAGCTACTACAACCCGTTTGGCGTGGATTTCGTTCCGGGCGGCAACGATTACCGCGCGCGCCTGGTCACGGCCGGCAACCGCAGCGCCAACTTCGGCACCTCGACCGATCAGGTCCATGCCGGCGTGAAGGGCGACTTCACCATCTTCGACCAGGCCTGGAACTGGGATGCGGGGATGAGCTACGGTCATTACTCGCAGCAGTTGATCACCCGTGGCCTGCCGAACACGGCGACGCTCAATGCCGATCTCGGGCCGTCCCACCTCGATGCGGGCACTGGCAAGGTGGTCTGCGATTCGGGCGCAGCCGGCTGCACCCCGTTCAATCCGTTCAACCTGTTTGATCCGAACTCGATTGCTGCGCTGCAGGCTGCTGCCGTTCCGGCGATCAGCAACACCTTCCGGATCGAAAAGATCTACTCGGTTGACGTCAACGGCGGCCTGTTCAACCTGCCTGCCGGTACCGTGCAGCTGGCAGCCGGTGTCGACTATCGCAAGGAATACAACAACACCACGGTCGACCCGTTGCTGCTGATCGATCCGGTCTCCCTGAACTGCACGCTGGGCAGCCAGTGCGCTTCGTCGTTGTCGGGCGGCTACAACTCGAAGGAAGTCTACGCCGAGGCGTTCGTGCCGATTCTGAGCAATCTGCCGGGCGTGCAGAGCCTGAACGTCACCATCGGTGACCGTTACTCCAGGTTCAACCTGTACGGCAGCAACAACAGTAAGAAGTTCGCGGTGGAATATCGCCCGATCAACGACCTGCTGTTGCGCGCCACCGTGTCGGACGTGTTCCGCGCACCGACCGTGCTCGATACGTTCGCCGCCGCGGCGAGCGATGCTCCCAAGCTCAGCAACGATCCCTGCAACGGCACCACCACCGCCGGCAACCCGGCTTGCGTGGGCGTGCCTACTGACGGCAGCTTCACCAACAAGGACGTGGCGTCCGGCCAGCAGATCAAGGGCGTTCTGGCCGGCGCCCAGTACTCGGGCCTGCCGATCGGGCCGGAGCGCGGCAAGTCCTTCGACTGGGGCTTCGTCTACTCGCCGAGCTATATCCCGGGCCTGTCCGCCAGTGTCGACATGTGGAAGATCTACCTGAACGACACCATCACCACGATTGGTGCGCAGACGGTACTCAACCTGTGCTACGCCGGTGAAACCAAGTACTGCCCGCTGATCTCGCGTTTCCCGACCGGCAATGTCAACGCCGGCCAGATCAACAGCATCACCGAGCCGACCGGCAACCTCGGCCGCACCGATGCGGGCGGCGTGGATCTGTCGCTGCGCTACAAGCTGCCGCAGTTCCCCTTCGGCAACTTCACGATCGGCCTGGACGGCACCTATCTGTCGCGTTGGGATCAGCAGACGGCGCCTGGCACCACTGCCAACGCGGTCTATCATGACGCCGGCCACTTCATGCCGTTCGGCTCGGCGCAGGCCGCAGCCTGCCCCAGTGGCGGTGGCGTGTGCCTGACCCCGCGCTGGCGTGCGCAGGGTTTCCTGAACTGGAACCTGGGTAACTGGGATGCCTCCTGGCGCATGCGCTACATCGGTCGTTTCCAGAACGGCTCGAAGAGCCCGAGCCAGGATACGTTCCCGGGTGGCGTCTGCTACTACGAGGGCAAGCCGCAGGGTCACCACTGCAACGCGACCGGTATCGTGCTGAAGTACGGTGCGACGATCTACAACGACGTGTCGATCGGTTACAACATCGAGCCGCTCAACACCCGCGTCGACTTCGGCGTGAACAACGTGGCCGACAAGCAGCCGCCGTTCCTGTACGCGAACAACACGCTGAACGCCAACACCGATCCGACCGACTTCGATCTCATCGGCCGCTACTACTGGGCTCGCGTGACGGTCAAGTTCTGATCGACTGAGTTTCTGCAATAGCTGTATGTTGAAGAGCCGCGCGAATCACTTCGCGCGGCTCCTTTTTTTTGCAAGGCTTCCATGACGACACCTGCGAAACAGAAAATATTTGCCGCATTCCAGGATGGCCAGCTGGCCGAGGCAGAAAAGCTCAGCCGCGCTCAGCTGGAACGGGGGCGGGAAGACGAGGAGCTGTTGTTCCTGCTCGCCCTCAGCCTGCAAAGGCAGCAGAAATTTCAGGAAGCCTTGCCGGTTTATGCTGAGCTGGCTCGGTTGTTTCCAAGCAACAGCCTGCACGTGGGCAACCACGGCAGCGCCTTGCGCGACACCGGCGCTCTGGTGGAGGCCGAGGAGGCGTATCGCGCCGCGCTCAGGCTGGACCCGACCAACATCGACCAGATGCTCAACCTGGGCATGTTGCAGTTGCAGCAGCACCGCTTCATCGAGGCGCGCGAGACCTTGCTGGATGCGTTCGCGCTAGAGCCGCAGCATCCGTCGATCCGTATCCACGCGGCGCGTGCGTGTGCCGCCTGCAGGGATGATCAACGGGTCGACGAACTGCTCAGGCCTTGGCGCAGCTGGCTACCGTTGGAGCCGGAGGAGCAGTACGAACTGGCCATGCTGCAACTGATGCTGGGTGATGCCAATTCGGTGCAGGCGCTACTCGAGGATCTGCTCATGCGGATGCCCTCCCACCTGCAGGCACAACTGCTGTTGGCGAGCGTCTATGAGAGGGTCAATCGGCTGGATTTGGCCGAGGCCAAGTTGCAGGAATTCGAAGCAGACCGGCGCGCATCAGATGACCCGGTACGCCTTGAAATCGCCCATCAGCGAGCGACGCTTGCGGTGCGCAAGGGCGACCTGGCTGCCGGGCGAGCCTTGCTCGAGCTGGCGGGACCCCGTACCCCGGACGACTACATCCACTATTTCGTTCTTGCAGGCGTCTGCGACAAGCTCGGCGACCTCCCGGGCGCACTTCAGGCGCTGGAGTCTGCACATGCACTGCAGGCCGAGGAAATGCGCGCAGTGGTGCCCGATCGTTTCGCGCCGGACGCGCCCATCATTCCTACCGCGGTAGGCCGGGTGACCGTGCAGGATTACCGTGCATGGCCGAAAACGAGCGCACCCGACGCGTCCCATTCCCCTGTTTTCATCGTCGGGTTCCCGCGTTCCGGCACAACCCTGCTGGAACAGATGCTGGATGCCCATCCACGCCTGCAGTCGATGGATGAGCGGCCGTTTTTCAACGTCCTGGTCGACCGCCTGGACAACCACGAATTCCAGTTTCCACAGGATATGCACAAGCTCGACCAGCGGGACTGCGACGAGTTGCGCAAGGCCTACGTGAGCATGGTATGCACCAAGGTTCCGCGCCGGTGGGACACTCAGCTGGTCGACAAGAACCCGCTCAACATGTTGTGGCTGCCGATGATCCATCGACTCTTTCCGGAGGCCAAGATCATCCTCGCCCTGCGGCATCCCTGTGACGTGCTGCTGAGCAATTACATGCAGAACTTCCGTTCTACCGTGCTTGCCATGGCCTGCGAATCGCTGCCGAAGCTGGCGAGAGCCTATGTCACCGCGATGGAATGCTGGCTGGATCACGTGGAGGTGTTCAAACCCGACGTCTTTGTTTCGCGATACGAGGAGTTGGTCGCGGATACGGTAGGACAGACCCGCAAGATCGCCGAATTCATCGGTCTTGAAGATGCCTCGGCGATGCTGAATTTCGATCAGCACGCACGCGACAAGGGGTACATCGCCACACCAAGTTACGCACAGGTGATCGTGCCGGTGAACCGCAAGGGACTCGGTCGATGGGTGCGCTATCGGGACGCGCTGGCACCGGCCTTGCCCATCCTGCAACCCATGCTCGATCATTGGGGCTATTCGGTGGACGTGCCGGTTTGATGCCTGCGGGAATCGGTCAGTAGTCCGGAAGCTGCAGCAATTCGGGCACGTACGCCGAGTAATGCTCCCATCGCCGCAGCGACCGGGTGTTTATGGGCTGCCGCGCCTGCCACAGGCTGGCGGTGCTGATGATCGAGCCGTTATCGGTATTGCTGGAAACCAGATCGTGCGGTGGCAGCCCCAGCCAGTCCGCCACGCTGCGCAGCAGGCTTGCCGGGTCCGATACCAGGTGTTCGTACTGGACGATGCGGATGGCATCGGGGTAGCGCGTCAGCCAATGATTCATCAGCCGTCGCGAACCCTGGATCACGGCGCCGATGTCGGTGAAGTCGTAGGCGAAGTCCTGCGTCCTGGCCTGGAATGATTGCATCCACAGCGACAGCGCATTGTCACGCGCATGACGCCTGCAGTAGAGGAAGCGCGCATTCGGAAACAGCGCGAGGATCAGGTCGACATGCATGAAGTTGTGCGGCTGCTTGTCGAGCATCCAGCGCGCGCTTGAATCATCCTGGAGCAATTGGGCTGTGTATGTTGCGGCTGCGTGTTGCAGCCGTTCGCGATACTCGCCGTTGCCGTTGATGACCTGTTCGGCCACGGCGGGAAGCCAGGGCAGCTCCCCACGCTGGCAGACGTCGGGATGCCGTGCCAGCCGATCGGCCAGCAAGGTGGTGCCTGAGCGTGGCAGCCCGACAATGAACACGGGCGTCCAGTCCGTGGGTGCAGCGAGCTGCCCGGCTGGCAGGGTGTGGCTGATCTTCGCCTCGACGCTTCGCCGCCAGCGCTTGCGCGGCCATCGTGTGGAAGCATGGACAATGGCGTTGGCCTGGCGCAGATAACCCGCGGCTCGGGCATAGTCGCCGATGTCGTCATGCGCCTTGCCCAGTCCGAACAGCAGCGAGGCACGCGCCTGTTCGCTGAGACCGGGCAACGAAAGGTATTGGTGCAAACGGGCGAAGTCAGGATGGTTGCCGTCCGTGTAGCGCTGCAGGCCGGTCAAGCCGAGCGGCACGTGCCATTCCAGCCCGCGCAGGTCGTGATCGAGTACATACTCCTGGCGCGCGCGAGCGAGATCGAATTGACCCAGCTGGGACAGCAGCATGCCCGCGTAGGCATGCAGGCGAGGATCGCCGGACCCGGCAGCGATCTCGTGTTCGCACAACGCCGCCGCTTCGCGTTTGCGGCCGCAGTCGTCGAGGAGCTCGACGCCGTGGATCACCAGCTCGGCGTCGTGCCGATCGCGATGAAAGGCGGAACGAACCACGGTTGCGACGGCGTGCATGCGCCCCTCTTCCTTGAGCAGCCGTGCCAATTGCAAGGTGGCGGCAAGGTGGCCAGGATCGTCGTCAAGCACACGGCGCAGCAGTGATTCTGCCCGATCGCGCGCTCCGTGCTGGAACACCATGCCCGCCAGCGCCAGTCGTACTTCGGAGGATGTCTCGAAGTGCGCCGTTGCAACTTCCAGCACGGCTAACGCGGCCTGGGCGTCGTTGCGCAGAACCAGCATCTGGGCACATTCCAGCCAGGCTGTTTCTGTTGCGCCGGTGAGCGCGTCGGTCAGCACGGTGTGCGTGCGTACGCCGGCAGCGCACTGACGATCGTATGCGGCCAGGGCAAGGTCGGCGTGACTGGCGTTGCCAGAAGCACTTTCGGGGAAATGGTTCATTGCAGGGCGACGCTGCGACATATGGGCACGGGTGTCGAACTCGGCGGCGCATGTTCCGACATGACCACTCCCCGGCCTGTCACTCGTTCCACGCCGGCAAGCCCAGTGCGGCGCGCAGCGGGTCGAGCAGTGCGCCATAACGAGGCGCGCGTGCGGTGTTCGACATCAGCGGTTGGCGTACCTGGGTTGCGCTGGGCGAACGCACTTCGCGAGTGTTTTCGTGGAACCGCAGACAGGCATCCTCGAACGGCAGGTCGCAGAACTCCAGCAACTGGCGAATGCGGGCTGCCGGGTCCGCCAGCATGGCCTCGTAGTCGTGAAGCAGCACGCGCGATGGATGCAGGGCATGCCAGTGCTGCAAACTGTGGTCGCAGTCGCGCCAGAAGCTTGCGAGATCGTCGAAGTTTCGGGTGTATTCGTTGTTGTCGAGACGCTGTCGGTAGCACGAGAAGCAGGTTTCCAGCGGATCGCGGCGACAACCGATGATGCGCGCGCCCGGCAGCATCGCGCGGATCGCGCCCAGGTAGATCCAGTTGCCTGGCAGCTTGTCTGTGAAGCGGGGCTGCGAGTCCCTCCAATAGGCCGTGCGTTCGAGATAGCGCCGTCCAAGTCGCTCCCAGTCGGCTGGCTGCATGGCATTGACCCAGCGCGGAAAGGGCTGCCCGCGACGCCGCGATTCTTCAGCCAGTACCTGTGGCAGGTCGGGCAACTCGCCGACGCCGTTCACCAACGAGTGCGATGCCAGTATCTGTTCGACCAGGGTCGAGCCGGAGCGCGGCAGGCCGACGATGAAGATAACCTCCTCGCCCAACTCCCCGGGCGCCCCCGCGGGTGGGGGCGTGAAAACCGCGTTGAGCGACGAAATCGCGGTTGAGTAGCCTTTGCGGTCCCACGTCCGGCGACGACGCGCAATCTCATTGGCGGTGGCCAGCGCCGCGAGCGACTCGGCATACTGCCCGGTATCGTCATACGCCTTGGCCAGGGCGAAGCCGATCGCCATCAGGTCGTCGTCGCTCGCCGCCGGTTGGCGCAGCGCCTGTTGCATTTGCCGGATATCCTTCTCGTCAAGACGCGTTGTCCTGAGATCGGCCAGGCCCCACCACGCCATGCCGGCCCAGGGTTGTTCCGCGATTACGCGCCGATACTCCGTGGCGGCCTGTTCGGTTTCGCCGCGCATCCGCAACATGTCGGCCAGCAGGGCTCGCGCCTGCATGTGATCGGCAGCGAGCGCCACGGCCCGCTGCAGCGCGTGCAGCGCCTCCTCATTGCGTACCGAGCGCACCAGCATCACGCCCAGGTTGTACCAGGCCATGGCCATGTCCGGTTGCAGTTCGCAGGTGCGCTGCAGGGCGGAGATGGCGTCGTCGTATTCGCCAGCCTGGCCGAGCAGGGTGCCCAGCGTATTGTGATAGCCGGCGTCATCCGGTCGTTGTGTCAGCGCACGACGCATCGTGCGGACCGACTCCCGATGCTGACCTCGCATGCCCTGGATACCGGCCAACATGCGCAGCACCTCCGGGTGGTCGGGAAAGGTGGCCGTGACGCTGGCCAGATAGTGGCTGGCCTGATCGACGCGACCCGCATCCAGCGCCTGCCCGGCGGCCACGACGTACTGTGCCGCGGTCACTGTCAATCCATCGAGACGTGTAGTCATTCTTCGCTCCGGGTTGCCGACGCTGGTCGGCGTCGTGGCAACTGGTCTGATGCGTGGCATTCCGGCCGGGTATGCCATTGCTCGTGACTGGCGTGATGCATCGGTGGCATCGCATGGACGCGTATTATGCCTATGTGGCGGCCCTGTACGAAGGCCGCAAGGTGTCGGTCCCGATTAACGATTGGATGAAGTCAGAACAATGAGCAACCTGAAGCAACCGACTCCCGATACATACCGGTCGATGGCACTGGAGCATTTGCGTCGTGGCGAGACCGATCTGGCCGAGAAATGCTATGCCAGTCTCCACGGAATCGCGCCGGATGACGTGCAGGCACTGCAGTTTCTTGCCGATCGTCATCTTGCCCGCAGCGACCACGCACAAGCGATCCGCCTTTTGCAGGACGCCGACCGGATCAAACCGGCCGATCCTGCAATTCTTGGCCAACTCGGTTCGGCCCATCTGGCGGCAGGCGATTTCGCCGCCGCTGCGGTCAGTCTGGAAAACGTCCTGGCGCGAAACCCGGAAGCATTCTTTGTGCGTCTGAAGCTGGGTATCGCGCTGGAACAGCTGGGGCGTGCGCACGAGGCACTGCTGGCCTACTTCACCGCTGTACGTACGGCGCAGCTGCGGGGGCGCTGGTACGACGATGCCACCACGGCGCCGGGGCTGCGTGGAGTGGTCAAGCACGCCATGAACTACGCGCAGGATGGACGCAAACGGTTGTTCGGCGAGGTGCTGGAGCCGCTGCGTCAGCGCTACGGGAGGTCCGAATTGGCACGCGTGGAACATTGCCTGGCCATCTATCTGGGCGAGCAGCCAAAGAACATCCCGGATCAACGGCAGAAGCCGAAGTTTCTCTACTTCCCGGATATTCCCAGTCAGCCATTCTATCCGCGCGAGCGTTTTCCCTGGCTGGGGGCGCTTGAGGCGGCGACCGACAGCGTACGCGAGGAATTGCGCGCCGTGCTGTCCGATAGCAGTCAAATGGAGCCATTTCTCGGTGTGCAGACTCCCGCGGAAACCACGGAGATGCTGCGTTCCTCCAATGACCGGGCTGCCGCGTGGGACGCATACTTTTTCTACCGCCATGGCGAACGCTACGATGCGCATTGCGCGGCCTGCCCGCAGACCACGAGCCTGCTCGACAGTTTGCCGCTGGTTCGTATCCGCGATCACGCGCCGGAAGCACTCTTCTCCGTACTGAGTCCCGGCACTCACATCCTGCCGCACACCGGCGTCACCAACACCCGCCTGGTGACCCATCTGCCGCTGATCGTTCCGGCCGATTGCGCACTTCGCGTGGGCGGCGAGGTGCATGTCTGGCGTGAGGGCCGTTGCGTCACGTTTGACGATACCTTTGAGCATGAGGCATGGAACCGCAGCGGCGAAACCCGGATCGTCCTCATCCTGGATAGCTGGAATCCGGATCTGAGCGAGGCCGAACGGCTCGCGGTGACGGATCTGGTGGAGGCGATCGGCGACTTCAACCAGGCAGGGGAGTCGGTCCCGGAATCGCGAACACCGATCCAGCCGAATCGAATCGCCTGATTGCTCTGCGTCGGCGCGGCGCGTGCAGAAGTCGTCCCGTGCGGTGGGCCCTGATCCGGTCCAGCCGGCGTGCCATGGGCCGTATCCGGGTTATCCGGGTGGCAAGGTGTCCGGCGAGTTCCACCCCGCACTCCCGTAGCCTCTGTTTTCCGTCGCGGCGCGATGCCGCGCCGTCGGGCCTCGTGTTCGTGGCGATCGCTCATGCTCGGCTTGCCCCCGGAATGACCGCCCATGCTCGTGGCTCATCGGAATTGCCGGGCCGCGTCCGGACCTGCGTCTTGCCGGAAAAGGCCCGAGCTGGCGCGTCGAAGTTCAATCTGAGAGCATTGGCGACTCGATTGATGACGCGCGCCTATGCATTTGCACCCGGTCCGGGTCATTGGCCAACTCACTGTTGCTTCGCCCCGAGCGGCGATAGCAAACACCGGCGCAAATCACGATGACTGACGCTACAACCAAGTACTGGGATCGAGCTCAGCGCTATCTGGTCAATGGCCAGAAAACGGCGGCGCGCTTTGCCCTGGAGTCCCTGCTCCAGCGCAACCCGGCGCATGTTCCCTCGATGCTGGCGCTGCATGCGATTGCGCTGGAGGATGGTCGCGTGCAGGCAGCCACCGCGCTTGCCCTGGCCGCCGTGGATCATCTGTCGGACGATCCGGAGTTGGTCGTGGACGTCGTGGATGCCCTGTTGCAGGTGGGTGAAACGGTGGCCGCAAGGGATCTCCTGGATCATGCCGTTCTTGCGCGGGTCAGCGATGCGGTCATGCTTGCGCGGCTGGCAAAGTTGCGACGTATTCTTGGCGACCATGAGGGGTCGCTGGCGTTGCTGAATCGTGCCGACGCGGCGGGCATGAACACCCCGGAGTTCAGATTCGATCGTGCGCATGCGCTGATCTTCAACGGGCATCTGCAGGAGGGCGAAGCCGAATTGGAGGCGAGTCTGCGTCTGAGGCCGTTGGACGGCATGACGACGCTCTCACTCTCGCGGGTGCGCAAGCAGACCGCCGAACGCAATCACCTGGACCGATTGAGACATCAACTGCAGCAGGTGGTGCCGGGAACCGACGATCAGGCGATCCTCCAGTTTGCGCTGTACAAGGAGCTGGAGGATCTTGGTCGCTATGAGGAGGCATGGAACGCACTGGAAAGCGCCAATGCGGCGATGTATGCGCGCCAGAACCACGACCCCGATTATGCCTGGCGCTTGTTCAATGGCCTGATCGAACGCTGCACCCCGGAATTTCTGCAGTCTGCGGACATGGTTCACGAAGGTGCGCAGCCCATTTTCATCATCGGCATGCCTCGCTCCGGGACGACGCTGATGGAACGTGTGATCAGCAACCATTCGCAGGTGACTTCCGCAGGCGAACTCTATGATTTCGGGATGCAGCTTCGTTGGGCGGCCGACAACCAGAGCATCCTGGATGAATGCGTCGTGGAACGATTGCCCGGGCTGGACTACGGAGAACTCGGGCGGCGCTATCTGCGGCGGACCCAATGGCGCGCGCAGGGAACGCGTTTCTTTGTCGACAAGATGCCGCGCAACTGGATGGTCGCCGGGATGATCCATCGTGCATTGCCGCAGGCGCGGATACTCAACATGGTTCGCGATCCCATGGATGTCTGCTTTTCCAATTTCCGTACCTGGGTCATGGGTGAATCGTTCCCGTGGAACTACGACTTGCAGGCGCTTGCGGCACACTATCTGCAATACCGGCGGGTGCTGGCGCATTGGCATGCGGCGATGCCGGGGGCTGTCCATGACGTGTCCTACAGTGAGCTCGTCCGTGACCCGGAAGCAACCACGCGCAAGGCGCTCGCATTTTGTGGCCTGGACTGGGAGCCTGGCTGTGTGGACATCACCAGCAACAGGGCGGTGGTCGCCACCCTCAGTGCCGCCCAGGTGCGGGAGCCGATCCACCAACGCTTTTTCCAGGAATGGCGCCATTACGAACAACAGCTGTCGCCGCTGCGCCAGGCGATCACCCATGGATTGATGGAAACATGAGAAACATTGCATGCTCGAGTTGGTGCAGGTCAAATTCCGGCCATGGCGGTGACCGGGTGATCCACCACGAGCAAGCCACCATGTGCCGGGCGCGATCTGGAAGCCCGTTCGACTGCGCGCCGCGGGCGCGCCGTTCAATTTGCCCGAGTGAGTACAGCCAGTGAAACTGCCGGTTCCGTTTATCCAGTTGCCGCTTCAATTCGATGCCGGAGTGCTCGCGCGGGAGATTGCGGCCCTCGGCGAAGACGCCTGGCACGAGCACCCGCAGAAGTATCCCGGCAACTTCTGGTTGCCCTTGATCGCGGCCGATGGCAGCACGCACAACGACTCCTTCTCGGGTGCCATGCGGCCGACGCCCTATCTCCTGCAGTCTCCCTATCTGATGCAGGTGCTGGGGCGAATCGGCGCCGTCTGGGGTCGTACTCGCCTGATGAAACTCACGGGCCAGGCGGAGGTCGCCCCGCATTTCGACATCAACTACTACTGGCGTGCGCGTGCGCGTGTTCATGTACCCATCGTCACCACGCCGAGCGTGCGATTCCTGTGCGGCGAAGACGAAGTGAACATGCGGCCCGGCGAATGCTGGATCTTCGATACCTGGCGCCAGCACCAGGTCATCAATGGCTCCGACGACGCGCGGATTCATCTGGTGGCGGATACGGTTGGCAGCGACCAGTTCGGGGACCTGCTGCGGGACGGCCGGATGCCGGGCAACCACGTGCCGGAGGGATGGCGCGCGGAACCGGTTCCGCCGACCGATGAACGCCACCCGGCGTTGCGCTATGAATCGGTCAACCTGCCGACGGTCATGACACCGTGGGAGATGCGCGAACACATCGTCTTCCTGCTTAACGAAGTACGTCCGCATCCGCAGCTGGAGCCGGCGAAGCAGGTGACATCGCGTTTTCTTGCCGCCTGGCAGGCGCTGTGGTCGGAATTTGGTACCGATCCGGCCGGCTTTCCGGCGTATCGCAAGGCACTGGGCTCCTACGAACAGTGGCTGAAGAGTTCGGCTGCTTCGCTGCAATTGGTCAATGGCTCGTCGCTGGTGGTCGCGCTGCGGCTCATGGTGCTGTCGGTGGCGATTGCGGACAGCCAGCGTCCCTCCAGCGGCGACGAGCTGCGCCAGAATGTCGCCTCCGCGGTTCCGGCGCCGCATGCGGCCGAAGGTGGCCGCGACCCCGTGTACGACCGCCCGATATTCATCATCTCGCCACCACGGTCCGGTTCTACCCTGCTGTTCGAGACTCTGGAGAAGGCGCCGGGGCTTTACACCATCGGCCGCGAAAGTCATGCGATGATCGAAGGCACGCCCGGCCTCAGCGCGATCGATCGAGGTTACGATTCCAACCGGCTTGATGCCGCGGCGGCGACGCCGGAGATTGTTGAAGCATTGCGTCGCCGTTTCCTGGCCGAACTTCGTGACCGGCACGGCGAGGCACCAAATCAGCGACCGGTCCGGATGCTCGAAAAAACGCCCAAGAACGCGTTGCGCATCCCGTTCCTGGCGAAGGTATTCCCGGAGGCAAGGTTCGTATACTTGCATCGCGATCCGCGCGAGACCTTGAGCAGCATGATCGAGGCCTGGCAATCCGGCAGATTCCGCACATACCCGAACCTGCCAGGGTGGAGCGGCCTGCCATGGTCACTGCTGCTGGTACCGGGTTGGCGCGAACTGGTTGGACGGCCATTGCCTGAAGTCGTGGCGGCGCAGTGGGAGATCACCACGCGCATCCTGCTCGACGATCTCGACGCGCTGCCCCCGGAACGTTGCCTTGTTGCACGCTATGACGCGTTCATTGCGGACCCTGCGGCGGAGGTGTCGCGGTTGTCCGGTGCGCTTGGCCTCGACTGGGATCGTTCGTTCGATGGCGGGTTGCCACTTTCACGTTACACCGTGACCGATCCCGCTCCGGGCAAGTGGCACCGGCATGAGGAGCTGATCCATCGGGTCCTTCCGGACTTGCAAGCCACCCTCGGGCGTGCTGCGAGGTTCGCTGGCGTCGGGCAGTGATCCGACCGGGAGCGCCGCCTCGGAATCACCCAGGCTCGGGCGCGCCCGGAACGCAGGGGTCCCGGGGCTCCACTGACGAGTGGCATATCGGGGCGGGCTGACGCAGGGCGCAGGTCGATGTCACCGGCCGCCAGCCGCCTCCGCAGCGCCTGCCCGCTGGGCTACTTGACCTCTTGTGCGCCGGGGAACGTCAGGCTGAGACCTTCGCCCTGCACGGTGGAGACCCAGTCGATCACGATGCCGCGGGCACGCTGCGCGCTGGCCGGGTCGAAATGCACGTCGAGGCCGTTGGCGTGCGCCACGATGTCGTGGGCGCCGGCTGGCGCGAGCTGGAAGCCGGCGCTGTGGTCGGGGCCGATCTCCAGGTGCAAGGCCACGCCTTGCGCGTTCGAAGTGCCCTGGCGGATCGCCTCGGCGGCCGCGTCGGTGATGGTGATTTCCGGCGGCGTGCGATCCGGCGCGGCCACGCCGAACAGCGTGTGCAGTTCGCCGCTGCCATACATCTGGCTGATGATGTCGGCGCCGCCGACCAGCTCGCCGCCCACGTACAGCTGGGGAATGGTCGGCCACTCGCCGTACAGCTTGATGCCCTCGCGGATCTCGGGATCTTCCAGCACGTTGACCGTGTGGTAGTCGGGCAGCAGCTCGTTCAGGGTGTTGGTGGCCGAGGCGGAGAAGCCGCACATCGGCTGCTGCCGGTCGCCCTTCATGAACAGCACCACGCGGTGGTCCTTGAGCAGGGTTTCGATACGTTCGCGGGTGCTGCTGTCGAGCGACATGGGGGGCTCCGGCTAAAGCGGGAATGATACGCCGACCTACATGACGGCGCGGCAGGGCGCGTTCAAGGCGTCTGGTCCAGGGCCTTGCGCACGACGGGCAGAATCGCGTCCACCCACAGCAGGTATTGCGCAGCCGACGGGTGCAGGCCGTCGTCGGCCAGAAGCTCGGGGTGGCTGCGCGAGATCGGCGTGATGTCGACGAAATGCGCGCCTGCCCGCCACGCTTGCGCGTGCGCGATCGCGTTGAAGGCATCCAGGGCCGCGGCGATCGTGGCCGGATCGCGCTCCTGTTCGCGCGCAAAGCGGGTGATGCCCCAGTCGGGGATCGACACCGCCACCACCCGTTCCGGGCGATTGCCGGCCAATGCGATGGCACGCGCCAGCAGGCTGGCGAATTCACTGCGGTAGTCCTCGGCGCTGCGACCGCGATACTGGTTGTTGACGCCGATCTGCAGGGTGACCAGGTCGTACGGCAGTGCCAGGACGGCGGCGTCCATGCCCTGCGCCAGCTCGTCCGTGGTCCAGCCGGTGACGGCCACGATGCGCGGATCGTTGATCGCCACGCCGGCCCGGCGCAGTTGCTCGACCAGGACGGCCGGCCAGCGCGCCTCGGCGGGCACGGCTTCGCCAATGGTGTAGGAATCGCCGAGGGCGAGGTAGCGCAGCGGTGCTGGTGCGGCCGTCATCGACAGGGTCAAGGCGGCTCAGGCCACGGCGGCCGCGGCATCCGACTGCTCCTGCGCCATGCTTGCCAGCACCCGTTCGATCCGCACGAAGACTTCGCGCAATTGCACTGGCGGCGGCAGCAGGGTCAGGCGGAAATGGCGGCTGCGCGGCACGTTGAAGCTGCTGCCCGGCACCACCAGCACCGACTCCTGCTCCAGCAGGCGCAGCGCGAACGACTCGTCGTCGAAACGGGGGATCTGTTCGGCACGTACCTGCGGGAAGGCATACAGCGCACCCGCGGGCGCCACCAGGTCGAGATGGCGGCTGGCGGCGACACCGCGCAGCACGGTGTCGCGCGCCTCGTGCAGGCGTCCGCCGGGAGCGGTCAATGCACCGATGGTCGGCGCGTCCTGCAGCGCCGGCAATACCGCCCACTGCGCGGTCACGTTGGGACACAGGCGCAGCGCGGCGAGCAGCTGCAGTGCATCGCGATAGACGGAAGAACGGGCATGTTCGCCGGACAGGCTCATCCAGCCCACCCGGTAGCCGCAGGCGCGATGCACCTTGCTCAGGCCACCGAAGCTGAGGCACGGCAGCTCGCCGGCGAGCTCGGCCAGCGGCTGGAAGGTGGCGTCGTCGTAAAGGATCTCGTCGTAGATCTCGTCGGCAAGCAGCAGCAGCCGGTGTCGTGCGGCGATGTCCACCAGGCGCTGCAGCAAGGCGCGCGGATAAACCGCGCCGGTGGGATTGTTCGGGTTGATCAGCACCAGCGCGCGGGTGCGCGGGGTGATCAGCGCCTCGACCTCGTCGGGATCAGGCAGGTGGCCGTGGCTGGCCAGGCAGCGGTAGTAGCGCGGCTGACCGCCGTTGAGGATGGTGGCCGCGCTCCACAGCGGGTAGTCGGGACTGGGCAGCAATACCTCGTCGCCGGGTTGCAGCAGGGCGCGCAGCGCCAGGTCGATCAGCTCGCTGACGCCGTTCCCGATGAAGATCCGTTCGGCTTCGACATGGCGTGCGCCGCGGGCGCGCTGCTGTGCGGCGATGGCCTCGCGCGCCGTTTCCAGGCCCTGCTCGTGGCCATACGCCTCGCTGTCGTGCAGGTGGCTGGCGATGGCTTCGCGCAGGTGCGCCGGCGCCCCGAAGCCGTAACGGCCGGGGTTGCCGATGTTCAGCTTGATGATGTCGTGGCCGGCGGCCTCCAGCTCGCGTGCGCGCCGGGTCAGCGCACCGCGGATTTCGTAGCGTACGTCGGCGAGGTGCGCACTGGGGATGATCGGGGCCAACACCGGTTCCTCTTGAGCTGGAGCGCCGGCACCAGCGCCGGACCGGGTCGATGCTAACAGCGTGATGCAGTGCAGCGCGAGGCCTTTTGCGGGCGAATCGCGGTTCATCGCCGGGCCATGCCCGGGCAGGGCATAATTCCCCGACCATGCCAACCAAGCCTCGACATGAGTGACGCCGAAACGATTGAACGGCTGCGGCATATCGGCTGGCGTGGCGACGCACTGCCCGGTGACGGGCTGCGGCTGGCAAGAGTGGTCGCGCAGCATCGCGCCGGCTACGAACTGCATGATGGCCACGCCATCTTCGGCGCACAGCCGGACGGGCGCTTTCTCCGGCGCGGCATGGATCCGGCCGGGCGCCCCGTGGTCGGGGATTTCGTGGAAGTGGCCGACGGCACGCCGCCGCATATCCTCGCGGTGGCGCCGCGGCGCAGCGTGCTGTCGCGTGCCGCCGCCGGCGAGCGTTACGAGCGCCAGCTGATCGCCACCAATATCGATTACGTGCTGGTGCTGACCGGACTGGATGGCGATTTCAACCCGGCGCGGATCGAGCGCTACCTGTCGCTGACCGAGGATTCCGGTGCGCAGCCGGTGGTGCTGCTGAGCAAGCTGGACACGCGCGAGGATGCGGCCGGAAAGATCGCCGCGCTGCGCGAGCGGCTGCCCGACGACACGCCGGTCCACGCGCTCAATTGCAAGGACCCTTCCAGCGCGCAATTGCTTGCGCCCTACCTGCAGGCGGGCGACAGCGCGGTGCTGGTGGGTTCGTCCGGCGCCGGCAAGTCCACCCTGACCAACACCTTGCTCGGCACGGCCACCATGGCCACCGCTGAGGTGCGCAGCCACGACAGCCGCGGTCGCCACACCACCACCCATCGTGCCCTGCTGCAGCTGCCCAGCGGCGGCTGCCTGATCGATACCCCGGGCATGCGCGAGCTGAAGCTCACCGGTGAGGAAAACCTCGACCTTTTCGCCGACATCGGGGCGCTTGCCGAGCAGTGTCGCTTCGCCGACTGCGGCCACGGCAGCGAGCCGGGCTGCGCGGTGCAGGTGGCACTGGACACCGGCGAGTTGAGTGCCGTCCGCTGGCGCAGTTATCTCAAGCTGCACGACGAGCGCGAGGAGCAGGCTGCCACGCTGGAAGCGCGCCTGCGCCGCCAGCGCGGCGGGCGGCCGATCGAGCCGCCGCGCGGGCATCGCGGGCATCGCGAAAAAGGCTGACCGGTGCGCGCCAGCACGGCGGAACCTCTACTATCGTCGTCATCGTCCTGTCGTCGTGGGGGGAGCGCGCATGCAGCGGCTGTCGTCTACATCCACCGGGTTCTACAAGCGGGTGTTTCCAGCCTTGTGGTTCGGATTTCTTGCGCTGTTTTTCGCCTTGGCGTTGTGGGGCCGCCGGCATGCCGGAATCTTCCATGACGGGCCGCCGGACGTGATGTTGCTGGTGACTCCCCTGTTGATGGCGGCGTTCGGCGTGGTGCTGTTCCGCCGACTGGTGTTCGACCTGGTGGACGAGGTATGGCAGGACGGTGACTGGCTGGTGCTGGTCGACCGCGGCCAGAAGCGTCGGATCGCGCTGACCGACGTGGTGAACGTCAATACCAGCAACACCAACCCGCGCCGGATCACCGTGATGCTGCGCACCGGAAGTCCATCCAGTTTCAGTTTCATGCCGGCAAGCCCGCGCGGATTTCTCAGTGCCTTCAAGCCGGATCCGATCGCCATCGAGCTGATCAGGCGGGTGGATGCCCGGCGGCAGGTGGCGCGATGAAAGCGCCCGATCCCGCCATGGCGCCTGCATTGCGGCGATACGCCGAGCTCGACCAGCGCCTGCTGGCGGCGGTGCGCGGCATCCACATCCTGCCGACGGTGGCGTGGCCGGCGTCGCTGGAAAGCCGCATGATCGAGGCTTACAGCCAGGGGCGCTTCAGCCTGCCCGAGGTGTC
>DATNGL010000047.1:0-8439 GCA_035605895.1 Rhodanobacter sp.
TGAAATCGTGGCCGAGCGACTTGTAGAAACCCTGGTAGTCCTCGTCGCTGATCTCGCTCTTGGGCTTGGTCCACAGCGCCGAGGCGGCGTTGGTGCTCTCGAACTCGTCGGTGGGCTTGCCGTCCTTCTCCACCGGCATGCGGATCGGGAAGGCGACGTGGTCGGAGTACTTGCGGATCAGCGACTTCAGCTGCCAGCCCTTGAGGAACTCGTCCTCGTCGGCCTTCAGGTGCAGGATCACCGCGGTGCCGCGCTGCGGCTGGTCGACTTGCTCCAGCGAATACTCGCCCTTGCCGTCGCTCTCCCACTTCACGCCTTCGCTTTCCGGCGCATCGGCGCGGCGGGTGATCACGGTGACCTTGTCGGCCACCACGAAGGCGGAGTAGAAGCCCACGCCGAATTGGCCGATCAGCCGCGCGTCGGCCTTCTGCTCGCCCGACATCGCCTCGAGGAAACGCCTGGTGCCGGAGCTGGCGATGGTGCCGATATTGGCCACCACCTCGTCGCGGGTCATGCCGACGCCGTTGTCGCGGATGGTGACGGTGCGCGCATCCGGATCCCAGCTCACGTCGATATGCAGCTCGCTGTCGCCGGCCATCAGCTCGGGCTTGGCGATCGACTCGAAACGCAGCTTGTCGCAGGCGTCGGAGGCGTTGGAGATCAGCTCGCGCAGGAAGATCTCCTTGTGCGAGTACAGCGAGTGGGTGACCAGGTGAAGGACCTGGGCGACTTCGGCTTCGAATTTGCGGGTTTCGGCGACGGGCGCGTTCATGGGCGGACTCAACTCCATAGGGTGCAGAAAGTGGTGGGTCGTCGTTCCCCTCGCCTGGCTGCCGGTAGACCGGTACCGGCCGATTCCCGGGGCAGTCGGGAGGACCGACCGCGGGAACGCGACAACTGTGGCTGAAGATTCGGGCAGCATGCCGCGGTTTCAAGAGCGCGCGGCCGATAAAATGCGCCGATGACCTACCACGGCCGCTTCGCCCCCTCGCCCACCGGAAAACTGCACTTCGGCTCGCTGGTGGCCGCCGTGGGCAGCTGGCTGTGCGCCCGCCATGCCGGTGGCCGGTGGCTGGTGCGGATGGAGGACATCGACCCGCCGCGCGAAGTCGCGGGCGCCGCGGCCGACATTCTCGCCACGCTGCCGGCGTTCGGCCTGGTCGCCGACGCGCCGCCGCTGTACCAGTCGCAGCGGATGGCGGCGTACGACGCGGCTTTCGAACAATTGCGCGAGGCCGACCTGCTGTTCCCCTGCACCTGCAGCCGCAGCCAGTTGGCCGCGAGTGGGGGTGTCCACCGCGACGGGCTATGCGTCACCGCGGGCGAGCCGGATCGCACTCCCGCCTGGCGCCTGCGCGTGCCGGATGTCGAGGTGGCGTTCGACGATGCCTTGCTTGGACCGCAGCGCGAAAACCTGCGCGAAACGGTCGGCGACTTCGTGATACGCCGCGCCGACGGCCATTACTCCTACCAGCTGGCCTGCGTGGTGGACGACGCGTTCCAGGGCATCACCGACGTGGTGCGCGGGCAGGACCTGCTCGAGTCCACCGCCCGGCAGATCTGGCTGCAGCGCTGCCTGGAGCTGCCCACGCCGACTTATCGGCACCTGCCGCTGGTGCTCGATGGCGCGGGCGCCAAGCTGTCCAAATCCACCCACGCCTTGCCGGTGGATCCGCGCGAACCCACGCCGACACTGCGCCGGGCGCTCGCCTTCCTGCACCAGCCGCTGCCTTCCAGCGTGACCGGCGTGGAGGGCCTGCTCGCCCACGCCCTGGCCGATTTCGACCCCGCGCTCATGCCGCATTGCAGCGGTAATTCTGTCGCCTGACCGGCTATAAAGAGACGGTGACCCGTGCCTCGCTGACACCGGCTTGCAGCAATCGGCAGCGATGATCGCGGATTCCGCAGCCCCGGCTTTACCTCTCAGGAGAGCGACGACATGACCCAGCGTACGGCATTGGTTACCGGCGGCACCGGCGGCATCGGCAGCGCCATCATCCGCCATCTGGCGAAGCAGGGTCACAGGGTCGCCACCAACTATCGCGACGAAGCCAAGACCGAGGCATGGCGCGCGGCACTGGCGAAGGAAGGCATCGAAGTGTGCGCGGTGCGCGGCGACGTATCCGATCCCGAGGCCTGCATGGCGATGGTGCGCGCCATCGAGGAGAAATGCGGCCCGGTGGACATCCTCGTCAACAACGCCGGCATCACCCGCGACACCACCTTCCACAAGATGAACTACCAGCAGTGGACGGACGTGATCAACACCAACCTCAACTCCTGCTTCAACGTCACCCGCGCGGTGATCGAGAGCATGCGTGCGCGCAAGTGGGGCCGCATCGTGCAGATCAGCTCGATCAACGGCCAGAAGGGCCAGTACGGCCAGGCCAACTACGCCGCCGCCAAGGCCGGCATGCACGGCTTCACGATCTCGCTGGCGCAGGAGAACGCGAAGTTCGGCATCACCGTCAACACCGTCTCGCCCGGCTACGTGGCCACCGACATGGTGATGGCCGTGCCCGAGGAGGTGCGCGCCAAGATCGAGGCGCAAATCCCGATCGGCCGCCTCGGCAGGCCGGAGGAAATCGCCCACGCGGTGGCCTTCCTCACCGGCGAGGAAACCGGCTGGATGACCGGCGCCAACCTGGCGATCAATGGCGGCCAATATATGGGTTGGTGAACACCGGCCAGCACGCAAGGTGCAGTCACATCTCGCGCGCTGGCCTGGCGATGCGACTGTCAGTCAATGGCTTGCACCAGCAAGCGACCCGGCGTCACTGCAATCTGACCCCCGTGGCCACCGCGCCGCCGTGTTCGTAGATCGTGACGGCGCTGGCGGGAGCGTCGCCATGCGCATCCGCCTTGAACTGGAAGCGCAGGTCCCGCTCCTTCGCGAAAAATCGCCACTCGGATTCCGGATAGAGCGTTACGCTCAGCGTGCCGGAGACCAGCCGAAGATGATTGCCTTCGACTGTGACCATCAGGTCGCCAGACTTGCCAGTGCGATAGCGCCCCTTGCACCTTTGCGCGATCGCTGGCGCAAGCGCCATGCTTTTGACGGGTGGCACGTAGGCGACGGGCGCGTGGTCGTAACTGATGATGCGGTGCATGCGCCATTGCCCGTCGTCAAGCTTCCACAGCGTGACGAACTGCGCCTGTCCGTCGACATACGGCGTCTTGCCAGCCTCCACCACAACGAACCGGTGCATGCCGGTGAGCATGGCAAACCCGCCAGCCAGCGGGTGGAATTTCACCGTGCCGGGAACTTCCTCGCGGCGCAATTTCATCGCGGGATTCGCGCACGGGCCTTTGCGCAGTGATTCGATCACGCCTTCACGCGTTGTCGTCAACCCGGTCTTGTCGTGATAGAACTCGACGTCGTTCGTCAGCAACGGTGCCATGCCGGAAAGGTCGCAGGCATTGAACGTCTGCCAGTAATGCGCGTCGGCCGCCATGACCGCTTGCGAATCGTCCACGGCGCCATGGTTCGTTGCGGCCGCACTGGCGGTGGAAACGGCAAACCAGGCGAATGCCATTGCGATGCCTCGTGCGATCACGGCCGTCTCCTGGTTGAAATCCCGAACCGATCCTGACTGCTCGCCATGCATGCGGCGAGGGCCGGAAGTCACGACGCGTCAGTCAGTCGGCCTGCGTCGGCTTTCGCGATTCCAGCAACTTCTCCAGCACCTTGCCCACGGCCGCGAACGCGAACGCGCCGGTGACATGCGTGGCCGCGCCAAGCCCGCCACCGCAAGCAAGATTCAATGCGTCGCCGCCGGGCGGACGCGTGCCGCAGACCGTGCCGTCCGGCTGCGGGTATTGCACGTTCTGCAGCGAATAGACGGCCGACACGCCGAAGTAGCGATCCGGGTTGCGCGGGAAATTGAAATCCGTGCGGAGCTTCTTGCGGATCAGGCTGAACATCGCGTCGTGCTCGGTGCGCGAGAGGTCGCGCACGCGGATCTGGGTGGAGTCGGTGCGACCGCCGGCCGAGCCCACGCTGACGATCGGCAGCTTGCGCCGGCGGCACCAGGCGATGGTTTCGAGCTTCACCCGGAACGCGTCGCAGGCATCGAGCACCACGTCGTAGCCGCGATCGAGCAGTTCGTCCAGCGCGGTTGGGGTGAGGAAACGCTCGATCGCCTCCAGCCGGATCGCCGGGTTGATCGCATGCGCGCGCGCCGCCATCACGCCCACTTTCGATTTTCCGTATTCGCCATCCAGCGCGTGCAGCTGCCGGTTGGTGTTGGAGACGCAGACCTCGTCGGCGTCGATCAGGGTGAGCCGGCCCACGCCGGTTCGCGCCAGCGCCTCGGCGGCCCACGAGCCGACGCCGCCGACGCCGATCACGCAGACGTGCTTTCGCGCGAGCGCATCCACGCTGCCAAGTCCGTACAGGCGTTCGACGCCGGCAAAGCGCTCGACATGGTTCTTGTCCTGCGAAGATGTCACGACTCGTCCTGGTTGCGGCAACAGTGCATTTTATCCCCCGGCTTGGATTCGCGGCAGGCCGACGGGCTATGCTTGCCCCCATCCCATGCCGAGACGGAGTCGAAACGATGCGCGTTGCCCTGATGATCCTGCTCGGCCTGGTGATTGGCATCCTCGGTACCGTCAACGTGATGAATGCATTGAGCGAGCGCAACCCGATGCCCAAGGCGGTGATGCACACGATGGGCTATCACATGGGTGGACTGGCGCGCGCGATCAAGGCGAACCAGTGCGACGCGACGAATATCCAGCATCATCTGGCCCGTCTGGATTCCACTGCCTCCGACATCACGCCGGTATTCGGCATGGATGACAAGGACTTCGCCGATCACGCCCGGCAGTTGCAGGACCACCTGCAGCAGGCGGTACAGGCGGCGCCCGCCACCTGTGCGGCGCTGGCCGCCGTGATCAAGCCGGTCAACGACAGTTGCAAGAGCTGCCACCAGAAATACCGCTGAGCCAACTGGCGAAAGATCAGAAGCGGATCCTGCCCGTCAGCATCTGCCCATACATCACCCAGTCGCCCATCAAGCTGTACAGCGGATGCTTGAACGTCGCGGGCCGGTTCTTCTCGAAGCCGAAGTGGCCGATCCAGGCGAAGCCGTAACCGGCCACCGGCATCAGCCACAGCCAGCGCAGCTGGCCGCTCCACAGCGCCAGCACCAGCGCCGCGATCACCAGCGTGCTGCCGATGAAGTGCAGCCGCCGACAGGTGCGATTGCCGTGCTCGCCGAGATAGAACGGATAGAACTCGCTGAAGCTGCTGAATCCGGACATGTGGCGCTCCGCTGGGGCCTGGCCTGATTTTGCCATGTTCGCGCAACGAGGCTCCGGTTCACGCAGGCAACGGGATGAACTCCTGCTCATCACCCGGCACCTTGCCGAACGCCTGCGCCTGCCAGTCGGCCTTGGCCTGTTCGATGCGTTCGGGCGTGCTGGCGACAAAGTTCCACCACAGGCGACGTTCGCCATCCAGCGGCGCGCCACCGAACAGGATCAGCCGGCTCGCCTCGCGTGCGCGCAGCGGCGGCGCCGTGGCGCCGGCCTGCACCGCCATGCGGGTCGCCGCGATCTCCAGTCCGCCCCACTCGACCGCTCCTTCCGCCACGAACACGCCTCGCTCGACGTGCTCCTCCGGCAGCGCCAGCCCGGTGCCCGCCTCCATGGTCACTTCCAGCAGGAACATCGGCGCGAACACCCGCACCGGCGACTCCTCGCCGTAAGCGTTGCCGGCGATCAGCACCGCGTCCACGCCGGGCCATTGCAACTTTGGCAGCACGGCGCTTTCGTGGTGATGAAACTCCGGCGCAACCTCCGCATCGACCTGCGGCAGCGCCACCCATATCTGCACTCCGTGCAGGCTCTGCCCGTCGCGCCGCTCGTCCGGCGGGGTGCGTTCGGAATGCACGATGCCGCGCCCGGCCGTCATCCAGTTCACTTCGCCCGGGCGGATGTCGGCCAGGCTGCCGAGGCTGTCGCGATGGCGGATCGCGCCATCGAACAGCCAGGTCACCGTGGCCAGCCCGATATGCGGATGCGGCCGCACGTCCATGCCCTGGCCCGCACCGAATTTCGCCGGTCCCATGTGGTCGAAGAACACCAGTGGCCCGACGTGCCGCGCCTGCAATACCGGCAGCAGGCGACGCACGGTGAAACCGTCGCCGAGGTCGTGCAGCTTGCCTTCGATCAGGGTGGGATGCGCTTCCATCATGTTCTCCTGGTTGTTTCCGGCCGCGATCACCACGCCCGCTGGTATGGCGCCGGTGCCTCGATCTTCGCGCCGAGCACGCTGGCCGCCCGACGCGGAAAGTAGGGATCGCGCAGACTCTCGCGGGCGATCAACACCACGTCGGCCTCGTCGCTGGCAACGATCGCGGCGGCCTGTTCGGGTTCAGTGATCAGGCCCACCGCGCCGGTGGCGATGCCGGCCTCGCGCCGGATCCTTGCCGCAAACGGTACCTGGTATCCCGGCGCCAGCGGGATCTTCGCATGCGGCAGCATGCCGCCGCTGGAGACATCGATCAGGTCCACGCCCAGCGGCTTGAGCTCGCGCGCCAGTCGCACGCTCTGTTCGATGTCCCAGCCATGCGGGCCCGCTTCCGGCGCCCAGTCCGTGGCCGACAGGCGCAGCCAGAGCGGCAGCTGGTCCGGCCACACCTCGCGCACCGCGGCGACCACCTCGCGGGTCAGCCGGATGCGATGGTCGAAGCTGCCGCCGTAACCGTCCTCGCGCCGGTTGCTCAGCGGCGACAGGAACTGGTGCAGCAGATAGCCATGTGCCGCATGCAGCTCGACCAGCTCGAAGCCTGCCTCAAGCGCACGTCGCGCCGCATCGCGAAAATCCGCAACCACCGCCTGGATGCCGGCCTCGTCGAGCGCCTGCGGCAGGTTCCAGCCGGTATCGAACGGCAGCGCCGAAGGCGCCACGGTGATCCAGTCGCCCTGCCCGGCCGGTACCGGGCCATGCCCGTCCCACGGCCGCAACGTGCTCGCCTTGCGCCCGGCATGCGCCAGTTGCACCCCGGCGACCGCGCCATGCGCCTTGATGAAGCGGGTGATCGGGCGCCAGGCATCGACCTGCGCCTGGTTCCACAAGCCGGTGTCCTGTGGCGAAATGCGGCCCTGCGCGGAGACGGCCGTGGCCTCGGCGAAGACTGCGCCGGCGCCACCGACGGCCCGACTGCCGAGGTGCACCATATGCCAGTCGTCCGGCACGCCGTCGACGGCCGAGTACTCGCACATGGGTGACACCACCAGGCGATTGCGCAGGGTGAGGCTGCGCTGGGTCAAGGGATCAAACAGGTTCATCGGCTGTTCCAGGCGAGATCAAGTCATCGAGATGCAGGCGCAACGCGAGGAATCAAGCCGCCGGGTCGGCGCGTCGGGGCGGCACCGCATCCAGCGCATCGAACCAGTCGACCAAGCGCGTGACCACCGGTGCGGGAGTTTTCATCCAGCTGAAATGATCCGCCGGGTCGCCCGCCAGGTCCTGCGGCTCCAGCAATTCGAGGGTGCGGTCGCAAGGCCCCAGCTTGCCGAGCAGCCAGTCCAGCGACGCGGCCGGTCCCAGCCAGTCGTCCTGCAGGCGCACGGCCAGCACCGGCAAACGCAGCGCGGCCAAACAGCTTTCGAGATCCTGGGTCATGCCGCTCGCTGCATAACGCCCGCGGCGACCGCTGCGCGCCCAGTCGGCGACTACCCCGCGCGCCTCGTTGCCGGCAAAGCCGAGACGGCGCCCGGGCAGGTAGCCGCACAGATTCGCCACCATCGGCGCCAGCAGCATGGCCAACCCGATCACCCAGCCATGCCGGTAACTGCGCCAGTACGGCGCGCCGCTGGCCACCAGCGCCAGGCTGTCGAACATGCCGGGATGCAGACTCGCCACGAGCAGGCCGAGCTGGCCGCCGAGGCTGTGTCCACCCACGCTGCGCCTGGCCTCCGGCCAGCGTTGGCGCAGCGCCGCCATGCCGGCAGCCAGATCATCCTGCAGCAGCTCGCGGTAGCCCCAGTCGCAATGACGGCCGGCGCGCCGGTTGCTGGAACCGATGCCACGCCATTCGTGGAGAACCACACCGACCCCGCGTGCCGCCAGCACCTCGGCGAACGGCAGGTAGTGCCGCGCCGGCACACCCATCGCAGGCAGCCAGTACAGCAGGCGGCGCGGCGCGGCCGGCACGACGCAGAGCAATTCGACACGCGCGCCACCGGCAGCGCAGACCGGGATGGCCAGCGCTTCCCCGGCGGCTGGTGTGGGCAAGGAGGACGCAGCGGGATCAGGCATCCATACAGCCTAACCAATGCGCGCGGCCGCCACAAAAAAGGGCCGGCAAATGCCGGCCCTTGGCTGACCCCGGACAGGCGGGATCAAACAGGCGTGACGTCTTCGGCCTGCAAGCCCTTCTGACCGTCGACCACCTTGAAGCTCACCTTCTGCCCTTCCTGCAGGCT
>DATNGL010000048.1:0-4270 GCA_035605895.1 Rhodanobacter sp.
CGACGTGATCAGCCGCTACCAGCGCATGAACGGCAGGAACGTGCTGCAGCCGATGGGCTGGGATGCGTTCGGCCTGCCGGCCGAGAACGCCGCGATCAAGAACAGCACCGCGCCGGCGAAATGGACCTACGCCAACATCGAACACATGCGCAGCCAGTTCAAGTCGATGGGCTACGCGATCGACTGGAGCCGCGAGTTCGCCACCTGCCGCCCGGAGTATTACCGCTGGGAACAGCTGATGTTCACGCGCCTGCTGAAGAAAGGCATGGCGTATCGCAAGAACGCGGTGGTGAACTGGGATCCGGTCGACCAGACCGTGCTGGCCAACGAGCAGGTCGTCGACGGCCGCGGCTGGCGCTCCGGCGCGGTGGTGGAAAAGCGCGAAATTCCGCAGTGGTTTCTGAAAATCACCGACTACGCGCAGGAACTGCTGGACGGGCTGGACGCGCTGCCGGGCTGGCCCGATGCGGTCAAGACCATGCAACGCAACTGGCTTGGGCGCAGCGAAGGGCTGGAAATCCACTTTGCGCCGGAAGGTGAAGGCGAACCGCTGAGCGTGTTCACCACCCGTCCCGACACGCTGATGGGGGTGACCTTCCTGTCGATCGCGGCCGAGCATCCGCTGGCGCTGCGGGCGGCACGGGACAATGAGAAGCTCGCGGCCTTCATCGCCGAGCTGAAGCACGGCGGCGTGTCCGAGGCCGAGCTGGAGACCCAGGACAAGCGCGGCATGGACACCGGCCTGCGCGCGATCCACCCGGTGACCGGCGAGCCGGTGCCGATCTGGGTCGCCAACTTCGTGCTGATGGGCTACGGCACCGGCGCGGTGATGGCGGTACCCGCGCACGACCAGCGCGACTGGGAATTTGCGCAGAAGTACAGCCTGCCGATCAGGATGGTCATCGTCGACGATTCGGTGCTGGCCGCGTTGAAACAGATCGAGCACGACCTCTCGCTGGGCGTCGGCATCGACCCGATGCTCGCCGCGCTGGAAGGCCGCGACACCAATGCACAGGATGTCTCTGCACCGGTGCGGGTGGTCGAGGAATTCGAGCGGCGCATTCGCGAGGAGGCCGCCTGGACCCCGCGCGGCACCCTGGTCAATTCCGGCGAGTACGACGGCATGGATTTCGCCCAGGCGCTGGACGCGCTGGCCACGCGTTTCGAACGCGATGGCAGCGGCTCGCGCCGGGTCAACTGGCGCCTGCGCGACTGGGGCGTCAGCCGCCAGCGCTACTGGGGCTGTCCGATTCCGGTGATCTATTGCCCGAAGTGCGGGGCGGTACCGGTGCCGGAAGACCAACTGCCGGTGGTGCTGCCCGAGGACGTCGCGTTCTCCGGCGTGCAGTCGCCGATCAAGGCCGATCCCGAGTGGCGCAAGTGCGCGTGCCCGCAATGCGGCGGCCCGGCCGAGCGCGAAACCGATACCTTCGACACCTTCATGGAGTCGAGCTGGTATTACGCGCGCTACACCAGTCCCGGCGCGAACGCGCAGATCGACGAACGCGCGAATTACTGGCTGCCGGTCGACCAGTACATCGGCGGCATCGAACACGCGATCATGCACCTGCTGTATTTCCGCTTCTACCACAAGCTGATGCGCGACGCCGGCATGGTGCATTCGGACGAGCCGGCGCAGAACCTGCTGTGCCAGGGCATGGTGATCGCCGACACGTTCCATCGCGACAACACGGACGGCTCGAAGGACTGGATCAACCCGGCCGACGTCGAGGTGCAGCGGGACGAGCGCGGCCGGGTCAGCGGTGCGGTGCTCAAGGCCGACCGCCAGCCGGTGCAGATCGGCGGCACCGAGAAGATGTCCAAGTCGAAGAACAACGGCATCGACCCGCAGACCATGGTCGACAGGTACGGTGCCGACACCGTGCGCCTGTTCTCGATGTTCGCCGCGCCGCCGGAACAGTCGCTGGAATGGAGCGAGGCTGGCGTCGAGGGCATGGCGCGTTTCCTCAAGCGTTTGTGGCGCGAGGTAACCACGCACGCGGCGAACCCGGATCATCCGGTGACGGATCCCGCCGCACTGGACGCTGGCCAGAAAGCGCTGCGCCGCCAGCTGCACGAGACGATCCAGAAGGTCGGCGACGATTTCGGCCGTCGCCACGCGTTCAATACCGCGATCGCCGCGTTGATGGAACTGCTGAACGCGCTGGGCAAGTTCACCGACCGGAGCGACCAGGGTCGCGCGGTGCGCCACGAGGCGCTGGAAGCCATGGTATTGCTGCTCAATCCGGTGGTGCCGCACATCTGCCATGCACTGTGGCAGGTGCTCGGGCATGCGCCGGCCGTGCTGGAAGACCGGCCCTGGCCGCAAGCCGATCCGGCCGCGCTGGTGCGCGACGCGGTGACCCTGGCGGTGCAGATCAACGGCAAGTTGCGCGCTACCATCGAACTGCCGGTCAACGCCTCGAGAGAGGAGGCGGAGGCGCTGGCCCGTGTGCAACCGCAGGTAGTGCATTTCCTCGAAGGCATGACGGTGCGCAAGGTCATCGTGGTGCCAGGCAAGATCGTCAACATCGTCGCAGGGTGACCTCCATGAGCCTTACCAATGTACGCCGCCCCGTCCAGGCCATCGCGCTGCTGCTCGCCGCGATCGCACTCGGTGCGTGCGGATTTCACCTGCGCGAGAACGCCCGCTTGCCAGCCTCGATGCAGCGGGTGCACCTGACCGTCAATGGCGACAGTTATTTCCAGCGCCAGCTGGCGCGCACGCTGGAGACGTCCGGCGCCACCGTCGAGGACGATGCCGGGCCGGGCATCGCCGAATTTCAGGTACCGACGGCGGCCTTCTCGACCGACACGCTGACCTCCGGCGGCTATGCGCGCATCAGCGAGTATTCCATCCACTATGCCGTGCAGTTCCAGGTCACCGATGCGGCGGGGCAGGCGCTGGTGCCGCTGCAGCACATCAACATGTCGCGTGAGTACAGCTACGACGCCAGCGACACGATCGGCAATGCTTCGCAGGTCGAGCAGATCCAGAAGAGTCTCGACGACGACATGGTGCAGGCGATCCTGTTCCGGCTGCAGGCCGCCGCGCAGCATCCGGCGTCCGCTCCGGCGGCAGCCGCCAGCGTCCACTGATGCCGCTCGGCCCGAATCAGTGGGCGAAGGCGCTGGCGGCCGATCGGCTGGACTCCGTCTACCTGCTGGCAGGCGACGAGTTGCTGGTGCTCGAAGCCGCCGATGCGCTGCGTGCGCAGGCCAGGAAGCTTGGCTACGGCGAACGCGAGGTGCTCGAGGCCGGCCAGCATTTCGACTGGGACGACCTCGCTCGCGCCGGCGCCAGCATGTCGCTCTTCGCCAGCCGCCGCCTGATCGACCTGCGCCTGCCCACGGGGCGGCCGGGCATCGATGGCGCCAAGGCGATCAATGCGTTCTGCGCCGACCCGCCGCCGGACGTCACCCTGCTGATCACCGCGCTGGAGTGGAGCAGCAAGCACGATGGCGCCTGGAGCAAGAAGCTCGATGCCAGCGGCAGCATGGTGGTGTTCAATGCGCCCAAACCGCATGAGTGGGTCGCGTGGATCGGCGCACGCCTGGCCTCGCGCGGATTGACCGCCACGCCGGATGCGGTGGCCCTGCTGGCCGAGCGGGTCGAGGGCAACCTGCTTGCCGCGGCGCAGGAGGTCGACAAGCTGCTGGTGTTGCATGGCGAGGGCCGCATCGACGCGGCCGACATGGAAAACCTGGTCGCCGACAGCGCCCGCTACGATGTTTTCAAACTCACCGACGCGGCGTTCGCCGGCGATGGGGCGCGCGCACTGCGCGTGCTGGCTGGCCTGCGGGCGGAGGGCGATGAGTTGATCGCGCTGATGGGCTGGCTGGTCAATCAATTGCAGCTGGCGCTGCGGCTGGCCAATGCGCCGAATTTCGCGGCGCAGGCCAAGGCCGAGCGGTTGTGGCAGTCGCGCGAACAGATGTTCCGCCAGGCGCTGCGCCGCGCACCGCGCGAGCACTGGCTGCAATGCCTGGCGCGCGCGGCACGGATCGACCGCATGGCCAAGGGGCGTGAAACCGGCGATGCGTGGCTGGAGGCCGAGCGCCTGATCGCGGCCCTCGCCGAACCACGCGCAGCCGGGGCACTGGCGTGAAACCGCTGGGGATCTTCGGTGGCACCTTCGACCCGATCCATCTCGGCCATCTGTGCGTGGCCTGGGAAGCGTCCGAACTGCTCGATGCCGATGTGCTGATGATGCCGTCCGGGGTGCCGCCGCATCGTCCGCCACCCGTGGCCGGTGCGCCAGAGCGGCTG
>DATNGL010000049.1:0-5898 GCA_035605895.1 Rhodanobacter sp.
AGCGTCGCCGAGATGGACGATGCGCTGAAGAACCGCCTCAGCCACCGCGGCCAGGCGCTGGCCCTGCTGCACGAACGGCTGCGCGAACTGCGCCACGCATGAGCCTCGTCGCGCCACCGCTGTCGCTGTACGTCCACATGCCGTGGTGCGTGAAGAAGTGCCCGTACTGCGACTTCAACTCGCATGGCCTGCGCAGCGAACCGCCGCCGTATTCCGATTACATCGACCATCTGCTGGCCGACCTCGACGCCGATCGCGCGGACTTCGCTGCCGCACTTGAAGGCCGCCCCGTCATCAGCATCTTCTTCGGCGGCGGCACGCCCAGCCTGTTTTCGCCCGAACTGATCGCGCGCCTGCTCGACGGCGTGCGCGAGCGATTGCCGCTGCAGGCCGACGCCGAGATCACCCTGGAAACCAACCCCGGCACGGTCGAGCACGGCCGCTTCGATGGTTACCTCGCCGCTGGCATCAACCGCATCTCGTTCGGCGTGCAGAGTTTCGACGACGACAAGCTGAAGCGGCTCGGCCGTATCCATTCGGCGAACGAAGCCGAGGCCGCGGTGAAATCGGCACAGGATGCCGGCTACACCAACATCAACCTCGACCTGATGTATGCGCTGCCACAGCAAACCCTGGACGGCGCACTGGCCGACGTGGAACGCGCGGTCGCGCTGGCACCCACGCATATCTCGCACTACCAGCTCACGCTGGAGCCGAACACCGCGTTCGCAGCCAACCCGCCGCCGCTGCCCGACGACGACCACGCCTGGGCGATGCAGGAAGCCTGCGAGGCAAAGCTCGCCGACGCCGGTTACGGCCAGTACGAAATCTCTGCCTACGCGCAGCCGGATCGGCGCTGCGTGCACAACCTCAACTACTGGCAGTTCGGTGATTACCTCGGCATCGGCGCCGGCGCCCACGCCAAGCTCAGCGACGCCATCGGCGCCCAGGTGCGCCGGCGCTGGAAAACCCGCGGCCCGAGCGCCTACATGGAATCGAACGGCGGACCCGCCCGCATCGGTGGCGACCATGTGGTCGGTCCGGCGGAACTGCCGTTCGAATACATGTTGAACGCCTTGCGCCTGATCGACGGCGTGCCGCTGGCCGACTTCACCCTGCGCACCGGTTTGCCGCTGGAAAACATCGCCGCCGCGCTGGCCGATGCGCGCCGGCGCGGCTGGCTGCGCGAGGATCCGCAACGGCTGCATACCACCACTCTGGGCCAGCGGTTCCTGAACGATGTGATCAGCGGTTTCCTGGGCTGATCGTGCCCCGTCAGGCAATGGCATAGCCGCAGCAACCGGCATAGACTGGGCGCACCCAGGGGAATTGGACAGGTTGCATTCATGAATGCCGGACAGGATCTGCGGCACCCGCCCGGGTCGCATTCGCCCGCACGCCTGAGCCAGGGGCGCTGGCCGGCGCGCGCGCAGAAGCTGATCGAGACCAGCTACACGTTGTGCGTGGAGGGTTTGCACGGACCGGTTCGTCACTGCCTGGGCGAGTTCGAGAAACAGCTTTTCGCGCTGGCCGATCACGCCCAGCGCTCCGACGAACAGCACGAGTGCTTTGCCAGCCGGCAGCGCGTGCTGCAAGGGCGCAACAGCGTCCTGCAATCCTTCATGGAACAGGTGGGCAGCGCCATCAACGAGCTCGATCGGTCGTCGGGCAAGTCCGCCGCGGCCACCGAACCCGGTCCGTGGCTGTCGCTGGAACTGCTCGACCCCGGCGTGCAGGAAATGTCGATGACGCTGGATCAACTCGGTGCCCGTGGCGACGTGCGCCACGGCCGTGCCCTGTATGAACTCGGCTATCGGCTGGCGGTGCTGATCGGTTCGCCGCCGCTGGAAGGCCAGTCGCTGCCGCTCGGGCCGCACGCACTGGCCAAGGCGTTCCACCTGGCGAGTGCCGAGCTGGAACTCCCGCACAAGCATCAGCTGCTGCTGCTGCAGCACTTCGACCAGTGGGTCATTCCCGCACTTGCCGCGCTGTACGACACCATCAACCTGCACTGGCAGTCCGCAGGCATCCTGCCGCAGCTGCGCAGCATCCCGGTGCCGCGCCAGAGCAACAAGCGGGCGCGTCCGGGGATGTCCGAAGCCGCGCCAGCCAGCGAACCGGCGGTGGCAGCCGTACCGGCGGCGGAGAGCCCGGGCAAGCCGCATGGCAGTGGCGCCGGCGAGGACTCGATCCATGTACTCGAATCGCTGCGCGACCTGTTGTCGCAACGGCGTGGCGGCCAGGGCATGGCAAGCGGCGATGCCGCCGGCCCGGTCGCCAGCGAGGACGAGCTGCAACTGGCGCTGGGCGCGCTGCAACAGCACCTGGCCCAGGTCACCGACCACGCCAGCCGCGAGCTGCGCAGCGCCGCCCGCTTGCGCGAAGAGTTGCTGGCCCAGCTCAACCTCGGCAAACCGGCCGATGCGCCGCGCACCCAACTCACCAGCGAACAGGGCGACACGGTGGAACTCGTCGCCGGGCTGTTCGAGCAGTTGGGGCAACAATTGCAGCAGGGCGGCAACGCGCGCAGCCTGCTCAGCAACCTGCAACTGCCGGTGCTGCGCGTGGCGGTCGCCGACCACAGCTTCTTCGAGAAACGCGAACATCCTGCGCGACAACTGCTCGACACCGTCGCCGCCGCAGCCAACGACTGGCTGGACGGCAGCGACGACGAAAGCAACCGCCCGCTGGCCAGCAAGCTCGAACAGCTGGTCAGCCGCGCCAACCAAGAGCCGCCCAGCGCGGGGCTCTACACCACCCTGCTGGCGGACATCGAACACCACCTGGCGCTGCTGACCCGCAAGGCGCAGGCCGCCGAGCGGCGCCACGTCGAGGCAGCGCAAGGGCGCGAACGACTGGACCAGGCCCGCCACCGCGCCAGCGAACTGATGGCCGAACGCTTCGCCCAGTCGCCGCCACGCGGCCTGTTGCGCGCGCTGCTCGATCGGGCCTGGTCCGACGTGCTGGCCCTGACACTGCTGCGCCATGGCGAGGACAGCGCGGCGTTCAAGGCGCAACTGGCGATCACCGACCAGTTGCTCGGCCGCCTGCCCACGTCCGACCACCGGCAATTGCAGCAGGAAGTGGAAAGCGGCCTGCAGCAGATCGGCATGCACGCCGAGGAAGCGGTGCAGGTGGCGCAACGCCTGCTCGGCGCCGGCACGCCGGATCCCGCCGTCGAACTGCCCAGCGCCACCGACCTCGCCCTGCGCCTGAAACAGCACCAGCGCCTGGGCGAACAGCAGGCGGACCACGAGCCGGCTCCTGCGGCTCCTGCCAGCCGCCCGGCTTCCGCCAGACTTGCGCCGGCCACGACGCCGAAGGCGGCGTCGCCAGTTCCACCGGAAACCAGATTGCCCGCCGTCGAACCGCGCGAAACGCATATCGAACAGCATCTGCGCAAATTGCCGTTCGGCAGCTGGTTTGAGTTCGTCGATCCCTCCAACGGGCAGATCGCACGACGCAAGCTCGCCTGGTACTCGCCGATGTCGGGACGCTGCCTGCTGGTCAGTCGACGTGGCCAGCGCGGCGAGGAAATGAGCATGGCGCAGCTGGCCCACGAGGTTGCCAGCGGCCGCGCCTGCGAAGTGCCGGCCGAGCCCGAGAGCCTGCTCGATCGCGCCTGGCACAGCCTCACCGGCAACCTGCGCCAGTCGGCGGCGCTTGCCCGCAATGCCAGGCCCGTGGAGTCCAGGCACCGATGAGCCCCGGCAACGTTCCCGTCAATCAGCGCCGCGCGCCGCGCAAACGTGCGCCCGGCAACGCCATCGTCACCGACGTGATCCGCGGCGAGCCGATCGGCCATCTGGGCAACCTGTCCAGCACCGGCATGTTGCTGATCACCTCGCAGGCACCGCGCAGCGAGGCGCTTTACCAGGTCAGCATCGCCTTGCCGGCGACCGGCCGCGCGCTGGTGCAGTCGCAACCGATCGAGGTGGGCATCCAGGAACAGTGGCACGAGCATGCCGCCAGCTCCGGGCAGATCTGGGCCGGCTATCGGATCATCGCGATCACCGACGTCGACGCCGCCCGCCTCGAAAGCTGGCTCACACAGGGCTGAGCTTCGCTGGCAGTCGCGCAGCCCCCACGGCATCATGGGCGTCCACTTTCCCCTTCCCCATCTCATCACGGGCTGTTCCGGCCCTGCGCGCAAGCGGCCCGCATGGCGGTCGTTGCCATGATCCGCGCAGACGATCCGGCAGCAAGGCAGCCCGCCGTTGCAGGAGGCTCCATGCACGATCAACTCGCCCCGCTGTATCCGCACCATCTGGCCATCGTGCGCGAGCGCGCCGACCGGGCACTCGCGCTGGGCGGCTTCGATCACCTGCTGATCGCCGCCGGCACACCGTTGCGCAAGTTCCTCGACGACCAGGATTACCCGTTCGTCGCCAACCCGCATTTCAGGCACTGGCTGCCGCTGACCGACACGCCGGGCAGCTGGATCGCCTACACGCCGGGCCACAAGCCGAAACTGGTCTTCGTGCAGCCGCGCGACTACTGGCATGTGGTGCCGCAGGCGCCGCACGGTTACTGGGTCGAACACTTCGACATCGCCATCGTGCGCAGCGCCGCCGACGCGCTGGCCGCGCTGCCCGCCGGCAAGCGCGCGGTAATCGCCGCTGCCTGCCCCGCCGTCGATGGCGTCGAGGCGAACAATCCGCCGGCCGTGCTCGACTACCTGCACTGGCACCGCAGCTACAAGACGCCGTACGAACTGGCGCTGATGCGCGAAGCCAGCCGCATCGGCACGCGTGCGCACCGCGCCGCCGAAGCCGCGTTCCGCGCCGGCGAAAGCGAGTTCGACATCCACATGGCCTACCTCGCCGCCGCGAAACAGATCGACGCCGAGCTGCCCTACGCCAGCATCGTCGGTCTCAACGAACACGGCGCCGTGCTGCACTACACGAATTTCGATCGCACGCCGCCCGCGCACAGCCGCTCGTTCCTGATCGACGCCGGCGCCAGTGCCGCCGGCTACGCCAGCGACATCACGCGCACCTACGCGTCATCGCAGGCAGCCGAATTCCAGGCGTTGATCGACAGCGTCGACGCCGCGCAGCGAGGCTTCGTCGCCAAGGTGCGCGCCGGGCAGAGCTATCCCGAACTGCACATCCACGCCCATCACGTGCTGGCCGGCGTGCTGCGCGAGCACGGCTTCATCCGCATGGGCGCGGAAAGCGCCGTCGAATCCGGCGTCAGCAGCGCGTTCTTCCCGCACGGCTTGGGCCATCCGATCGGCTTGCAGGTGCATGACGTGGCCGGCTTCCAGCAGAGCGAACGCGGTGGCAGCATCAGCCGTCCAGACGGCCATCCGTATCTGCGCATGACCCGCGTGCTGGAGCCGGGCATGGTGGTGACGATCGAGCCGGGCCTGTACTTCATCGAGATGCTGCTGGCCGAACTGCGCGACAAGCCGGTGTCGAAGGACATCGCCTGGGACAGGGTCGAGGCGTTCAAGGTCTACGGCGGGATCCGCATCGAGGACGACGTGGCATGCACCGACGACGCGCCGGAAAACCTCACCCGCGATGCATTCGCCGCGCTGGCCTGAACCTGCGGGACCCTCAGTGATAGCCCTCGCCCGCACGCACCTTGCCGCGGAACACGCGGTACGAGTACGCGGTGTAGAACAGCACCACCGGGATCATGATGACCGCGCCGACCAGCACGAAGCCCTGGCTGGACGGCGGCGAGGCGGCGTCCCAGATGCTCATCGTGGGCGGCACGATGTTCGGCCACATCCCGACCACGAGGCCTAGGAAACCCAAGGCGAAGAAACCCAGCGCCAGCACGAACGGAGCGACCTCGCGATTGGCCAGCACCGCGCGCCACAGCCAGGCGGCGACCGCCACGGTCAGGATCGGCAGCGGTGACAGGTAGAGGAAGTTCGGCCACGCA
>DATNGL010000050.1:0-2443 GCA_035605895.1 Rhodanobacter sp.
CGGCGCCTCGAACTCGGTGCCGTCGTCGGCCAGCATCTGGTAGCTGCCGCCCATGGTGCCCACCGGGGTCTCGAGCACGGCGCCGGAGGTGTACTCGAAATCATCGCCGGGCCGCATCCACGGCTGTTCGCCGACCACGCCGTCGCCGGTCACTTCCTCCACCTTGCCGTTGGCATCGGTGATCAGCCAGCGGCGGGCGAGCAGGCGTGCCGGCAGCCTGCCGGCATTGCGCAAGGTGATGGTGTAGGCAAAAACGTAGCGATTGTCACCGGGTTTGGATTGATCGGGGACGAAACGGGTTTGCACCTGCACGTCGATCGTGTAGGGGGATTCTTCAGTCATGGCCGGATTGTAAGGCCTGCTGCCGCGAATGGGGTGACGCGATCGCGAATACGCGGCCACCGCCTATCCCTGGCCGGAATAAACCTTGGCCAGGCGCACGAAATCTTCCGGCGCAAGCGTTTCGGCGCGAGCTCGCGGGTCGATGTCTGCGTGGCGTATCGCGTCGCTGTCCAGCAACTGCTTGAGGGCATTGGCCAGCGTCTTGCGGCGCTGCCCGAATGCGGCCTTGACCACGGCGTAGACGTGGTCCGGTCGCGCATCATGCAATTCATGACTCGGCAGCGGCACCAGCCGCACCACCGCCGACTCCACCTTCGGCGGTGGTCGGAATGCTTCCGGCGGAACGTCGAACAGCGGCTCGACGCAGCAGGCCAGTTGCAGCATCACCGACAGCCGCCCGTATACCTTGCTGCCCGGTGTCGCGGCCATCCGCTCGACCACTTCCTTCTGCAGCATGAAGTGCATGTCCTGGATCGCGGCGGCGTGTTCGACGCAGTGAAACAGGATCGGGCTGGAGATGTAATAGGGCAGGTTGCCCGCAAGGCGCAGGCGCGGCACGCCGTGGCTGTGCGCCATCGCGCTGAAGTCGATCTTCAGCACATCGGCGTGGACGATATGCAGTTCGCCGACGCCGGTGGCCCGCGCCTGCAGGCCGGGGATCAGGTCGGTATCCAGCTCGATCGCGGTGAGCTTGCCGGCCACGGTCAGCAACGGCAGGGTCAGCGCGCCTTCGCCCGGCCCGATCTCGACCAGGAAATCGTCGCTGCGCGGGGCTATCGCGCTGACGATGCCGTCGATATAGCGACGGTCGTGCAGGAAGTGCTGGCCGAAGCTTTTCTTGGGGCGGGCGCTCATAAAACAGGGGCGAGTGGAGAGGAGTGATGTGCGAGAGCGGCGGTGTTGTGGCTACTCATCGCCCGCTCGCCTCTGCGTGTTTCTGCGTTGTACCAGGGTGAGCGCCATGTTCGCCGCGGCGATCAGGCTGGCCGGATCGCCGCGGCCGCTGCCGGCCAGGTCAAGCGCGGTGCCATGGTCGACCGAGGTGCGGATGAACGGCAGGCCGAGGGTAAGGTTGACGGTGCGATCGAACGCCTCGCTCTTCAGCACCGGCAACGCCTGGTCGTGGTACATCGCCAGCACCGCGTCGTAGTGGGTGCGCTGCGCGGGCACGAAGGCGGTGTCGGCGGGCAACGGGCCGAGCAGGTGCATGCCTTCGGCGCGCAGGACTTCGAGCGTGGGGATGATGGTATCCAGTTCCTCGCGACCGAGATGGCCACCTTCGCCGGCGTGCGGGTTGAGTCCGAGTACCGCGATGCGCGGATCGGCCAGGCCGAATTTCGCGCGCAGTTCGGCGTGGACGATGCGCAGCACGCGCGTCAGCGACGCGGAGGTGATTGCCGCCGGCACCGCCGCCAGCGGCAGATGGGTGGTGGCCAGGGCGACCCGCAGTTCCGGACTGGCCAGCATCATCACCACGTCGGCCCGGGCGCGCTCGGCAAAGAACTCGGTGTGGCCGCTGAAGCGGATGCCGGCGTCGTTGATCGAGGACTTCTGCAGCGGTGCGGTAACCACCGCGTCATAACGGCCGGCAAGGCAGCCATCGGCGGCTTCAGCCAGCGCGGCCAGTACGTGGGGCGCGTTGCGGGGATCAGGTTGGCCGGGCACTTCGTCCGCGGCCAGTGGCGTGTGGCGCACGCGCAGCGTGCCGGGACAGCGCACTGCCTCGCCCGCGCCATCGTCGTCGATCAGCACGATGTCGGCGCCGCAGCGTACGGCCGCGCGTTGCAGCAACTGGCGATCGGTGATCGCCACCAGGGTGGCCGCCAGCGGCGTGGCCGCCAATCGGATCAGCAGCTCCGGGCCGATGCCCGCGGGCTCGCCGGCAGTGACGGCCAGCCGGGCCAGCGGCATGACGTTCAGCCGGCCTGGGCGGCGGCGCCGTTGGCGGACGTGTCCGTCCCGCGCAACTCCGGCACCAGGATGTCGATGTAGGCGTTGGAACGCAGGTCACGCAGGAAGTCGTCGTAGGCCTGATCGGATTTGCGATTGCCGATCGCCTGGCGGGCCTGGGCGCGTTCGAGCTGCACGGTCTGGTCGCTCT
>DATNGL010000051.1:0-7687 GCA_035605895.1 Rhodanobacter sp.
GTGCAGGCTGTCCTTGCGCAGGATCGGGATCACGTTGAAGTCGAAGGCGACGCCGAGATGGCCGAGGATCTCGCCGATCTGCGGCGCACCGATCTTGTAGTCCGACTTGTCGTCGAAGTAGATCTTGTCGATGGTGCCGCCGGTGGTGACGATGGTCAGATGCTGCATGTCGGTGGCCATGGATGGAGTTGCATCATTTTAGCCTGCGCGGGGGTTGGGCAGGTTGTCAGCCCAGCAGGAGCACGGTGTTGCCGGCGTCCGGTGCGACCAGCCGGTCCAGGCCGCGGCCGACGAAGCGTTGCAGTGCGGCCGCAGGGCGTCGATCGCCGTGGCGCTTCGACCACGCGGCCTGTCGCGCGAGCAGGGCTGCCGCGGCGCAGCGGGCGAGGGTGAAGGCGAAACCGCGCGCGCCTGCTTCGAGCAGGTCGCGCTCGGCGCCATGCTGATCGAGCCATCGCGCCGCGGCGTCCAGTGTCTGCCTGACTGCGCTGCCCGCATGCATGTCGTCGTTGCCTTCGAGCCAGCGCACGCTGGCCCTGCGCAGTGCGCCCAGGCTGTCGCCGGCCAGTGCGCGCAGGCTGTCGAGCGAGAGCACGTTGGTGGTGCCTTCCCAGATCGCATAGACCTGCGCGTCGCGCAGCAATTGCGGCAGCCCGGTATCCTCGATGTAGCCGGCGCCGCCGAAACACTCCAGTGCTTCCGAACAGATCTTCACCGCCAGCTTGCCGGTCCACAACTTGGCCAGCGGGGTGAGCAGGCGCAGCACGGATGCTTCCTCCGGCGAGGCCTCGCCCTGCTCGACGCGGCCAAGCAGGTGCGCCACTTCGAAGGCCAGTGCGAACGCCGCCTCGAACTGGGCCTGCATGTCGGCCAGCGTCTGCGCATGCAGCGGCTGTTCGATCAGCGGACGGCCGAACGCCTGCCGACGCGTGGCGAAGTCGCGTGCCAGGCTGATCGCGCGCGCCATGCTGGCCACCGCGCAGATCGCGTTCCAGCAGCGGGTGACATTGAGCATCGGCGCCACCTGGCGCACACCGTGGGCGAGCTCGCCCAGCGGCCAGGCGGGCAGGCCGTCGAGATGGATTTCGGCAGTGGGCAGTTCCTGCGTGCCGAGTTTGTCCTTGAGCCGGTCGATGACCAGCTCCGGTTTGCGCCGATCGCCATCCATTGTCTCCACGTAGAACAGCGCCAATGCGCCCGTGCCGCTGCCAGCGCCTTCCGGCCGCGCCAGCGCGAGTGCGGCCTCGCCCACCACGGCCGAGCTGAACCATTTGCGGCCATGCAGCCGCCACTGGCCGTCAGCGTCCTGGCGCGCCACGGTCTCGGTGTTGCCCACGTCCGAGCCGCCGGTGGTTTCGGTCATCCACTGGCCGCTGAGCCAGAAGCTCGAGGCGTCGCGACTGAGGAAATGCGGCAGCACGCGCTTGATCAGATCGGCATTGCCGGACGCCTTGATCGCGGTGGCGGCGCCGTCGGTCATTGCCAGCGGACAGGTGTAGAACTCGCTGGCCAGGTGGTACAGGTAGACGCGGGCGAACTCTTCCAGTCGCGCATGCGGGTGGCCGGCGTGGCCGGCGGCGAGTACCGAGTGACGGGTGGTGATGTGCGGGCCTTCCTGCCACGCGGTGGTCAGCTCGATGCGGTCGACCCGTTGGCCCCAAGCATTCCATTGCGTCAGTACCGGCTTGCGCCGCGTGGTGATGCCGACGCGTTGCCAGGCCATCACCGCGTAGTCGCCCAGTGCATCGAGTTCGGCGTCCAGTGCCGCGCGGCGCGGCGCGGGCAACGCGCGATCGAGCAGACCCAGCAACTGCCGATCGCTGCGGTAGGGGTGGGCAAGTTGCGGGGCTTCCTGCAAAAAAGGCATGGCATGCTCGGCGGCGGTGGTTTTCAGACCTCGAGTATAGGAGCCGGCCCGCAGCGCTGGCATCATGGCGGCTCACGGATCAGCAGGAGCCGCGATGAAGTTTTCACAAGCCATGCAAAGTGTCACGCGCCACGGCGATCAATGGAGCGCCAGCGTCAGCGAGGACTGGCTGCAGGGGCGCAGCGCCTTCGGTGGGCTGCAGGCGGCGCTGGCCTTGCGCGCCATGCGCGAACTGGTACCGTCGGACATGCCGCTGCGCACGCTGCAGACCACCTTTCTGTCCCCGGTGCCCGCCGGCAGCGTAGCGATCCGTGCTGCCTGCCTGCGTCGCGGTCGCAGCGCGATGCATGTCGAGGCGAGTCTGTGCGACGGAGAACAGGTCTTGTGCCGGCTGCTTGGCGTGTTCGGCAGTGCACGCGCTTCCGTGCTGGATTTCCGGCCGGAACAGCCGCCGGTCGTCGCGACCGCGGCGAAGGAAGTGCAATATGTGGAAGGTTTGATGCCGGCGTTCGCCCAGCACTTCCGCGTGCGCTGGCTGCGCGGCGAGCTGCCTTACAGTGGTGGCTCGCAACGGCAGTCCGTGCTGCAACTTTCACTGCGCGACGAAGGGCGTCCGGACGAAACCCACGTGCTGGCCTTTGCTGATTTCATTCCGCCGATCGCGTTGTCGCTGTTCGACCGGCAGACCCCGGGCAGTTCGCTGACCTGGATGATCGAAATGCTGCGCGACCGCTACGACGACCTCGGCATGGACGACTGGCGCGTCGACGCCGAGCTGCTCGCCGCCCGCGACGGCTACACCAACCAGAGCGTGATGCTGTGGGGGCCGCGCGGGGAGCCGGTGGCGCTGAGTCGGCAGAGCATGGTGGTGTTCGGCTGATGGCGGATGTCTCCTGCTGGCTTGTCCACGTCACCAGTGCCTCCGGTTCGGGGACGTCAACACCTGGCGCCGCGCTTGCTGCGGAACTGGGGATTCCATGCCTCGACGCGGATGACTGTTGCCGGCTTGCGATGGTGCCGCCTTTCACCGGCAAACATGATCCATCCTCTTTCAATTGATTCACGGGCTCATCCAGGCAGCAGACACTCATGTTGATCCGTCCAGACGATCTGACCGGCCCCGACGTCATCGACCTGCTGCGCGAGCACCTGCGGGACATGGCGCTTCACTCGCCGCCGGAGAGCATCCACGCGCTGGATGCAGAGGCGCTGCGCCAGCCGGGAATCAGCTTCTGGGCGGCGTGGCAGGACGGCGAGTTGCTGGGTTGCGGTGCGCTGAAGCGGCTCGACGCGCAGCATGCGGAGATCAAGTCGATGCGCACCGCTTCGCGCCATCGGCGCAAGGGTGTGGCGGCGGCCCTGCTGCGACACATCCTCGACGAGGCGCGGCAGCGCGGCTATCGGCGGCTCAGCCTGGAAACCGGATCGGCGGCGGCGTTCGCGCCCGCGCATCGGCTGTATGCCGGCTTCGGTTTCGTTCCATGCGAGCCGTTTGCGAACTACCTCGCCGATCCGTACTGCGTGTTCATGAGTCGCGAGCTGTAGCGCCGGTGGCATCGTCCATCCTCGACAATGTCTTCTGGCATGCCTTGAGCGGGCCGCAGGCGTGCTTCGCCGTCGGCGCGGGCGGGGCGCGCCGGTATGCGCCGGGATTCTCGCCGATCCTCGGTTTCGCCAATCAGGCGCAGCCGGATTTCGACGCGCTGCGACCGTACTGCACGCCCGGCGAGTCGTTCTACACCGACGGCTGGGCCGGGCCGGCGCCGGCCGGCTGGCGTGTCGAACTGGAATCGACGATGTTCAAGATGCTGTGGGCGGGTGAGCTGCCTGCGCTGGACAGTGCCCCTGACGCCCTGCTGCTGGGGTCGGAGCATGTGGAACAGGCGATGGCGCTGGCCGCGCTCACCCGGCCCGGCCCGTTCGGCCCACGCACGATCGAACTGGGCGACTATTTCGGCCTGTTCGATGGCGCGCGACTGCTCGCGATGGCCGGCGAGCGCGCCGTCGCCGGCAATCTGCGCGAGGTCAGCGGCATCTGCACGGATCCGCAGGCGCAAGGTCGTGGACTGGCGCGCCGGCTCACCGCCAGGCTGATCCGGCGCCAGCTGCTGCGCGGCGAAACGCCGTTCCTGCATGTCATGCGCGGCAACGAGGGCGCCCGTGCGCTGTATCGCCGGATGGGCTTCGTCGACCAGTGCGAATCGGTGGTGCGGGTGATCCGGTCGAGTTGAAGTGGGGCGCGCGCCGACGCATGGATTTCAGTGCGGCGTGGTGCGGCGCCTGACGCCCGCGCCGAGCATGGCGATCAGGCCCACGGTCAACACGATTTCCACCCACGCCAGCACGCGTTCGCCGGGGGCGCTCCAGGCTTCGGCCACCCCGTGGCAGAAATAGAACAGGCTGAGGATGCCGACCCACAGCAGGGCGCGGCGGATGTTGCCGAGCGCGAACAACGGCAGCAGCAGGGGCACGACGGTGACCACGAGCGCCAGCCACGCCGGCATCGTTTGCGCCGGGAACAGCCAGCCATGCCAGGCCAGTTGCAGCAGCACCAGCAGCGCCCAGGCGAGCAGGCCGATGCGGTAGGCCGGCAGGACCGGCGTGCCCGCCGCGCCGCTCACGGCCGATCCGCCAACCGGCGCGCGACATCGGCGAGGCGCCGGCCCAGCGCGCGGGCCAGCTCACGTTCGTGTTCGCTGATCGGGTTGTCGCCCTTGGCGCCAGCCACATGGCTGGCGCCGTAGGGTGTGCCGCCACTCAGCGTCGCGGTCAGCGCCGGCTCGGTATATGGCACGCCGAGCACGAGCATGCCGTGATGCAGCAGCGGCAGGGCCATCGTCAGCAGGGTGGATTCCTGGCCGCCGTGCATGGTGCTGGTCGAGGTGAACAGCGCGGCGGGCTTGCCGACCAGCGCACCGCTGGCCCATTCGGCGCCGGTCGAGTCGAGAAAATATTTCAGCGGCGCCGCCATGTTGCCGAAGCGGGTGGGGCTGCCCATGGCCAGCCCCACGCAATCGAGAAGATCCTGCTTCTGCACGTACGGCGCACCGTCCTCGGGTTCGGGTGGCTGTGCCACTTCGGTCACCGGTGCCACCGGGGGCACCTGGCGCAGGCGTGCGCGCATGCCGGGTACTTCCTCGATGCCGCGGGCAATCAGTCGTGCCAGCTGGGCGGTGTGGCCGCTGCGGCTGTAGTACAGAACGAGGATGTCCATGCATTTGGGGCATTCAGTGGCGATGCGCTAGTGTAACGAGTGATGCCGCCGATGTTGCCGTCACGCCGATCGCGGGACGGCAATCCACGAAGGGATGTCCATGGCCTTGCGTTACGACCGCGACCGCACCTCGAGCTTCAGCCGCTTCCTGTGGCAGCGCTTCGTCGACGACAAGTGCTTCGAGACGGCCGGCGCGCTGTCCTACACCACCCTGGTGTCGCTGGTGCCGCTGATGGTGGCGGCGCTGGCGATGTTTTCGGTGTTCCCGGTGTTCGCGGGTGCGCGCGACACCCTGCTCAATTTCGTATTCCGCAGTTTCGTGCCGGCCGCAGGGCATCACGTGCAGGAGGCATTGCAGTTATTCGCCAGCAACGCCAGCGGGCTGACCGGCATCAGCATCCTGGTGATGCTGTTCAGCGCGATCTCGATGATGGTCAGCATCGAGGACCGGATGAACCGGATCTGGCGCGTGCAGCGTCCTCGCGGCTGGGTCTCGCGCCTGCTGCTGTACTGGGCCGCGTTGACGCTGGGGCCGATCCTGGTGGTTGGCGGCCTCGCAGTGAGCTCCTACCTTACCGCGCTGCCGTTGCTGCAAGGTACGGCCGTGCAGTTGGGAATGGGTGGGCGTCTGCTGCGCGTGCTGCCGTTCGTGGTCACCTTCATCACCTTGTGGCTGTTGTATGTGGTAGTGCCGAACCGGCGCGTGTCGAGGCGCGATGCCACGATCGGCGCGATGCTCGGCGCGGTGCTGTTCGAGTTCGCACGCTGGGGTTTCCGCTGGTTCGTGCACAGCGCGCATACCTATCAGCAGATCTATGGCGCATTGGCGGCACTGCCGATCTTCCTGCTGTGGATCTACCTGTCGTGGGTCATCGTGATACTCGGTGCCTCGATCGCCGCGTCGATCTCCTCCTACGAATACCAGCCGTCCGATAAAACCCTGCCGGAAGGCGCGGAGTTCCTCGGGCTGATGGTGGTGCTGCGGCATTTCGTCGAGGCGCAGCGCGCGGGTGCCTGGGTGGATCCGGTGGCGGTGCGCGTGCGCGAGCCGTATCTGCCCAGTGGCCTGATCGCCGCCTATTTCGATGACTTGCGGCGTGCCGGGCTGATCCGGCAAGGCGAGACGGGTGGCTGGCTGCTCTGTCGCAGCCTCGACAGTACCGACCTGCTGCGGATCTATGCCCATACCGGTTATCGTCTGCCGCTGCATCCGGCCGAGGAAGTGGCGCAGTTGGGTCTCGACCTGCCGGCCGAACTGATCGGCTTGCTCACCAGGGTGGCCGCGGCGCTGGATACGCAACTGGGTACGCGACTGCACCGGGCGTTTCCGGCGCCGGCGACCACCGAATCCGAGGAAACTGCATGATTCTTTTCAAACCGTTCGCCGCGCTGGCTTTGGCGCTGGTGCTTGCCATGCCCGCGCATGCGGCGATGCCGCTGCAACCCATGCTCAAGGTCACCACGCTGGACGGCCAGACGTTCGACCTCGCCGGGCAGCGCGGGCACTGGGTGATCGTCAACTACTGGGCGACCTGGTGCGTGCCGTGCATCAAGGAGATGCCGGACATCTCGCACTTCGTCGCCACCCACAAGAACGTCCGCGCGATCGGACTGGCTTACGACGACACCGCGCCAGCGGATATCAAGGCATTCCTGGCCAAGCATCCGGTGGTCTATCCGGTCGCCCAGGTGCCCCTGGACAAGCCGCTGAAGGATTTCGACGAGCCACGCGGCCTGCCCACCACGTACCTGATCGGCCCGGATGGCAAGGTGGTGCAACACCAGGTGGGGCCAGTGACCGCGGCGTTGCTGGCGCAGTGGATCGGGACCGGCGGTGGCTGATGCCGACGGCGCGCTTCATCGTCAGCGGTCGCGTGCAAGGTGTGTTTTTCCGCGCCAGTGCCCGCGGGCAAGCGCTGGGTCTGGGGCTGAGCGGTCATGCGAAGAATCTCGACGATGGCCGCGTGGAAGTGCTGGCCAGTGGCCGTGGCGAGGCACTGGACGTGCTTGAGCAGTGGCTCCGGCAGGGGCCGCCGGCGGCGAAGGTGGAGCAGGTGTTCCGCGAGAACCTGGCCGAGCAGGATCTGTCCGGATTCATCACCGGCTGAGTCCCGGCGTGCGCCCGGTGCGCGGTTCAGGCGCTGCCCAGCGCCTGCAACTGGTCGGCCTGGTGCTCGCGGGTCAGCGTGTCGATCAGTTCGCCGAGGCCGCCCTGCATGATCTCGGCGAGGCTGTACAGGTTCAGGCCGATCCGGTGGTCGGTGACCAGGTTGTCCTTGTAGCGGTACGTGCGGATGCGCTGGCTGCGATCGCCGGTGCCGACCTGCAGCCGGCGTGACTCGGCCTGTTCGGCGGTCTGCTTGCTGCGTTCGGTGTCGAGCAGGCGCGCCTTCAGCAGGCTCATCGCGCGGGCGCGGTTCTTGTGCTGGCTGCGTTCCTCCTGGCACTCGACCACGGTGCCGGTCGGCAGGTGGGTGATGCGGATCGCCGAGTCGGTCTTGTTGACGTGCTGGCCGCCGGCACCCGAGGCGCGAAAGGTATCCACTTTCAGGTCGGCCGGGTTGATCGGAATGTCGTCGATCTCGTCCAGCTCCGGCAGCACGGCC
>DATNGL010000052.1:0-4000 GCA_035605895.1 Rhodanobacter sp.
GGCGCCGGCCCACATCAGCAGCAGCGCCAGCCCCGATTCGGTGCGCTGCGCGGCAATGCCGGGATTGAGGAAGATGCCGCCACCGATGATGCCGCCGACCACGATCAGTGCCGCGTCCCAGGGGCGCAGGCTGCGCAGGTAGGTGCCGGCGGGGCTTGCTGGAGGCATCGGTCAGATCGGAAGTGGCGGCGCGACAGCATGGCCGCGCACCGTGCATTCGGCAAGACGGCTCATGGCCGTGGCGGCAGCTGCAATTCGCCGCGCACGCCGATCACGCACGCGCCGCCGATGGTGATGGCGCCGCTGGCGTGGTCGCGCGCGACCTCCACGCAGCCGTCGCGGCCGACCTCGCGGCCCTGGCTGGTGCGGTAGCGCAGGCCGTAGCCGTCGCGGTCGCCGCGTGCACCGAGCCAGGCCATGATCGCCGCGCTCGCACTGCCGGTGACCGGATCCTCCGGAATGCCGTCGGCCGGGCAGAAGGCGCGCACTGCCATTGCCGCGTCGCCGGTGTGCTCGTGCCCGAACACGCCGACGCCCACCGCGCCGTGGTGCAGGCACAGCTCCGCCAGCAGGCCCATGTCCGGCGCCAGCGCACGAACCGGCGCCGCCTCGTGCAGGTTGCACAGGATCCAGTGCGGGCCGTTGTCGACGTGACTGGCCTGATCCGGCGCGAGCCCGACCTGCAGTGCGCTGGCCAGTTGCGCCCGCAGTGCGTCGTCGACCTGCGCCAGCCGCGCCGGCGGTGCCTGCACGTGGATGATCCGTGCCGGCCCCTGGCCGATGACCTGCACCGGCAGCAGTCCGGCCGCGCACTGCTGGACCAGTGCGGTCCTGTCCGGGTCGATCAGGCCAGCCTCGATCGCCGCATAGGCGCTGCCGACACTGGGATGACCGGCAAACGGCAACTCCTGGCGCGGCGTGAAGATGCGCACGCGGTAGTCCGCCTGCGGCGCGGTCGGCGGCAACAGGAAGGTGGTTTCGGAGAGGTTGGTCCAGTGCGCGATGCGTTGCATCGCGTCGTCGTCCAGGCCTTGGGCGTCGACTACGACGGCCAGCGGGTTGCCGTCGAACAAGCGCTCGGCAAAGACATCCAGTTGCAGGAAGCGGTGTGGATGCGGCATGGCGATTCGGGACGGGAAAAGCGGGAAGATCGCATCGACGAAGTCGGCCGGCAAGCCGGCGAACCGGCCCGCGCCTTGCGCGCGGGCCGGTGGTCAGGTCAGAAACCGACCCGCAGGAACTGGTCGAAATTGGCCACGTTCAGGGTGCCGATGCCGGCGCCCGGGTTGTAGCGGCCATTGCCGGCGTAGAACCAGTTGTCGCCGGCGCTGACGCGGTTGAAGGCGGACCACTTGCCGTAGCCGAAGACGTTCTGCAGCAGATACATGTGCGGATTCCACAGACCGATGCGGTGGCCGGTGCTCTGTCGTAGCAGGGCCGTGACCCCGTTCAGTTGCGGTGCCACGAAACTGGTGCCGCCGGAGCTGTACAAGCCGCCCTGGAACACCAGCAAATAGCCGGTTTCCGGGTCGGCGTTGAGCGAGATGTCCGGTACGTTGCGCCCGGCGAAGTTGCCCGGCAGTTTCAGGTAGGTGTACGGGCCGCTGGCCGGGTCGTTGTAGACCAGCGCCTGTTTCTTTTCGCTGCGGCGCGTGCCCGAGGTGAAGAACTGATACAGCGGCGCGCGCCAGTAGACGCTGACGCCACCGCCGCCGCCGACCGAGAACACCGCGTCGCGGCTGGGCACGAACGGTAGCAAATAATCCCAGCCCCAGACGCTTTCCTGATCGATCGAGAGCACCACATCCCCGGCGGAGTTGACGAACTTCACCGGCACCGTGGTACCCCCGGCGGCGGTGATGTACGGATCCGAGGCGGGTGCGTCGACGGTGAGCGGCGCACTGAACTGGCCGGGACCGTCGCCGCTGCCGAGCTGGCGTACCGTATCGTAGGCGCCGGAATCACCGCTGGCGGCGAACATCGACTGGCCCTGTACCGCCGCCTCCAGGAAGATCTGGTGGTAGGCCTTCAGGTCGCCTACGTCGGTGGTGTCGGTGTTGCGGGCGCCATCGACGTTCAAGGCGGCGAAGTTGAAGATCTCGCCCAGGCCCCAACTGGTCGAGATGCTGTCGGCCTTGTTGTCGGAGACCGCGCGGGCGAACGCATCAACGAGGCCCGAGCCGGCGTTGGGCGCGTCATAGACGATGATGTCGGCCTGCGGCGCCAGCCCGCCGGCTTGCTGCACGTCGAGTGCGGTTTCGTCGGCACCGTCCGTGCCGCCGCCGCCATCGACGTGGACCTGGGTGATGCGGCCCGGCTTGGTATCCAGCCCGATCGCGGCCCAGTAGTCCTCCGCATCCGTGGGGTCGAAGTTGGCGAGGGTGACAATGGCCACCGTCGAGCCCGCGCCGGTGATGCCGCGCTGGTACAGCGGGTTGATGTTGTACATGTTGGCCACGTCACCCACGGTGTACTGGCCAGGGATGCCTGTGGCGGTGGGGTTGCCGGCGGCAGGGACCGCCTTGGCGGACAGCGTGGCCGGCGGGTTGGCGACGTGCAGGATCGACACCGGCAGCTTCGACGTGTGGTGCGGCACGTAATGCCACTCGTTGCTCAGGCCACTGGCGAGGATCACGTTGTTGTCCAGACCCACCGGCATGACCAGCGGACCGGACGGGCGATGGAAGCGTCGGCCGGTCTCGCGTGAAACGTAGGTATGCACCGGCGTACCGAACATCGTGCTGAACTGGCCCAGCGTGCCGCGCACGCTGATCACCATGTGGTTGTCCAGCACTTCGCCAATCAGACCGTGTTGACCCAGATAGGTCTGGACCCGGGAAATCTGTGCGTCGGTGGCGCCGTAGCGCGCGGCGAATTCGGCCGTGGTGAGGAATTTCTGGAAGTTCGCGCTGCCCGGTGTGGCAGTTTGCTGAACGTAGTTCTCGAGCTGGTCTTCGTGACGCAATCGCAACACGAGGCTGACGGTCACGGCTTGATCGGTGGGTGCCAGGCCCTGGTCGGTGGCGGCTTGCAGGCCGGTGGCGGTGGCCGAGGTGGCCACCCCCGCCAGCGTGGCGGCCAGGGTGATGCCGAGGGCCTTCCTGCGCAATTTCAAATGCATGAGTATTACTCCCTGAGTGGACGGAGCTGGCTGGACACGGACGCGCTTTCGACAGGCGAACGGAAGGCGGCACCGCTTTGGAACCCAGCCCAGGCGATTCACGAATGACTTGCAGTTTCCCCAGCGACGTCGTCAGTTCCCCCTGACGACCGGCGTTGCGCCGCTTCGTCGAGCTTAGTACCAACCGGTGTTCGTGAAAAGTTCGGATTTTGTTGCATCCCTCGTCGCATACCCGGCGGTCGCACGGCACGTCGTCATGAAGTTTTGTCCTGGGTCGCGCGTGCGGCACAATGGGCGTTCACTGTCCCTGCGCACGAGCTTTCGGGGGCGATCCCATCCGCGAAAAGCCGAGTCCATGGCCCACATCAAGCAAGCCGACCTGATCCAGTCCGTCGCCGACGCGCTGCAATACATCAGCTACTACCACCCGGTCGACTACATCAAGAGCCTGGCCGCCGCGTACGAGCGCGAAGAAAGTCCCGCCGCGAAGGATGCGATGGCGCAGATTCTGATCAACTCGCGCATGGCCGCCGAAGGCCACCGGCCGCTGTGCCAGGACACCGGTATCGTCACCGTGTTCCTGAAGGTGGGCATGAACGTGCGCTGGGACGATGCCAGCATGTCGCTGGCGGACATGGCCAACGAGGGCGTGCGCCGCGCGTACAACGACCCGGACAACAAGCTGCGCGCCAGCGTGCTGGCCGATCCGGCCGGCAAGCGCATCAACACGAAGGACAACACCCCCTCGGTGGTCAACATGTCGATCGTGCCCGGCGACACCGTCGAGGTGATCGTGGCCGCCAAGGGCGGCGGCTCCGAGGCGAAGTCGAAGTTCGCCATGCTCAACCCGTCCGACTCGATCGTCGACTGGGTGCTGAA
>DATNGL010000053.1:0-3725 GCA_035605895.1 Rhodanobacter sp.
ACGCCCGCGAACTGGTGCAGCAGGCCCAGCAGGCCGAATTGCTGCACGCGATCTACGGCAGCAATCCGCTCAAGGAGCAGATGGTCTGGTTCTGGCTCAACCATTTCAGCGTCTACGGCGCCAAGGGTCGCGTGCGGCTGGCGGCGGCGGACTACGAGGAGCACGTGATCCGGCCGCACGCGCTGGGCAGGTTCCGCGATCTGGTGATGGCCACGCTGAAAAGCCCGGCGATGCTGGAGTTCCTCGACAACGCGAAGAACGTCAAGGGCAAGACCAACGAAAACTACGCGCGCGAACTGATGGAGCTGCACACGCTCGGGGTCGGCTCCGGCTACACCCAGCAGGACGTGCAGCAGCTGGCCCTGATCCTCACCGGCGCCGGCATCGCCCCGCGCGCGCCACGGCGTATCGGCCGCTTCGGTCGCAGCCGGCCCGGCTTCGTGCGCGATGGCCTGTTTGTGTTCAACCCGCAGCAGCACGATTTCAGCGACAAGCAGTTCCTTGGCCACGACATCAGGGGCAGCGGCTACGACGAGATCGCGCAGGCGGTGGACCTGATCACCCGCCAGCCGGCCTGCGCGCACTTCGTCTCGCGCCAGCTGGCCGAATACTTCGTGGCCGACCAGCCGCCGCCGGCCCTGGTCGATGCGATGGCGCAGACTTTCCGGCGCAGCGATGGCGACATCGCCGCGGTACTGCGCACGATGTTCGACTCGCCTGCCCTGCTCGCCGGCGGCGCGAAGAAATTCAAGGATCCGACCCAGTTCCTGGTCTCGGCGATGAAGCTGGCCTACGACGGCCAGCCGATCAGCGACGCCAGGCCGCTGCTCAACTGGCTGAACCAGATGGGCGAGCCGGTGTACGGACGGATCACCCCCGATGGCTGGCCGCTGGACAGCGCCAGCTGGTCGAGCTCGGGCCAGATAGCGGCTCGTTTCGCGGTGGCGCGTGCGATCGGCAGCGGCAGGAATCGCTTGTTCATGGGCGACACCGACGCAGCGGGGAACGCCAGGCGCCCTGTGGTGCCCGCCATGGATTCACCGCTCTACCGCACCGCCTTCAAGCCGTACCTGTCCGACGCAACCCGCGTCGCGCTGGGCAAGGCCGGTTCGGCACAGGAATGGAACACCTACCTGCTGTCCTCTCCCGACTTCAATTACCGCTGAGCGGCAGCGAGATCCTGCCCACGAGGTATGCCATGAATCGCCGAGAATTCCTGCTTGCCGCCGCCGGCGCCGCCGTGGCGTTGCCGACGCTGTCCTTCACCGGCCGCCTGTTTGCCACACCGGCGAATTCGCCGCGTTTCCTGCTGGTATTCCTGCGCGGCGGCTACGACTGCAACAACCTGCTGGTGCCACACGCCAGCGATTTCTACTACGAGTCGCGCCCCACGCTGGCGATCGCGCGCCCCGACGCGTCCAATCCGAACAGCGCGATCGCGCTCGATGCGAACTGGGGCCTCAACCCGGTGCTGCGCGATTCGATCCATCCGCTGTGGCAGAAGAAGCAGATCGCCTTCGTGCCGTTCGCCGGCACCGACGATCTGTCGCGCAGCCATTTCGAGACGCAGAACAACATCGAATCCGGCGAGCCCACCGCGAGCCGGGCAAGCTTCCGTTCCGGTTTCCTGGCGCGCCTGTCCGGCCAGCTCACCGGCGCGCCGGCGATCGCCTTCACCAGAAACCTGCCGCTCAGTTTCCAGGGCGCCGGCAGGGACATTCCCAACATCTCGCTGAAGGCCGATCCGAAGGCACGCTTCAATGCGCGCCAGGCAGCGATTCTCAGCGGCATGTACAAGGGCACGCCGCTGGCTGCCGCCACCGCCGACGGGCTGGCGCTGCCCGCCACGATTTCCGACGACCTGCGCAACGAAATGATCAAGGCCAGTCGCGGCGCGCCCAGTGCGCGCGGCTTCGCCACCGAGACGCAGCGCATCGCCACCCTGATGCGCGACCGGTACCGCCTCGGTTTCGTCGATATCGGCGGCTGGGACACCCATGTCAACCAGGGCAGCGTCAGCGGCGGCCTGGCCAACAACCTGCGCAATCTTGGCGAAGGCCTCGCCGCCTATGCCGATGCGCTCGGCGACGAATGGGACAACACCACCGTGGTGGTGCTGTCCGAGTTCGGCCGCACCTTTCGCGAGAACGGCGACAAGGGCACCGACCACGGCCACGGCACCGTGCACTGGGTGCTGGGCGGCAAGGTCAACGGCGGCCGCATCGCCGGCGAGCAGATCGCCGTGGCGCAATCAAGCCTGCTGCAGAACCGCGACTACCCGGTGCTGACCAACTATCGCGACATGCTCGGCGGCCTGTTCGGGCGCGTATGGGGTCTTTCGCCAAGCCGCCTGCAGTCGGTGTTTCCGCAGGCAGACCCGCGGGATCTGCAGTTGGTTTGAGCACCGGGTCGCCTGGTTCCGCTCATGTTGCGGCGCTGGCCACCAGCAAGTGCTTGGCGAGATGCCCGTGCAGGCGACCGAGCCCACGCACCATGTGCAGCGTGACAAACAGCAGCACGATGCCCAGCACGCAAAACCCGACGGTGCCCGCCCATCCGGGGCCGTAGTAGCTGAAGCTGTCGGTGCTGATGTTGATCACGTCGAAACCGAAGGCCTTGATCAGCGGCGCGGCCACAAAACCGAGGGACACCGCCAGCATGGTTACCGTGGCCGTGAAATAGAGGATGCCAAGGGGCAGCATGAGCAGCATGTAGAAGATCGTGCTCCAGGTGCGCGCGTCCAGGAACATGGCGCCGATCCGCTTCAGCAAGGACTGGCCCTGCTCCGTCGGGTACGGCGGTCTGCGTGGCATGCGCACGCCCAGCATGGCTTCGACGATGCGTCCTTCCAGCAACGAGAGACCACGCACGCTGCTGAAGAAAAGCACGACGAACGGAATGCCTATGATCAGTACCGAGAAGCCGCCCGACATCGAGATACCGGCAACGGCCCAGGTGAAGTAGAAAATACCGGTGACCAGCGACAGCATCATGTAAAACAGGGCGCCATAGGTGTGCCCATCCGCGGCAACGCCGAAGAAACGCCCGACCAGCGAACGCCGGCGCGGCGGCGGCGGCGGTCGGATCGCGCGCTGTATCCTGATTTCCTGGTCGCGGTAGATCTCGGCAACCTCGTCCGGTGCACCGTAGCTGCCCACGACATGTTCGAGCATCTCCGCCTCGCCGCGCCCCGGCTGCTCGGCCAGCTCGGCCCGCAGGTGTTCCTCGGCGTCATACAGCGCATCCTGGATCAAGGCCGGGTCGGCGCCACGCAAGGCCGCGCGCAACTGGTCCAGATACTCGGCAATCGTGCGTGGCGCATTCATGGAACCCCTCCTTGCAAGACGTTGTCGACGGAATCACGGGTGGCATTCCACGCCGAGGTCCACTCGCGCAATGATTCGCGCCCGGATTTGGTGATGCGGTAATAGCGACGGGGCGGCCCGCTCACCGAAGGCTCGACCTCGCTGGCCAGCAACCCGGCCGCTTCGAGGTTGCGCAGCACCGGATACAGCGCGCTCTGCTTGCCGGCGAGCACCCCCTCGCCGACATCCTCCAGCCGCTTGGCAATCTGGTAGCCGTACATCGGCTGGCGCGACTGGCCAAGCACCGCCAGCAGCACCAGCGACACCGTGCCACTGGACAGCTCCTTCTGGAATTTCTTCAGCTGGCTGCCGCTCTCATCCACCCGACTCACCTGCACTGCCCAATGGCGTGAGATGAAT
>DATNGL010000054.1:0-17190 GCA_035605895.1 Rhodanobacter sp.
CCTTCGACTTCCTCGCTCCTCAAAGCTGTGGCCATCCATAGCCACTCCCCGCGTGCGGCCTTTGGCCTACGCTCAGAGCCTGCCCCGGACCTGATCCGGGGACGAACGGGTGTTAAGTAAGTGCCATTCGTGTCAGGGACAATTTTTGATTGGCTGCCAAGTCGCTCAAATTGCTGACACCTTTCTTTTGCGCCCGGATTGATCGGTATGCCGGCTTGCTCAGCCTGGCTGATCGCCCGGGGGAATCGCTGCCGGGTCCATCCAGAAGGGTTCCCATACATGCCCGTCGGGGTCGGCCAAGCTACGGCTGTACATGAAGCCAAGGTCCTGCACGGGATTGATGTCGGCTGTTCCGCCCCTGGCTGCCGCCGCCTCGATCATGGCGTCGACTGCTTCGCGATCGGGAAGCAAGATCGCCAGCGCGACTTCGCTGGAGCCTGCGGTCGGGATCGGGCGATCCGTGAAAGTGCGCCACTTGGCGTGCGTGAGCAGCATGACGTGGATGGCTTCGCTCCACACCATGCATGCCGCCGTTTCGTCGCTGAATTGAGCGTTGTTCTCGAAACCGATGGATTTGTAGAAATTGATGGACGCGTCGAGATTGCCAACAGGAAGGTTCACAAAAATCATTCGTGTCACGGCGGATATCCTCCAACTCGGTTGAAAGAGGGGCAGGGTTATGGGTGTTGCCTCATTGTTCGACGACCGGTCGCGAATGGATTTCCTCCTCTCGGTTTCGCGGATCCGTTGAATCCGCGACCCGGAGCGGACCTTTGTCAGCTGGTCGGATGCCTGCTGGTGAACACCGCCAGTTGATCGGCGAAAGCGCGTTTGAAGGCGGGCCGCGCTTCACCGCGGGCGACATAGGCGGCGAGGTTCGGGTACTCGTCCAGCAGGCCCGATGCCTTCAAGCGGAGCAGCACGCCCGCCATCATCAGGTCGCCCGCGCTGAACGCACCGTCGAGCCAGTCGGCATCGCCAAGGCGCGCGGAAAGTTGCTTCAGCCGGTCGCGGATGCGATCCATGACGAGAGGCAGGCGCTGCCCGGACCAGGGTTTGTCGCCCTCCAGGAACTTGGCAGTTTGGAGTTCGAGGATGGGTGGCTCCACCGTGTTGACCGCGGCGAACATCCACGTGATGGCGCGCGCACGGGCATTGGCATCGTCTGGCAGCAGGCCCGCATGGCGCTCGGCGATATGCAGCACGATGGCCCCCGACTCGAACAGGGCGAGATCGCCTTCTTCATAGGTGGGAATCTGTCCGAACGGATGCAGCGCCCGATGCGCGGGTTCCTTCATCGCATGGAACGAAACCAGCCGAACCTCGTAAGGATGGCCCACTTCTTCAAGCGCCCAGCGAACGCGCATGTCGCGCGCGAGTCCCTTGCCGCGATCGGGCGAACTTTCAAAGGCGGTGATGGTGGGGATCATCGGAAGGCTCCAGTTGATGGATAACAGGGATCAGGGCGTGCCTCCCGACCAGGCGACCCCCATCCTGGCCTGGCTACGGCAGCTGACCGTTGCCGTCGTCAGCCACGCCGCGCAGCCTCGATCGCGGCGATGTCGATTTTCGACATCGTCATCATCGCGTCGAACGCGCGCTTGGCGACGGCGGGATCGGGGTCGGTGACCGCCGCGGTCAGGGCACGCGGGGTGATCTGCCAGGACAGGCCCCACTTGTCCTTGCACCAGCCGCACTCACTGGCTTGGCCGCCGTTGCCGATGATCGCGTTCCACAGGCGGTCGGTTTCGGCCTGGTCGTCGGTTGCCACCTGGAACGAGAACGCCTCGTCGTGCCGGAACATCGGGCCGCCGTTCAAGCCCAGGCACGGAATGCCCATGACCGTGAACTCGACCGTCAGCACATCGCCCTGCTTGCCGGCGGGATAGTCACCCGGCGCGCGATGGACGGCACCCACGGTGCTATCCGGGAACGTCCTGGCGTAGAACGTCGCGGCGTCCAGGGCGGTGCCGTCATACCAGAGGCAAATCGTGTTCTTGCTGACCATGTCGGTTCTCCGGGTTCAGGGCGGGAGGATGCCCTTCATACTCTCCGACGATCGACGGACGCGCAGATCGACACGCGAAGCCCGGGTCAGTCCGATCGGTGGAGGGAAGTGTTTGCGATTCCGCGGCTCGATCAGCACGATCTGCATCGTCACACCCGAAGTCGGCATCGCCACATGGCTAACGGCGGCGCTTGGCCGCATACATCGCACGGTCGGCGTGCGCCAGCAGGGCGTCCGAGTCACTGCCGTCTGCAGGGAAACAGGCGATGCCGATACTGGCATCCAGCCGGAACAAACCATCGGGCAGCGTGTACGGAGAGCTCAGCCGGGCGCGGATACCGTCGGCAACGGCCTGGGCCGCCTTGATATCCCTGCAGCCGGGCAGCAACGCGACAAACTCGTCGCCACCGACACGGGCGACGAGGTCTCCTTGTCGAAGGCTTTGTTGAAGCCGCTGCGCGACCTCGTGCAGCACGCGGTCGCCGGCATGGTGCCCGCATCGATCGTTGATTTCCTTGAAGCCGTCCAGGTCCAGGTAGAGCACGGCCAGCCCATCGCCGGTCTGCGTCGCGTGGGCGATGGCGTATTGCAGTTCGCTCCGCAACCGGCGGCGGTTGGGCAGTCCGGTCAACAGATCGTGGCTGGCGCGGTGCTCAAGCTCGCGCTCGGCGTGGCGCAGCTCGGTCACCTCGTGGGCCACCCCGATGCGCACGCCGTGCCCGGGCAGCCAGCGGGCCGACCATTGAATGTCCACGCTGTGACCATGCTTGTGGATATAGCGATTGCGGAAGTGGCGCTGCAGCTCTCCGGCCGTTACATGTGCGGCCTGCTGCACGGTCGCCGCGCGGTCGTCGGGATGGACCAGCTCGAATATTCGCCGACCAAGTACCTCATCGGGGGTATAGCCGAAGATGCGCTCGAAGCTCGCATTGACGTAAAGGAGATGGCCTTCGGCATCGACGACGCAGACCGCATCGGGCATCAGGTCGAGTACTTCGGCGAGCGGAGGCAATTTCGGGATCATGATGTCGCGGGGGTGGTGGCGGCGCCGTGCTGCAGTGTCGATATGGTAGCGTCTTGGAAACCATGGGAGACGGAGGTCATGCGCCATCCGCCCCGGGAAAAGGGCGGAGTCGAAGGGCACCTGCCTGATCGAAAAGAGGGATTCCGTGCCGATCCATTTTCAAGACCGCAGCCAGAGAGCTGTTCGTCACGCCGACCGCGACCAGCCATCAGATCCGGTAGCTCGAAGCGCATCCGGGCCTTCACGTGCCGAAGCGCATGCTTGGCGTGGTCAGGCTGACGCTGATCCAGGCGGCGATCGCTGTCGTTGAGTGCGGTGCCGCCGCACATTTCTTCGACGTTCGACGGCGGGTGGATGTCGTCTCCTTCGAAAAATCGCGGCCCGGTGTCGTGGCCAGCGCTTGCCCGAAGCTCGATTTGCCGCTGCCGGACGCGCCCGTCACCACAATCACCATGGACCTTCCATACCCATTGCGCGCCGGGTCGCGCTTGTTTCGAGGCCGATGCATTGAGGTTCACGGCCGCGTTTTTCCTCCCTCTCGAAGCGGAGGGAGCTGACGCCAGCCGGCATCGCGCGCCGCGCGTTCCTGCTGCGCATCGAAGACATCGCCGCGCAGACGTGCGTCGACCGCGGCCTGCACCGCGGGCGGCAAGGAACTCGCCGCCTGGCGCAGTTCGCCGCCTTCCGACGGGACCATGGCGCTGAGCACGGGCAATGCCCAGCCCGCATCGCTGTGGCAGGCAAGGCCGGCTCGCGCCGGCGGGGTGCGCAGCTCGAAGGTGCGGCAGATGCGCCCGTCGATACTGCGGAAACTCAGGCCGATGGCGACCGGGGCATGCGCATCCGGTTCGCTCGCCAGCGCCTCGTCGAGCGCGTGGGCCAAGGCGCCCGCGGCGAATGACTGGCCGCCCTGCATGCGCACCATGTCGCCGCCGGGCTGCCACCACCACAAGGCCACGGCGAGCAGCGCCACCGATGCGGCCAGCGCGGCACCCGGTACAAACCGGCGGCGGGTCGCGCGGCGTCGGGTCGTGCCCGTGCCGTGTCGGCCCGCAGGCATGACCAGCCGCGTGGCCGGCATCGCTGCCTGCGCGGATGGCGGCTGCAGCAAGGCGGACAGGTGTGCCGGCACCGGCTCGTCGAGTACCGGGTCGAACGCGGCGCGCAACTGCTCACGCACGGCGCGCGCCTGCTGCACGCGGCATGCGAGCACGGCATCGTGCGCCAGCGCGGCGTCGATCCGCGCGGCGTCGGACGCGTCGAGTTCGCCATCCACGTAAGCCTGCAAGGTGTCGTCGTCGATCGGGTTCATGCGTCTTTCCCAAGATGGGCCTGCAAGGTGGCGCGGGCGCGGGCCAGGCGGCTGGTGACGGTTCCCACCGGCACCTCCAGCAGCTTGGCGGCCTCGCTGTACGACATGCCCTCGACCAGCACCAGGGCCACCACTTCGCGATGATCCGGCGGCAACGCCGCCAGTGCCATCGCCAATTCCAATTGCTGCGCGGGCTGTGCGCTGGCACGGTCGGCAGCCATCTCACCGGCTTCCTCGGGCGCGAACAGGTGTTGCGACCGGCCGCGTGCACGCAACTCGTCCCGCCAAGCGTTGCGCGCGATCGCGAACACCCACCGATCCAGCGCGGCATCCGGCCGCCACTGCGCGGCCCGGGCCAGCGCGCGCTCCAGCACGACCTGCACCAGGTCGTCGGCATCGGCAACCTGTCCTGCCAGCGCCCGCGCCAGGCGGCGCAGGCGCGGCAACAGCGGGATCAGTCCTTCGCGCACGGCGTCGCTCGAATTCACGCATCACCTTCCATTACGTCCGGAGGGGAGGATTCCTTCCCTCGTGCGCATCGGCGCAGTTCGAGGGCGTAAAGCAGGCCCATGCTAGCATCCGGCCCCGTTGCTCCCGAGGCCGTTGGCCATGCCCGTGCACCGTCTGTCCGCCATGCTCGCCCCGTTGCTGGCCATCGCGTTTGCCGTGATCGGCGCGACGCCTGCACGGGCGCAGGTACTCGGTCCGGTTCAGAGCCTGCCGAATGTGCAGGTGCCCGGCGTGGGCCTGCCCGGCGTCGCGCCCACCTCACCCCTGCACAGCGTGGACGACCTGCTGCACGGGTCGTTGGCCCTCACGCGGAAACTGCAGATCGACGCGCTGCGGCGCAGCGAGCCCCGCCGCGTCGACGTCGATCCCCGCGGCGCACCGATCCTGCGCGGCGAATTCCTTGCCATCGGCCTGTCGGCGACGCAACGCGATGCGCTGCAGGCGCTGGGTTTCGTGGTGGATCGTGCGACGCCGGCGGACGCGACGCTGGGACTGGACTTCGTGGTGCTGCATGACAACCGCGGCCGCCGCACGGCCAAGGCCATGCGCGTCCTGCAGCAGGCGGCGCCGGACGCGGCATTCACCTACCAGCACCTCTACCTGCCCGCGGGCAACGATGAGCTTGCTCGTGCGACGACCTCGGCCGCCCCGTCATCCGGCGCACCGTCGCAACGCGTGGGGCTGATCGATGGCGGCGTCGACCCGGCCGATCCTGCGCTGGCACACGCGCGCATCGAGCGGCATGGTTGCAGCACGGCGAACCCGTCGCGGCACGGCACCGCGGTCGCCGCCCGCCTCGTCGCCGGCGATCCGGACACGTTGTATGCCGCCGACCTGTGGTGCGGCGACGCGGTCGGTGGCGCCACATCGAATCTTGTGGACGCGCTCGCCTGGATGGCGCGCGAGAACGTGGCGGTGATCAACATCAGCCTGGTCGGGCCCGACAACCCGGTACTCGCGCACGCGGTGCGGGCGATGATCGCGCGTGGCCATGTGCTGGTCAGCGCGGTCGGCAACGACGGACCCGCGGCACCGCCGCTGTTTCCCGCGGCATACCCCGGCGTGATCGGCGTCAGCGGCGTCGACGCGCATGATCGCGTGCTGCCCGAGTCCGGCAGCGGCGACCAGGTGGACTTCTGTGCGTCCGGCGTGGTCGGCAGCGGCCGCGACGCGCTGCGCGGTACTTCGTTCGCGGCGCCGATCGTGGCGCGAAAGGCAGCCCGCTTGCTGGACGCTCCCCGCGAGGGCGCCGCGGCGCAGGTGCAGCAGCAACTGATCGACGAGGCCCGCCACCTTGGCGCCCCGGGTCACGACCCGCGCTACGGCTACGGCCTGCTGTCGCCCTGAATCTGAACACCACCCGACCGCAGCGTGCCGGCATGGAAGGATCATCTCGGCGCGGACGTACAGGACCTTGGAAGCCGCGGATTCGCCGCAGGCAGAGGAGGTCCCCCATGCGAAACACGACGCTCAACAACAAGACTCTTGGCATCACCTTGTTCGCCGGTGCCTTGGCCTTGGCCGCGATGGTCCCGGCGCACGCCCAGATCCTGGGTGGCGGCGGCATCACCGGCGGCATCACCGGCGGGATGAACGGCCCGATCAATTCCGCGATGGGCCAGATGGGCGGCCAGATCGGCGGCTCCGCGCGCGGCATGGGCAACCTCCATGCGCCCGACATCAACCAGCGGGCCGCCGGGCAACGCGCGGAACGCCTGCGTCAGCGCGCCGCCGCGACCGCCGCTTCGGCGACGGACACTGCTGCACAAGCTGCCCGCCACGTGAACGGCCAGGCCGCTGCTGACGCCGCTGCCGGCCTCACCGGAGCGACTGGTGCCAATGCCGGCAACGGCAACGGCGCTGCGTTGGGCGGTACGGGGCAACTGGGCTCGTCCGCGGCAGGCGCAGTCGATACTTCAGGCACTCGCGATGCCGTGGCTGGCACCGTGGACCAGGCCGTCGGCCAGTCGCGTTCAGCCGTCTCGACGGCCAAACGTGATGCCAAGGATGCGCTGAACCGCGCGCAGAACGAGGCCGGCAACGCGTCCGCGAATGCCGAAGGTGCGGCCGAGGGCTCGGCCATTGCCGGCCTGGGCGTGGCCCGTCGAGCCACCGCTACCGGCACCCAGTCGGCCCAAACCGCCGGCTCGCTCGGCACGGATGCCGCCGGCAGCACATCGCAGGCAACCTCGACCGGTGCGAACACTGCAAGCCGGCCGTCGGGCAACGCCGCGACCGCGCGACCAGCGACCACGCGACCGGGCCTGCTGTCGCCGACATCCAGTGCGCTGCGCGGCACCGCTGACAAGACGGTTGACATGTCCGGCTCGGGTGCAGCCAACGGCAACGCGAACGCCAACGCCGGCTCGACCTCCGGCACTGGCGGCTCGGCCAACGCCAGCGGCCGGGCCGGTGCCCAGGCCAGTGCCCACGGTTCGGCCCGCGACGGCATCGTCACTTCGGTGCAGCCCACCGGCGACGCCGGTGCGAATGCGCAACAGCACTGAATTGCCGACACCGGAAGAACCGGAGCCCCCGCTTGCGGGGGCTCCTCCGTTTTCGGCCTGCCCAATTTTGTGGCCTGTCAGGCCAGGGTCATCGACCATGGCCGTGGGCAATCGCATCGACCTGGCCAGCCCCGGCGACACGGCGGCGACGTGGCTGACTTCCCGGCCGCGCACGGCCGCGGCCTCCGCGCCCGACCAATAGCGATCTGCGGTACTTCCGGTGTGGCTGGCGGTTGTGCACCAGCAGTCGAATGTCTCACGGGGAGTGGATCCCCATGCATCTTGAGATCTTGCGAAACGGCAACCCGGATTTTTGCTCGCGCGGGAATGACGCCATCGGGGGCGCGGCTCGCCTGCAAGTCAGTCCGGGATTCCCGGCTCCACCAGCTTGCCGAGCAGCATCAGCGATTCCTGCCAGCCCATGTAGCACAGCTCGACCGGGATCATCTCGGGTATGCCTTCCTGCACCACATGCATTTCGGTACCGCAGGAGACGGCGCGAAAAGTGATGGTGGTGGTCATTTCGCCGGGCAGGTCGGGGTCCTCGAAACGGTCGTCGTACCGGATGCGCTCGCTTGGTACGAGCTCCCGATAGGTGCCGCCGAAGCTGTGGCCATTGCCGCTGGAGAAGTTGGTGAACGTCATCCGGTAGCTGCCACCGACCTGCGCGTCGAGCTGGTGCACCTTGCAGGTGAAGCCGTTCGGCGGCAGCCACTTGGCGATCGCATCGGCGTCGAGGAAGGCGCGGTAGACCCGCTCGGGCGGGGCGCGCAGTACGCGGTGGAGACGAAGGGTGCTGGCAGCCATGATGGTTTCCTTTGCCGAGGATCGGATCTTGCCTTGCAGGGTGCACGGGTAGAGCGTAAACCGATCTGCCGCCATCATGCCGACAGGCTCACCACCGGCATGAAGCCACCGAAGATCATGCGCTTGCCGTCGAAAGGCATCTTGCCGGCTTCCGCCATGCGCGGATCCTTCATGAATTTCTCCATGCCGGCGTCGCGGGTGGCCTTGTCGGGCCATTCGATCCAGGAGAACACCACGGATTCGTCCTTCTCTGCCTGCACGGCACGGCGGAAATCGGTGAGCTTGCCGTCGGGCACGTTGTCGCCCCAGCACTCCACCACCCGGGTGGCACCGAACTCCATGAAAACGGCGTCAAAGGTATTGGCGTGCGCAATGAACTGTGCGCGGTTGGCGTTCGGTACGGCGATCACGAAACCATCGATGTAGGACATGGCTGTTTCCTCGGCGGTGGCCGGCATGGTCACCTTCTTCCATGCGACGAACGGGTGCATGCAGGATCGACATGGGGGTGTGGTGCGGTCGATCTCATTATTTTGAAGACCGGGTGTCAGCCTGCTTTGGAAATCCATCGAGCCCCGTTCATACTGGGGAAAACCATTCGCAAGGGGTGGATCGTGTCTTCCGTCATTCCGCAACCGGTTGTCGCCAAGCTGACGAGCGCCGCCATTTTTCTGGTGGTGACGCTTAATCCCGAGCCGCACCATGAACCGGCGGTGCGAGCGCTTTGTGGTGACCTGGCGTCTCTCCTGCGCGGGGCGGGTTTCCACGAGCCTGACGGCCGCCTGTCCTGTGTCATGGCCTTCGGGTCGGACGCGTGGGACCGGTTTTTCGGGCAGCCGAAGCCCAGCGGTTTGCACCCGTTTCGCGAGATCAGGGGGCAGCACCATGCGGTCTCCACACCGGGGGACCTGCTCTTCCATATCCGCGCCATGCGCATGGACCTGTGCTTCGAGCTGGCGACCCGGATCATGTCGCGCCTCGGCGACGCCGTCACGACGGCAGACGAAGTGCATGGCTTCAAGTATTTCGACGAACGCGATCTGCTCGGCTTTGTCGACGGCACCGAGAATCCGGTTGACCAGGCTGCCACCGACGCGGCGATCATCGGCGGCGAGGACCCCGGCTTTGCGGGTGGAAGCTACGTCATCGTGCAGAAGTATCTGCATGATCTGAAGGCGTGGAACACGGTGCCGGTCGAGCAGCAGGAAAACATCATCGGCAGGGCGAAACAGTCGGATATCGAACAGGACGATGCCGCGAAGATCCCCTACGCGCACAACGTGCTGACCAACATCGAGAAGGATGGCGAGCAGCTGCAGATCGTGCGCGACAACATGCCGTTCGGCGATGCAGGCAAGGGCGAGTTCGGTACCTATTTCATCGGTTACGCGCGCGATCCGGGCCGGATCGAGCAGATGCTCGCCAACATGTTCATCGGCAGGCCGCCAGGCAATTACGACCGTTTGCTGGACTTCAGCAAGGCCGTCACCGGCACATTGTTCTTCGTCCCGTCGGCGACGTTCCTGGACAATGTCCAGGCATGAGAAGACTTCAGCGTGAGTTGGCCCGGCTTCCGGGCCGGCGGATGGCGGTGATCTTGCCGCTGCGTCCGCCGCCGCAGAAGAAGCGGTCGCCGCCGTCGGACTCGAGTCCCGCCACGCCGACGCCGGCTGGCATCTGCAAGCTCTCGAGCACTTCTCCGGTAGCGGGGTCGATGTGGCGCACATCGCTTTCGTCGCCTTCCCAGGTGCCGTGCCACAACTCGCCGTCGACCCAGCTGACGCCGGTGACGAAACGGTCGCTCGCGATGCTGCGGAGAACCGCCCCGGTTTCGGGATCGACCTGGTGGATCTTGCGCTCGCGGTACTGCCCGACCCAGAGCGAACCCTCGGCCCACGCGAGTCCCGAGTCCCCGCCCGCGCCAGGCGCCGGGATGGTGGCGAGCACGCGGCCGGTCGCCGGGTCGATCTTCTGGATGTTGTTCTCGACGATCTGGAACAGGTGGCGGCCATCGAAGGCCGTGCCCGCATGCGCGGCGACATCGATGGTGTGCGGCGCTTCCCTGCTGGCCGGATCGAACACAGCCAGTGCATCGCCGGTGGCAAACCAGACGCGCTTGCCGTCATAGGTGACGCCATGCACCTCGTCGATACCCGGGAAGGGGCCGTACTCGCTGATGATTTCAGCGTTCGATCGTTTCATGCATCCATCCTAATCGCCGGGGAGGGGGGCTGGGAGTAACAAGCTTGTCGGGAATCCCGGCACGGGCGGAGTCATCCAGCGGCGCGCCCGCCCGCGGCCGAACGAGTCCACCTTGTGCGCAACGGCCAGCGCATCGAGTGCCCGCTGCACGCTGCGCTGGCTGGTACCGAGCGCCAGCGCCAGTGCCGAGCTCGACCAGGCTTCACCGTCGGCGAGCAGGGCAAGCACCGCCGCATGCGCGTCGTCGACGGGCCGGGCCAGCACGACGACCTCGCTCGCGCGGTGCGGTGTCAGCGCGAAACCGCGCTTCGTCGCACCGATGTCGGCCACCGTCCGCAGCAGGGTGCGCAGGCGCCCGAGTTCGACCCGCAAGCGTGCGCGATGCGACTCGTCGGCGTGCTTCGTGCGGAAGGCTTGTGCGATCAGCGTGGCCCTAGGCACATCGCCGGGCCACGCTTCGGCCAGGACCCGTGCAAGCGCGAACAATACCGGGCGCCGCTCCAGCGAGATCGTCGAACGCGCATCGCGCACCACGTAGCGGCACGCATCCACGACGAACGCCGTGGAGGCCAGTAATACCTCGATCTCGTCAAGCTGCAGGAGTCGTTCATCACCGTGGGCGATCAGGCGTGCGGCGGGCAGCTCCAGCACGCGGAAGGCGTTTTGGACTTCCGCCACCAGTGCCGGAATACCGGCTTGGCGTGCCGCCTGTTCGGCGCGACCCAGGGCGGCACGCGCCGTCGCCGTACGCAGGCGACGGATCGCGATGCCCGCGACGACCAGTTCGCAGGAGGCACGCGACGCGGGCGGCAACGCGGCCGGGTCGAGTTCGGCGAGAGCGCGCTCGGCATCGTCGAGGCGTCCGATCAGCAGCAGGCGACGGGCCTGAAGATAGCGTGCATACGCGGCATTCGCGTGATCGCCGTGTGCTTCCAGTGTGGCCCGCGCGACATCGAGCGCTTTCATGGGCTCACCGAGGTCGCGCGCGACGAGCGCGATCTCGGCCTCGGCGACGGCGCAGCGTGCGCGGGCCATGGTTTCGTGCGGGCCGAAGGCGCGCGCGGCGCGGCGCAAGAGAGCCTTCGCCCGCGTGAAATCACCGAGCTGGGCCATCGCGATGCCGCGCAGCGCGAGCGCCGGGGCATCGTCGCGCAAGGCGACCCGCTTCAACGCGCCGAGCGGGTCACCGGCCGCGAGAGCGCGCGCCGCGGCGGTGATCAGGGAGTCCATTTCAGCGAGCCCAATTCAATCGCGCCACACTTGTCACTCCCACCCTTCAATGGTCCGGTCGCAGTCTATCTCACGCTCATCAACCAGGTCGCCGCCGACAACCGGCGCCGACAACACGTGAATGCGAGGAGAAACGAAATGGAAAAGATTGCGGTGTGGGGCTTCAGCTGGGTACCGCCTTTTGCCCAGGGACTGGTGCGTGATCTACGCGTGCGCTGGGCGCTCGAAGAGGCCGGGCTTGCCTATGAAAGCCGGTGGATCGGCATCGAAGAGCGAAACTCCGATGCCTATCGGCGCAAACATCCGTTCGGCATGGTGCCCGTGCTGGAGTCCCGCGACGGAACCTTGATCGAATCGGGCGCCATCGTCCATGCCATTGCCGAGCGGTGCGAAGCGCTCATGCCTCCCGGCCGGCGCGCCGAAACGCTCACCTGGATGTTCACTGCGCTCAATACCGTCGAGCCGCCGCTCTGGAATCTGTTTGTGATCGATCAGCTGAACCATGACGAGGAATGGGCAAAGCTTCGGCGTGCCGGGGCGGTTGACGAGGTGAAGGCCCGATTGGCTGCGCTGTCCGAATGTCTCGACGGTCGTGACTACCTGCTGGGCCATTTCACGGTAGCCGACATTCTGATGACCACCGCGCTGAGGTTCATCCGGCATACGGACCTGCTGGCCGGATTCCCGCGGCTCGATGCCTACCTCAAGCGTGGCGAGGCGCGGCCGGCCTTCCAGGCGGCCTTGCGCAACCAGGCGACCGGTTACGCGCGCAACGCACCGATCGCAGCCTGAATTCTGGAAGGAGAGCGGCGATGACTACATACAAGACCGGAACACGTGAAGAGTGGCTTTCTGCGCGAATCGAGCTGCTTCAGGCCGAGAAAGAGTTCACACGGCGCGGCGATGAACTGGCGCGGCAACGACAGGCGCTGCCATGGGTTCGGATCGACAAGGCGTATCGGTTCGAGACCGACGATGGAAGCGCTTCGCTGGCAGATCTCTTCAAGGGGCGCTCACAGTTGCTTGTCTATCACTTCATGTTCGGGCCCGACTACAAGGCGGGGTGTCCGTCGTGTTCGTCGATCGCGGATGGGTTCAACGGCATCGCCGTCCATCTGATGAACCACGACGTGATGTTCTCGGCGGTGTCGCGGGCGCCACTGGCAAAGCTGCAGGCGTTCAAGCGACGGATGGACTGGACGTTCCCCTGGGTGTCGGCGCCCAATGGAGAGTTCAATGTCGACTTCAACGTCGCGTTCACCGAGGAGCAACTGCGCCATGGCCCGGTGGATTACAACTACCAGCCGATGGATGTGAGGCCGGCCCTGAAAGCCGGAGAGGATGGCTTCGTCGGCCAGATGGCGGCCATGACGGAAACGGGCGTGGCCACCTATCTGCGCGAGATGCCTGGCATGAGCGCGTTCGTGCTGGAGGACGGCGTCGTCTACCACACGTATTCCACCTATGCGCGCGGACTGGACGGCCTTTGGGGCATGTATCAGTGGCTCGACCGCGCACCCAGGGGACGCAACGAGGACGGGATGTGGTGGCGCCACCACGACAGGTACGACCAGCACTGAATCATATCGATACAGCCCCGCTTGCGGCGAGTACCATCCGCCCGGCCGTGGCCGGGATGGGATGGAGACGGCGGAACGGGTATGGAATATCTGTCGCGGCAGCGTCGCTGTCGCTGCCGTTCTTCTGTTTTCCCCCTTCCGTTTTGCTGCTTCAGGGCGCAATGCGGAGGATGATTCACTGGATGCCAACGCGTTCGCGAATTTGTCGGCAGTCCACCAGGGGCCACTTCATGCGGCCCCGCTGCACGATCAAGGGGAAGCTGGATGTCTGCAAAATTTCTGATGGCGTGCCTCGCGTCGCTGGCCCTGTCGGCATTGACCGGCATGGCGCTTGCCGCCGAACCGGCCTTGTTGCTTGCCCACGTGGCGATCATCGACGGCACCGGCACGCCGGCGAAGCCGAACATGACCATCCTCGTCGAAGGCGGCCGCATCGCCGCGATCTATCCGGACGGCAGCCGGCCGGCGCCCAGGGGCGCGAAGGTGGAGGACCTGAGCGGTCGCTACGTGATCCCCGGCCTGATCGATGCGCACGTGCACCTTACCGGCGCCGAGCCGGATTTCGCGCACTACGTGCCGCATCTGCAGGCACTGTTGCGCGGCGGCGTCACCGCCATCCGCGACATGGCGGGCGACGACCGCCTGGTCGGCTACCTCGCGGGCGAGGCAAATGCGGATGCGCTGGCGTCGCCGGACATCTATTACGTGGCGCTGATGGCCGGCCCCACGTTCTTTGCCGAAGACGTGCGCGCGCAGGAAGCGTCCGCGGGCGAGCGGCTGGGTTTTGCGCCCTGGATGCAGGCGATCGGCCCACTCACCGATATCCCGCTGGCCGTGGCCGAAGCGAAGGGTACCGGGGCGACCGCACTCAAGCTCTATGCCAACCTGCCGCCGGACCTGGTCCGCCAGATCACCGCCGAGGCGCATCGGCAGGGCTTGCGCGTGTGGACGCACGCGACGATTTTTCCGACCACGCCGACCGAAGCGGTGGACGCGGGAGTCGATACCATTTCGCACAGTCCCTACCTGGTCTGGGCGGCGGCGCCGAAGGTGCCGGACGACTACCGGGTGCGCGCGCTGGGCGATTTCAAGCATATCCGGCCGGACGCACCGCAGATCGTCGCGCTGTTCAAGGCGATGAAGCAGCGCGGCACGATACTCGACGCCACCCTGCTGCCGTTCCTGGAGGAGGCGGAGCATGCTTCCGGCAAGGTGGGTGCCGGCATCATGCCGTGGAGCTATGCGGTCACCCGCCTGGCCCACCAGCACGGTGTGCTGATCGACGTGGGCACGGACAGTTCGGGACTTGCCGACGGCGCGCGGGGTCCGAACCTGCAAGCGTTGCCCCTGGTGCACTCGGAAATGGCCCTGCTGGTGCAGCATGGCGGCTTCACGCCGATCGAGGCGATCCGTGCCGCCACGCAGATCAGCGCGGCGGCAATGGGCCAGTCGGCGCAGCGCGGCACGATCACTCCGGGCAAACGCGCCGATCTGGTGGTGCTGAACGCCGACCCGACGCACGACATCGGCAACACCCGCAAGATTGATTTCGTGATCAAGAACGGCCGGATTTATCGCAAGGACGGCGGCTGAGTTCGAGCCGGCCCGGGTTGGCGTTTGGGATTGGTGGGGATGGCGACATTCATGGCCAGCCATTCGGGCCCGGGGCGGTCGATGGCGGCGTGCAGTCTGCATCCGTTCGACAGGCTCAAGCTGCCATGCAGATCACTCCGGTGGCCGACGCGATCGTCTGCCCCGGCTTGAGCGCGGCAAGCCGCGCCTCATGCATGTTGTCGGCGCTGTGGGCGTACATCCACGGGGACTATTTCGGCTTGTACATGCCGGGCAAATTGCAGGGCATGCTGGCGGCCGGGGACCGTTGGGGCCGGTGAGCGCGGGTTCGCTGACCGCCACGACGTTGGCGCTGGCCGAAGGGCCGAGGCGTCAAGCTGGTCAGGGCGCTGACGTGGTACCGGCTGTTGCGGGCGCCGCCGGCCTGAACGGCACGGCAGGCCCGATCCTGGTGATCCCATTGCGCCACCGCGCCAGCTGATCCTCGATGCCGCTGCCGATATCGATCTGCGGCTCGGACGGGGTCAGCTTGTCCCGCTTTTCCCATTGGGCGATTTCGCCGCGGGCCTGCATGAAGGCGTCGACGAAGTTGTCGGTGCGGTTCAGGGCGTCGACCAGCCACGCGTGGCCGAAGTAGGTGATGTCCGATTCGCTGCCGCAGCCGAATGAGCTGCGGTCGCTGCGCGCGGCGGTGAGCACCAGGGTGCCGGGGCCGTGCAGCGGGGGCACGAAACCGCCGGAGTAGCAGGCATTGATCACCAGCACCTTCCACCTGAAACGATGCGTGGACAGGATGCCGGCCAGGTCCTGCGCACCGATCTGGTCCAGTGGCAGCGGATCCATGTCCACGAGCAAGGTGTGGTCCTCGCTGCCGTGGCTGGTGACGTACAGCAGCAGGATGTCCTGGTCGGGCTGCATGATCTTGTCGAGGCCGGCGAGCGCGGCATCCAGGTTGCTCCAGTCGGCCAGCGGATGCGTGGCGAGCGTGGCCGGGTTGTTTTCCAGCACCAGGGCATGCGCGGTGGCACCGAAGCGCCTGGTGAACATTTGTGCGGCGTATTCGGCTTCGTTGCGGAAGACGTCTTCGCCGCCATCGCCGGCGAAGGCAAGCAGGTACAGGTTCGGCTTGCCGGATACGCGTGGAGTGAGCCGGCTCAGTGCGCTTCTCACCATCCGGGGCTGCGCGTACATCACTTGTTCCGGGGTCGGGCCCGAGTCCGGCCAGTCGTCGTTGGCCTGGGCGTTGCCATCGGTGACTTCGCTGGAAGCTTGCGGTGGCGCCGTGGCGGGCACGGCGGGCACGGATGCGACCGCCGGCGCCGCGAGGCGGGTCGTATGCGGGCGATCCGGCAGCCACAGCATCAGCAGGATGCCGGCAGCGAAGGCCAGCAAGATGGTCAGGACGGTGCGCATGGCAGGGCCCCCGCGTCAGGCGGAAACGGTGATGGCGTCGAAATCGCGATAGACCGGATGGCGTGGCGACACGGGCAGTGCTTGCGGTTCGCGGACCAGCCAGCCGGTATGGAAGCCGGCAGCCTGTGCGGCTTCGAGCTCCTCCACGATGTCGGACAGGAACAACAGGTGCCGGGGCTGCTCGTCGATCGCCTCGGCGATGCTACGGTAGGACTCGGCCTCGCGCTTGGGGCCGGTTTCGGTATCGAAATAGCCGGCGAACAGCGGCGTCAGGTCGCCGGCCTCGCTGTGGCGGAAGAGCAACTGCTGGGCCGGCACCGAGCCGGATGAGTAGACGTACAGGCGCAGGCCTTCGGCACGCCAATGCCGCAGTCGGGCGGCGACTTCCGGGTACATGTGGGCGCGATAGCTGCCTGCTTCGTAGCCATCCTTCCAGATCATGCCCTGCAGTGCCTTCAGCGCCGTGGACTTGCGATCCTGGTCGATCCATTGCAGCAGCAGCTCGATGATTTCCTGGCGGCTGGCTTCGACCAGGCCGGCTTCCCGCGCGGCCTCATGCAACCAGTGCTGCACCTCGGGCCGGTCGCCGTGGGTTTCGACGAAGGCGGGCAGGCGCTTGCGCGCGTACGGAAACAGCACGTCGCGGACGAAGCTGATCGAGCTGGTGGTGCCCTCGATGTCGGTGACGATGGCGCGGATTTCGATCATGGCGACCAGGCGGTGGGCGGGAGGACCAGCATAGGCCAGCGGCGAGCCGGGGATGTCAACGGCGCGATGTGGCGGGTTGCATGCGAGGGAAGCGCGCGGCGATGGCGTCACCGGTGAAGTTGGCGACCCAGCCTTCCTTGTTGGTGAACAGGCGGATCGCCACGAAACTGGGCGACTCGCTCATGTCGAACCAGTGGCGGGTGCCGTCCGGCACGCCGATCAGGTCGCCCTGTTCGCACAGGATGTCGTAGACCTTGCCGTCGATGTGCAGGGTGAACTGGCCGGAGCCGGCGACGAAGAAGCGCACTTCGTCCTCG
>DATNGL010000055.1:0-8390 GCA_035605895.1 Rhodanobacter sp.
ACCTGCGTCCACGGATCGCGAACCCAACCAGTACCAGTGATTGAAAACGACCAGAAACTGCGCGTGCGCCACGGTAACGAAGCCTGCTCTGGTAACACCGCGCAGCGAAGCCGTGTTGTGCGATTCCACATCCATGATGAATTCGTTCACTCCCTCGCGGCCAAGTTGTTGGCGGATCACGCCGAGCAGGCTTGGATAAAATCCGTGGCCACGATTCGTCACCTCGGTGTAGAAGTTGTACAGAAACATGCGTCCCGGCATTTCCCTCAGGGACACGCCATGGATCGTCCGCTCGCGATTCGTTGCCCAGCCAAAGCTGACGATGCGCTCACCCACCACCCAACCAAAAAATTCGTCGCCATGAGCAAATCGCTTCGCCGCCAATCCCGGCGGCTCCTGTGCGAGACACATTGCCTGCTCGACCCTTTGCCTCAGATCCTCCGAACTTCCCGCGTTCACTCTCAGAACATCGACTTCACTGAGGCCGGACGACGACGCAGTCGCCGCAAACACGCAAAAATTCACCTGACGGAGCAATCGCGATCGAATACCGCGCACCACGCGAGCTGTGACCAGGCGCCTCATCACGTGCCAACCAGCGATTCGGACACGGCAAGGAGAGCCCCGCAATAACCGCAGTCATTGTCCATCGGCGCCATGCGGTTCAACCCGCGCCACATTGGCGCAACGGGTCTTCCTCAGCTGTTCCGGGCCGACGACGACCGTGCGGGGGCGGGGCCAGCAGAAAATCCCGCCATGCATTCGGGTCACCCTGTTTGCCCGCCTCGGCAGCCTTGATGATGTTGTATGCCTCGCGCGCAGTCACGTAGTGCAGGACGTAGTTGCTGCCGTCATTGTAGATCCGCTCCAGATGGTCATGCATGCGATGAGCCTGGTCACCCAGCAACGTATCCATGTCCGGTTCCTGGGTTCCGTGGGTATGTACCTTCACAAATACCCATTCTGGCCGCCCTTCTACATGGATTCCAGCATGAATCCATGCGTCCACGCGATCCGGGGTCGGTGGGCAGCCGCGACGCACATCGGCATTCTCGATGCGAGGCATCACCCCCAACCGACGCGTGCGCCAATTGAGCCCCAATGGCCCCTGCACGATCATCAGGTCGCCGCTGGCGCTGCCTCCCACCCGCACCGGTTCGCCACTGTCGTGCGATTTCGGCCGCAGCGGATCGTCGGTGGCGTAATAGATTGCGTTGATCATTCGCGTCTGGGTGTCGCTGGGTGCCGACGGCAGGGTGAAGTCGGCATAGCAACCCAGCTCGCGCAGCAGGATCAATTCGTTGTTGATGCCGCACCAGCGGCCATCGGCACGGGAATTGTCCAGGCTCCAGTTGCCGTGGATGAACCCGAAGCGCAGTTGCCCGGTGGATGGATCACGCGAGAGGGCACCGTGCCGTTCGTGCAGCAGCTCGTTGAAGCGAGTGATCGTCAGCTTGAAATTTTCCGGCGTGTCGTCGTCGTGGTGCAGGTGGATCTCGATCTCGCCGTAGCCCTCGGCGCACAGTGCGGCGATTTTCTCCAGGTGCTCCTCCAGGTATTCCTCCTCCGGATAGAAAAAGGTGTGCTGGGGTGGACGACCATCCGCGTCGCGATGGGTCGAAGCCAGTGCGCGGTAGTCACGGCACCAGCGATCGACGCGTGCCCGCTGCGTGGCCAGGTCGGCCTTGCCCCAAGCCGGCTCGAAATGATCAACGAAACAGAACATCACATGCACCGGGCCGGCGACCGGGAGCGGGCGGCGGCGGCGCAGGTAACTGCCCAGCCAGATCTGCATGTTGCGGCTGCGTATCTCGCGGACCAGCAGAAGCACCCCGGCAACGAGCAGCGCGGCAATCAGCAGCAGAATCGTCGTCATCAGCACGCTTCTCCCGAGGGCAGCAACCCGAGCCATTGTTCGGCGTTGTTGCGCCATTGCCGCTCACGCACGATGTACTCCCGGGCCGCGGCCCCCACGCGCCGACGCTCCTCGGCCAGCGAAGCCAGATCCAGCACGCGTTGCACGCAGACGTCGGTCTGCCCCCGCGGAAACATCCAGCCGGTCTCGCCGTCTCTGACCACCTCGGCAATCGGGGCATAGTCCGGCACGATCATCCCCACCCCCATGGCCATGAATTCGAACAGTTTCATCGGCGAGCCGTAATGGTTGGAGTCGGGCAACACCGCGTAATCCATGCAGGCGATCCAGGCCGCGATCGTATCGTGCGCCACCCTGCCCGGCAGCAACACCCGGTCTGCGAGGCCACGTTCAGCGACCATTTGCCTGATCGCCGGAAGGGTGACGCCGTCACCGACCAGCACCATCGTCAGGCCGGGGGCCTCATCCAGCCGCGACGCCAGTGCAGCGACGAACTGATCCATGCCGTGCCAATGCGCGAAAGCGCCAATATGACCGCAGACCACGCGGTCGGCCAGGCCCCGTTCCGCACGCAAGTGATGGGCATCAAAGCGCGCCGGATCGAAGCGGCGGACGTCCGCCGCGTTGGGCGAAATGACCGCCGGAGCAATCGCGCCATACCGCTGTTGCGCCTGTTGCAGGAAATAACTGGAGATGAACACCAGACCCGTGCACTGCCGCATGCACCATGCCTCGAGTCGGCGCGCCAACCCCTTCATCCACAGCGGACGCACGCGCTCGACCAGGGCCGAATCGTTGATTTCGAGAATCACCGGAATGCCCCGGCGACGCGCCAGCCACACGGTCGCCCACAGGAACAGCGAATAGCGCTCGTAGATCGCCTGCGGCTGCCAGCGGCGAATCGCCGCCGACATGCGCACCAGGGTGACCAGGTTGTACGCCAGTTCCATGAACTCGAAAAACACCCCGGGCAAGCTCGCGACAAGACCCGCCAGGCGGCTGCGCCGATGACCCTCGGCTGCCGTCGGTTCCTGCTCGGGGTCGGCTCCCGGAAACGACATCACCGTCACTTCATGGCCCAGCTCACGCAGTGCATCGACGATGCCGCGGATATGCACGCCTTCCACATGACGTCCGCGGGTGCGGTGATGGTAGAGGATTCTCATCGGATCTCCGGCGCCAGCGCATGCAACTCGTGACCGTCGCGTCGCCATTGCGGCAGCATGATTTCCAGCACGTCGCCGGCACATGCGGCATCGTCGTGCATCAGCAGGATGTCGCCCGCCCGCGGTGGCTGCCGACGCAGGCGCGCCGCCACGTCCGCAACCGGCCATTGCCGATAGTCCAGGCTGTCATACGACCAATAGGCGATGGCACGCCGCCGACCGGCGAAATGCAGCAGCAACGAGAGTGAAAAGCTGCCACGCGGCGGCCGGAAGCGATGCGTCGACCGCTGATCGAACTCGGCCAGCAGCACGTCGGTGCGCCCGATCTCGTGCAATTGCTGCTGCAAGGTCATCTTGCCGAATGCCGAGGGATGACTCCACGAATGATTGCCCAGCAGATGGCCTTCTGCCGCGATGCGGGCGGCCAGCTGCGGATACTTTTCGACCTGCGTGCCGACCAGAAAGAAGCTCGCATGGGCACCGTGCGCCGCGAGCTGATCAAGCAGTCGCGGCGTGTATTCCGGATGCGGGCCATCATCGAAGCTGAGATAGAGCGCATTGCCCTGACGCGGACCCCGGCTCATCACGAGTGCATCCGGCAACAGGCCAAGCAGTTGCAGCTTGTTGGGCTTGAGTTTCATGCGCTCGCATCAAGTGAGGGGAGGATCCGTCCGGCAGCCGCCTGCAGAATGCGGTCGAACCGATCCACATTATCGTCCCAACGGAAATGGCGCGCATGATCGCTGATGGCGGCGGCATCCCAGCAGCGGGCCAGTGCCTCGTTCAACGCCGCCGAAAGCATTTCGTGTTGCCGGGCAGGTACGAGTATTCCGGCATAGTCAGGCACGACCTCCGGAATGCCACCCACCTGGCTGGCGACCACCGGAGTGCCGCAAGCCATCGCCTCAAGCACCACGTTCGGCACACCCTCGTTGTGGCTGGGCAGGCAGAGCAGATCGGCTGCCCGAAACCAGTCGACCAGCTGATCGTGCGCGACCGCGCCGACAAGTCTCACCTGGTCCGCGCAATGGAGCGCGGCGGCGCGGGCGGCAAGTTCCGCGCCAAACGCTCCGGCACCCACGTAGAACAATCGTGCCTGCGGCTGTTTGGCGAGCACGGATGGAAACGCCTCCAGCAGATCCATGCAGCCTTTGGCCGCTTTCAGGTTGCCTACGTAGAGAAGCAGCGGACCGTCGGCGGCAAGACCCAGGCGTTCGCGTGCCTGCATGCGCGAGCCGGGCGCGAAGCGCTCCATGTCGACGCCGTTGTAGAGCGTATGTACTTGCGAAGGCGGGACCCGCAGCTGCCGCGCCTTGTCCGCAAGCGCACCGCTGACCGCCACGACGGCGGCGGCATGGCAAAGCGCACCGCGTATCTGTATCCGCCTGAGCACGTGGGTAGCCTGCACGTTGAGGTCGCTGCCGTGGACCTTCACCACATAAGGAATGCCAAGCATGCGTGCCAGCCACCCAGCCGCGACCGCATCGGGATATCCCCAACTGGCCAGTATGCAATCGTACTTGCCGGCGCGCACCCGGCGCCCCCGTTGCAGCAGCAGCGAGAGCAGCCAGCAGGCCGCATGCAGCGCGCGTCCGAACCCCGGCGGATACACAAAGGTGAAATGATCCGTATGCAACCCGTGGATAGCCACGCTACCGCGCACGCCGCCCAGACGCTCCCGAAAATCCACCGCCGTGAGTACATCGACATCATGACGCAGAGCGAGCCGCTCGAATTGCTGGCGGTTGAAGCTCGAACGCAACGGATCCCACGGCGAGGGAAACAGGTTGGTCAGTACCAGTATCCTCATGCGCGCGCTCATGCCGTCGGCCCGCCATAGATTTCGGCATAGCTCGCCGCCATGCTCTCCAGGGACCCATGACCCTCGACCCAGGCTCGCGCCGCATGCCCCAGGGTTTGTGCCTGCGCCGGCTCGCGCAGCAAGGCGGCAAGCGCACCAGCCAGTGCCGGCGGATCGCGCGCCGGCACCAGGGTTCCGGTAAGACCGTCCCGCACGATCTCGCCGTTGCCGCCGACGTCGGTGGCAACAATTGGCAACGCCGCAGCGCATGCCTCGAGCAAGGCCATCGAATAGCCTTCGCTGATCGACGACAACGCGAACAGATCCATGCCCTGCAACAGGGCGGGCACATCGTTGCGATCGCCAGGGAAATACACCGAATTGGCCAGCCCTTCGGCGTCTGCACACTGCTGGAGCGCGTCGCGCAGCTCCCCCCCGCCGATCAGCACCAGCGCCGTATCGGGGAACTGGTCATGCACTACGCGGAAGGCCCGGATCAGGCTGGCCTGGTCCTTGGCCCAGTTGAGGCGGCCCACGGTGCCGATGATCCGGGTCGATGCAGCCAACCCGAGCAAGCTACGCAAGGCGTCGCTGGTACGACTATCGCCCTCGTCCAGGCGGATTCCGTTCGGCACCACCCTGGTCTTGCCCTCAGGCACGAGGCCACGCCGTACGGCTGCGCGGCGCGCCGCTTCGCATACCAGTACCACGCTGTCGGTTCGTGCCAGCGCGAGCCGATACAGCCATTCCCGCCGGCGGGATCGTTGGCTTTCGCCCATGCCGTGACGGGTATTGATTACGCGCCGAAGCCGGATCCCGACAGTCGCCAGCATCGCGTAATAGTGCGCCACGACATTGTGGGTATGCAGTATCTCGCTGCCTTGCGCGCGAACACTGCGCCGAATCCGCGCCAGCGCGCGGATATCCAGGCCTGGCCCCTTGCCACAGGCGATCACCGGGACACCCAGGTCGACCATCTCGCCGGCCAGCGAACCGGCCTCGAACACGCACACGATCTGGCATTGATGGCCCTGTCGATGCTGTTGCTTGACCAGTTCAAGCACCATCCGTTCGAGCCCGCCGCGATTGAGATTCTCGACGACGTGGGTGATCCTCATGCCGAATCCGATGGAGGCAGGTCGCAGACCGTAACGCGCAACTTGCCGCTGGGCGTCAGCGCGATTTCGTCGACGAAGTGGCATAGCAGCTCGACGCTGTTGCCGAGCGCCTTGGCGATTTCCTGCCGGATGTACTCCAGCGAAGCATCATTGAATTCAGGCCCGCGTACCATCGAGAGATGCAGCTGATTCACTTGCCGCTGCACAACCTGGAATCGGGTAATGCCCGGTATGCTCATCAGCAGGTAGATGAAGAATTCTCCGGGCAATACGTGGCCATCCGGCGCCCTGATTGCGTCGAGCACACGACCCTCGATGCGCTCCAGCAATGGCAATCCCCGACCGCAGGAACACGGCCCGTCCTTGGCCGTGGCGAAGTCGCCGTTGAGGTAGCGGATGAATGGCATGCCGTAGTTGAACAAGTCGGTAATCACGACCTCGCCGGGCGGCGCACCTTCCCGCCTCAGCAACTCCACCACCAGATGGTCGGCGTTCACGTGCAGACCTTCGCGTCGCTCGCACTCGGATGCAATCAACATGAATTCGCGGCAGCCATAAGTGTTGTATGCGGGACAACCGAATGCGCGCTCAAGTATCTGCCGCTGGAATTCATGCATCCCCTCGGCCGCACCGAGGATCGTACGGGGGCGATGAATCTGCCGGCCTGTAGCCAGCAACCATTCCGCCAGACGCACCAGCGGCCCGAGGTAAGCGACGATGACCTCGGGCCGATACGAATCGATCGCGTCGGCGTATTGCGCCATGTTCGCTTCGGCCATGTGGAAGGAGTTGACGATATGTCGCGCGAATGCGGCGTTGTAGAAGCGATCCTTGATTCGCTTCATGCGACTCTGCACACCGACGCCTCCTCCCCAAAGGAACAGCGTACGGCGACCCATCCGGGAACCTGCCCATTCGTAACCGCGCCACATGACCGCCGTGCGGCGGTCATTGCTTTCACGGGTAAAACCGAATCGCATCGGTTCGCCGGTCGACCCCCCAGTCGCCTTGTAACTCAATTGGCTCCGCAGCGACTCGGCCTTGAGCGCATCGCCATGCGTGCGGATGTCGTCTTTGGTAAGCAGCGGCAGCCTGGCGTAGTCATCCATATTCCGGATGTCTTCCGGAACGATGCCCAGTTCACGCCATTGCTGCCGATAGTAAGGCACATCCCGATAGCAGTGCTCGAGCAAGGCCTTGAGCCGCTTCCATTGGAGAGCTGCGATCTGTTCCGGCGTCAGCCACTGTGCGCTCCGGTAATCCCTCAGGTAGGCGAGCGTGTGGCGACGGCGCAGGCCGGTCTCATACACTGGATAGAGCACGTGCCTGAACAGATTTTCGTACCAGTCCGCCATCATGACATCCTCCCAGCCCGGCCTTCGAACCAGCGCAGCAGACTGCCTACCCAGAGCGGCCGACCGGAAGCAAAGCGCCGGTGCAGGCCCTGCAGCTGAACGAGATCGGCTACGCTCCAGCAACCCAGGCCAAGGGTCAGCAAGAAATAGATCCCTGTCAACGCCAGGCCGCCGAGCAACAGCGTGAGTATCGGCGGCAGCGAGAGACCGACCACCAGCGAGGCCAGCAGCGAGGCCAGCGCCCCGGCCAGGACAGTTCGCAGCAAGCGCATCCAGGCCATTTGCACACCGCCTACGCGCATGCCAATGGTGAGGTAGCTGGTTGAACTGGCCAGAGTCACCAGCACGATGGCGGCGATGGCACCATGCAAGCCGAAATGACGGATCAGGGTCATGTCCAGCAGGAATTTCATCATCCCGAACGAGATCGTCATGATCAGGATCGTGCGCTGCCGATCCGCACTGACCAACAAGCTGATGGCACTCTGGGTGACGGTCGTCACCGCACCGGCGAACAGACACCAGGCAAAGACCGGCGCTGCCGCGGCATAGGCATCGCCATAGAGCAGGCCAATGATCGTGCGTGAAAACACGATGCCGAACCCAAGCACCGGTGCCGCCAGCAGCATCAGATAGCTGGTGGCATCGACGAACCGCTGCCCGGCAACATCCATGCTCTGGCTGAGGGCCTTGGCCATCATCGGCAACAGAAGCGCGCCGAACACGCCTGGCACCAGCAGCATGATGCCGGTCGCCAACTGATAGGCAACCTTGAAATATCCCGCGGATCGTGGCGATGCATAGAGATTCAGGAACAATATCTCCACGTCGCTGGCAACCAGAAAACTCACGATGATCGTCAGCGAGATGATGCGAAGATGACGCCGCATCCTTCTTATCAATTCGTCCGCAAGGTGGCCCGGGCTTGGCAACCCGCTCAGCAGACGCCGCACCTGGAATCGCGAGGCCAGCAGGAACAAGGCGCTGGAAAACGCATAGACCACCAGGAACCATGTTATCGACGCATGCAGCAGACTTGCCGCGATAACCATGGCCAGGTTAAGCGGCGCCGCC
>DATNGL010000056.1:0-6314 GCA_035605895.1 Rhodanobacter sp.
ACGACCCTGGCGCAGGCGTCGCTGGCCACCAGCTCGGCGACGGCGAACTCCGCGTCGCGCACGAAACCGTGCCGGCTCGCGCGCGCGCTGCCGACGACACCGGGATCGAGATCCTGGGCGACACCCTCGAATCGATAGCGCGCATCGGCGACGCGACCGGCAAACGGCACCATGATCGCGAAGCGCGAACCCGGCCGGTCGCGCACCTCGTTCGCGTCGCGATAACCGTCGGCCAGGTCATGCAGGCCACCCCCGAACGGCACGTCGAAGCCAAGCAGGGCGGCCCCGTGCAGGGCGATGCGCAAGCGGCGACGATCATGCCGGTCGTGCAGCACCACGATGGCCTGGTCGCCCAGCCGGGAATGTTCCACGCCATAACGTGCCGTGCCTGCTGCAGCCACCGGATTCTCCTTCGGTTAAAACACCTCATGTTAGCCTGATCCGTCCCCAATCCAAGTCATTCCCCCATGCATGCAGTTTCCGAGCAAGACCCCGCCCTGATCAGGCTGCGCGACTACCGCGCACCCGCCTGGCGCGTCGAATCGATCGAGATCGATGTCGACCTCGGCATCGACGCCAGCGAGATTTCCGCGCGCCTGCAGCTGCGCCGCGATTCCGCGCAGCAGGCACCGCTTCGGCTGGACGGCGAGAACCTGCAACTGCTGTCGATCATGCTCGACGGCCGGCAACTGCCCGCCAGCGCCTACCGCCACGACGGCAGCGTGCTCGAGGTCGACGGCGTGCGCGACGGCAGCGTGCTGGAAACGCGGGTGCGGGTACGCCCGGCGGCCAACACCGCGCTGGAGGGCCTGTATCTTTCCGGGCCACGCGAGACAGGCTTCCTGCTTACCCAGTGCGAGGCCGAGGGCTTTCGCCACATCACCTTCTTCCCCGACCGGCCCGACGTGCTGTCGCGCTACACAGTGACCCTGCGCGCGGAGCGCGAACGCTTTCCCGTACTGCTGGCCGGCGGCAATCCGGACGGCACCGGTGAACTGGAAGGCGGCCGGCACTGGGCACGCTTCGTCGACCCGCATCCGAAGCCGAGCTACCTGTTTGCCCTGGTCGCCGGACGGCTGAAGCGGATCGAGCGCGACTACGTCACCGCCGACGGCCGCGCGGTGCAACTGAATATCTGGGCCGAGGCCGACGTGATCGATCGCTGCCACTACGCGATGGACGCGCTGGAACGCGCGATGCGCTGGGACGAGCAGGTTTACGGCCGCAACTACGACCTCGATGTGTTCCACGTCGTCGCCACCCACGATTTCAACATGGGCGCGATGGAGAACAAGGGCCTCAACATCTTCAACGCGAAATACCTGCTGGCCGACCCCGATTCCAGCACGGACGACGAATACCGCCATGTCGAAGCGGTGGTCGCGCACGAGTACTTCCACAACTGGAGCGGCAACCGGGTGACCTGCCGCGACTGGTTCCAGCTGTCGCTGAAGGAAGGCCTCACGGTCTATCGCGAGCAGAGTTTCTCGGCCGACATGAACTCCGCCTCGCTCAAGCGCATCGAAGACGTATCGCTGTTGCGCCGTGCCCAGTTCCCCGAGGATGCGGGCCCGCTGGCGCATCCGGTGCGTCCGGCGCAGTACAGCGAGATCAACAATTTCTACACCGCCACGGTGTACGAGAAGGGCGCCGAGCTGGTGCGCATGCTGGCCGGCCGGCTCGGCCGGGACGGCTTCCGCCGTGGCATGGATCGCTACTTCGAACGCAACGACGGCCGCGCCGCCACGCTGGAGGATTTCCTCGTCGCGCTGGGCGAAGCGAACCACACCGACCTGATGCCCTACCTCGCCTGGTACGGCCATCCCGGCACGCCGCGGTTGCGTGCGCACGGGCATTACGACGCGGCGCGCCGGGAATACACGCTGAAACTGATCCAGCAGGCGCCCGGCGGCGGGAGGCCGGCGCGCGCGCCGCTGCCGATCCCGGTCAAGCTCGCGCTGTTTTCCCGCGACGGCGACATGCTGCCGCTGCGGCTGGACGGCGAGCCAACCGACGAGGCCCGCGAACACGTGGTGGTGCTGGCGCAGACCGAGCAGAGCCTGGTCTTCGGCAATATCGATGGCGCACCGGTACCGTCCCTGCTGCGCGGCTTCTCCGCGCCGGTGATCCTGGAGTGCGACTACTCGCCGGCCGAGCTGGCCCTGTTGCTGACCCACGATCCCGACGGCTTCAATCGATGGGAAGCCGGCCAGCTGCTGGCCACGCGCGCTTACGCGAGTCTGCGTGACGGCGTGGCCGGCGAGGCGCTGCAAGCCTGGTGCGACGCGCTGGCGCGGCTGTTCAATGACGGCGTCATCGAGGATGCCCTGCTGGCCGACCTGCTCACCCCACCGGGCGAGATCGAACTGGCCGAACACGAGACGGCGGTCGACCCCGAGCGCATCCACGAACTGCGTCAGGAACTGCAGTGGCGGCTGGCCGAGCGGCTCGGTGCCGAGGCACTGGCGCAGCGCTACCGGACGCTGGCCGCGCACACCACGATCGCACTGGATGCGTCCAGCCAGGCCAGGCGCCGGCTCAAGCGCCGGGTCCTCGAACTGCTGGAGCGATGCAACGGCGAGCAGGCACGCCAGTTGGCCGCGACCCAATACCGCGAGGCGCCCGGCATGACCGACCGGCTCGCGGCGCTGGCCGTGCTGCTGCGCGGACAGTCCGTCGAAGGTGAAGACGCCGTGCTGGATTATCGCCAGCGTTACGCCGGCAATGCGCTGGCGCTGGACAAGTGGTTTGCCGTGCAGGCGCAGAACCCCGGCAAGACGGCGCTGCCGCGCGTGATGAGGCTGGAGAAGGACCTCGCCTTCACCCTGCAGAACCCGAACCGCGTGCAGTCACTGCTGGGGGCCTTCGTGCGTGGGAACCCGAGCGGATTCCATCGCCGCGACGGTGCCGGCTATCGCTTCCTGACCGAACGCCTGGTGGCGCTGGACGCGCTGAACCCACAGGTGGCGGCGCGGCTGGCCACCGCATTCAACGGCTGGCAACGGCTGGAATCGGGGCGGCGTGCGCAGGCGCAGGCGGCGATCGTGGAGCTGGCCGGGCGCGCCGGCTTGTCGCGCAACCTGGCTGAAATCATCGGCAACGTGCTGAACCATTGAATCGCCGCGCGGCGGCGGGTGCGATCAACACGAGGCTTCCCTTGCCCGGGCGGGCGTGGCGGCGCCACGCACCGGCGCGGGGTGTATCACTCAGATGGCCAGATGATCGAGCGCTTCGAGCAGGCTCTGCATGCGCGACTCCAGGTCGGGCTGCAGCGAGTCGCGGTCGTCGTCGGCGTAGTCGTTCAGATGATCCATCGCCATTTCCACCTCGCCGATCTCGACCAGCAGGTCGTGGTGCGGGTAGACGGGTTGGAAGTCGAAGCTCATGTCCATGGCGAATTCCTCGGTGAGTGGGTTGGTGCCGAGGTAGATGCATCACCCATGCCAATGTGTGACTCGTTTCACAGTCGGTCGGCGCCACCCTTCGCGATACTGACGTCCCACGTCAGCTGTTGCCGTGGCCCGGCACAAAGTCCCCTTTCAGTCACCCCTTGTTCACGCGTTGGCGGTGAATATCAGCCTCATGTTCCGCCCAGTACGTTGAGGCAGACGCCAACACCACCGCTTTCTGGCGCCCGGCAATACGGTCATCCTGGATTCCCCCTGTTCCTGAGACCGCCTGGCGCCAGATCTATCCACACGAAGCCCCGCGGCGACCATGCCGCGGGGCTTCGTCTTTCAGGGCCGGTCTGGCGGCCCGGAAGGCGGTAAAAAGCACGGTGCGCAAAAGACGACGGCACCCCTAGGGGTGCCGTCTTGCTTCCTCCCACGGTACGCGATCGAACCCCTGTCCGCTCGACCTCGGCGCGCGTTCCTCGCGCAGCGTCTGCCCATGAAAGTGCGACTACAGAGGAAGCAGGATCCATGCCATCACCAGGCATTCCTCCGTGAAAGCGTGATGGCGCTACCATGGCGCCCTGTTTTGTCACTTTTTGCATACTCGGGGCACAAGATGCGTCACCCGACCCACTACGACGTCATCGTGATCGGCGGCGGCCACGCCGGCACCGAGGCCGCGCTGGCCGCCGCACGCGCCGGTGCGCGCACGCTGCTGCTCAGCCACAGCATCGAGACGATCGGCCAGATGAGTTGCAACCCGGCCATCGGTGGCATCGGCAAGGGTCACCTGGTCAAGGAGATCGACGCGCTGGGCGGCGCCATGGCGCATGCGGCCGACCGCGCCGGCATCCAGTGGCGCACGCTCAACGCGTCCAAGGGCCCGGCCGTGCGCGCCACCCGCTGCCAGGCCGATCGCGCCCTGTACAAGGCGGCGATCCGCCACATCGTGGAAACCCAGCCGAATCTCGAGCTGTTCCAGCAGGCGGTGGACGACCTGATCATCGAAGGTGGCCGCGTCACCGGGGTGATGACCCAGATGGGGCTGTCGTTCGGTGCGCGCAGCGTGGTGCTCACCGCCGGCACCTTTCTCGCCGGAAAAATCCATATCGGCCAGGCGCAATACGCAGGAGGCCGTGCGGGCGACCCGCCGGCGGGCACACTGGCCGCGAGGCTGCGCGAACTGCCGATTGCCGCCGACCGCCTGAAGACCGGAACGCCGCCGCGCATCGACCGGCGCAGCATCGACTTCGGCGGCCTTGAGGAGCAGCCTGGCGACGCACCCGCGCCGGTGTTCTCCTACCTCGGCTCGCGCGACGAGCACCCGCGCCAGGTCAGTTGCTGGATCACGCATACCTCCGAACGCACGCACGAAATCATTCGCGGCGCGCTGGATCGCTCGCCGTTGTACACCGGTCAGATCGAAGGCGTCGGACCGCGCTACTGCCCGTCGATCGAGGACAAGGTGGTGCGCTTCGCCGAGAAGAACTCGCACCAGATCTTCATCGAGCCGGAAGGGCTGGATACCTTCGAGATCTATCCCAACGGCATCTCCACCTCGCTGCCGTACGATGTGCAGCTTGCGCTGGTGCAGTCGATTGCCGGCTTCGAGCGCGCCCACATCACCCGCCCCGGCTACGCGATCGAATACGATTATTTCGATCCGCGCGGACTCAACCCCTGGCTGGAGACCAAGGCCATCGGCGGGTTGTATTTCGCCGGCCAGATCAACGGCACCACCGGTTACGAAGAGGCTGCCGCGCAGGGCCTGCTCGCCGGCCTCAATGCTGCCCGCACCGCGCAGGACAAGACGCCGTGGTATCCACGCCGCGACGAAGCCTATATCGGCGTGCTGATCGACGACCTCACCAGCAACGGCACGATCGAGCCGTATCGCATGTTCACCTCGCGCGCGGAATACCGGCTGCACCTGCGCGAGGACAACGCCGACCTGCGCCTGACCGAGCAGGGTTTCGAGCTCGGCGTGGTGCCGCAGGCCCGTTTCGACGCGCTGCGCGCCAAGCGCGATGCGGTCGAATGCGAAACGCGACGCCTCGGCGCGCTGTGGGCTGCACCGAACAATGCGCTTGGCACGGCGGTGCAGCGTGAGCTTGGCGTGGCGGTGAGTCGCGAAACCAGCGCGATCGACCTGCTGCGCCGACCCGAGCTGGATTACGCAAGGCTTGCCCGCGTCGAAGGTTTCGGACCGCCGGTGCCGCGCGACGACGTGGCCGCCCAGGTCGAGGTGCAGGTGAAGTACGCCGGCTACCTGGAGCGTCAGCGCGGGGAGATCGAACGCCAGCGCCGGCACGAGTACACCGCCATCCCCGCCGGCTTCGACTACGGCCGCGTGCGCGGACTGTCAGCCGAGGTGCTGCTCAAGCTCAAGCGTGCGCGGCCCGCCACGCTCGGCCAGGCCGCACGCATCAGCGGCGTCACCCCGGCCGCCATCTCGCTGCTGCTGGTGCACCTGAAACGCCGCGACGCGGCCTGAAAGTTTGTGCTCTCGGCCCGGCCACGGCGAGGCATGGATGCCGGAATTGAGGCAGCGCAGGAGCAGTTGCCCGATGGCCGGTCGCGACGCGGGCACGCCAGTGCCTGATTCGCGCGAGCGGACACGGGCCCGTACCGGACTTGCGATGAAAGAAAGCCGCAGGAGGTGGTTTTCTTCCCGGACCCCGAGCGGTTCGCCTGGCAGCGCTCTCATGGCATCATGCGGACTTTGATCCGCATGGGGAGCACGCAATGGAAATCTGGATCGGCCGCGACGGCGAACGGCATGGCCCTTACAAAGAAGACGACGTGCGCGAGTGGCTGCGCAGCGGCAAGGTCAGCCCGGCGGATCTCGCATGGTACGAAGGCCTCGCCGACTGGCAGCCGCTGTCGGTGCTGTTCCGCGACGACGTGCCCAGCGCAGGC
>DATNGL010000057.1:0-12632 GCA_035605895.1 Rhodanobacter sp.
CGACCTGGCCGCGTTTGGCCGTTTGCTCGACTACCAGATCGGCGGCGGCACGCAGGCGCTGGTGGTGGCCGGGTCGACCGGCGAGGCACACATGCTGGAACACCACGAGTTCGACCGCCTGCTGGCGTTTGCGCTCGAGCATGTGGCCGGCCGGGTGCCGGTCATTGCGGGCACCGGCGAGGCGGGAACCGCCAAGACGGTGGCGCTGACCCGCCGCGCGCAGGCCCTGGGCGCCGCCGCGGCCCTGGTGGTGACGCCGTACTACGTGCGCCCCACGCAGGAGGGCCTGTTTCGGCACTTCACGGCGGTCGCCGACGCGGCCGGCCTGCCGGTGATCCTCTACAACGTGCCCGGCCGTACCGGTTGCGACCTGTTGCCCGACACCGTGGCAAGGTTGCGCGAGCACCCGGCGATCATCGGCATCAAGGAGGCGCGTGGCGATCGCGAGCGGATTTCGGCGCTGGCGGAACTTGTGCGCGCGGATTTCGTCTATCTGTCCGGCGATGACGGCAGCGCCGGCGAGGCGATGCTGGCCGGTGCGGCGGGTACCGTCTCGGTGGTGGCCAATCTGGCGCCGCAGGCATTCCGGGCCTTGTGCGACGCGGCTACCGGTGGCGACCAGGCGGCAACGGAACGGTGTCATGCCGCACTGGAGCCGTTGTTGCGGGCGCTGGACTGCGCCCCCAACCCGATCGCGGTCAAGGCCGGCATGCCGGCGCTGGGACTGGGTTTGGGCTTGCCGCGCCTGCCGCTGGTGGAATTGAACGACGGCCCGGATCGCGCCCGATTGCACCAGGCGCTGTCCAGTCTGGCATCCTTGGCGACTGTGGCCGGTTGATTCCAGCCCGACTTACCTCACGGAATTTGACTCAATGAAGAAAACCTCGCTCCTCGTGGCCTTGCCGGCGGTGGCCCTCAGCGGCCTGCTGCTCACCGGTTGCAGCATGTTTCGCTCGCACAATGCCTGGGAGAAAGCCCAGCAGGAGTCGCCGCTGGAGATTCCGCCAAACCTCGATCGTCCTTCCACCAGCGATGCCCTGGTGATACCGCCGCCGGGGGCAAACCAGCCGACGGCAAATGGTGCAACGGCGTCCGTGGCCGGGGTTCCCGGCCAGGCTGGCCAGATTTCCGACGGTTTCGTGCATCCCGGCAGTGTCGACAGCGTCTACCAGCGGGTGGGCCAGGTACTGGCCGCGGGTGGCCTTGGGCAAATGGTGAGCCACGACGATGCCACGCACGCCTACGTGGTCAGCGTGAGCGGCGCCGATGTGAAGCAGAAGAAGCGGGGTTTCTTCGGCCGGCTGTTCGGGCACGACAAGCGCGATGCCGCCAGCACCACCGGCGGTGGCGTGCACCAGGTGCAGATCAGCATCGCCAGCAGTGGCGCCGATGCCAGCGAAATTCGCGCCCAGAGCGATTCGCTGGCCGCGGTGGCCAACGTGATCGATACCTTGAAATCGAAGCTCGGCAAGAAGTGACTCCTCGCGGCAGCAGGCCGCATGGACAAAAGGAAACGCCGCCCTTGGGCGGCGTTTCCTTTTGTCCGGAGTCGCGCGGCGTCGATCAGCGCTGCAGCAGCTCGAGCTTGCCCGGTTTGCCTTCCCAGTCCTTCGCGTCGGCCGGAGCATCCTTGCGTTCGGTGATCACCGGCCAGCCCTTGGCCAGTTCGGCGTTCAGCGTCACCAGCGCCTCCTGGCCTGCCGGCACGTCGTCTTCGGGGTAAATCGCGTTGATCGGGCACTCCGGCTCGCACAGGGTGCAGTCGATGCACTCGTCCGGATCGATCACCAGGAAATTGGGGCCTTCGTGGAAGGCATCGACCGGACACACCTCGACACAATCGGTGTACTTGCACTTGATGCAATTGTCGATGACAACAAAGGTCATGGAGTCAACTCGGCTGTAAGAAGGGTGGGCGGAACGCACTTGCGAACAACGGCAAAGGGCTCTCGCGAAGTACGGTGAAAGGGCCCTTGTGAAAAGTGCGGCCATGGATGGCCGCTTCCGATCTGTCCAGTGGCCAAGAACCGCAGGTTGTCGAAACGCACCCAGACAACGGCGATCGTCGATGATCGCACAAACAAACCAGTGGCGCTCCCTACGAGACTCGAACTCGTGTTCCCGCCTTGAGAGGGCGGTGTCCTGGGCCACTAGACGAAGGGAGCGTTATCCTGCGAAGCGCGGTAGTATAGCGGAATTGTTTCGGACGGCAACGCGCGGTTCGCGCCGCTGGAAGCGTTCGGGATACCTCCCGTGGATGCGCTTGTTGCCGTCACGCGGGGCGATCGGCGATGCTCGGCATCGCGACTCACGGCAACCACGAGGCGGCTTCGCCTCGCAAGGATTCCAACCGCTTGAATCTCGAATCACGGACCGACCCCGCCCCGACGCTGCGGATCATTCCGCGCGACCAGCACATCATTTCGCGCAAGAACATCAGCAAGGCGGCGCTGCGGGTGCTGTACCGGCTCAACGAGGCCGGTTATGCGGCCTATCTGGTCGGTGGCGCCGTGCGCGACCTGCTGCTCGGGGTCCAGCCGAAGGATTTCGACGTCGCCACCAATGCCACGCCGGACGAGGTGAAGAAGCTGTTTCGCAATTGCCGCCTGATCGGCCGCCGTTTCCGGCTTGCGCACGTGGTGTTCGGGCCCGAGATCATCGAGGTGGCGACCTTTCGCGGCACCGGCGAGGAAGGCGGCGAAGGCGATCGGCATATCATCGACGGACGCATCGTCCGCGACAACATCTGGGGCACGATCGAGGAGGACGCGATTCGCCGCGACTTCCGCGTCAACGCGATGTACTACGACATCGGCGATTTCTCCGTGCGCGACTATGTCGGTGGCATGCGCGATCTCGAGGATCGCGTGCTGCGATTGATCGGCGATCCGGAAGTGCGTTACCACGAGGACCCGGTGCGCATGCTGCGGGCCGCACGGTTGGCGGCGAAGCTGGGCATGCACATCGATGCCGCCGCCATGGCGCCGTTCGAGTCGCTGGGGCCCTTGCTGGCGGATGCCGCGCCGGCGCGCCTGTTCGATGAATCCCTGAAGATGTTTCTCAGCGGCAACGGCCTGAAGAGCTTCCGCATGCTGGAGCAGTGCGGACTGCTGAAGTTCCTGTTTCCGGCCACGGCGCGGGCGCTCAAGCGCGGCGACGCCGCCCTGCGTTCGCTGGTCGAGCAGGGTCTGGCCAATACCGATGCGCGGATCGGCGAGGGCAAATCGGTTACCCCCGCCTTCCTGTTCGCCGTGCTGCTGTGGGGCGAGGTGCGCGACCTTGCCGGGCAGGCCATCGCGCGCGGCCAGGACAGCAACGAGGCCTGGGAACGCGCAGCGGCCAAGGTGGTCGGCGAGCAGTGCCAGCGCGTGGCGATCCCGCGGCGGTTCACCTTCACCATGGAGGAGATCTGGTCGCTGCAACCGCGGTTCGAGCAGATCCAGCGCAAGCGCGTGTTCCGCCTGATGGCCCACCCGCGTTTTCGCGCGGCGTTCGATTTCCTGCTGCTGCGCGCCGACGAATCCGTCGCGATGCGCGAATTGGGCCAATGGTGGGCGCACGCCCAGCAGTTGCCGCAGGACGTGCTCGCCGCGGCACTGCCGGCGGGAGGCGGCTCCGCCGCGGTCGAGCCGGCGCCGGTGTCGGCGGCACAAAAGCCGCCAAGGCCGCGCCGGCGTCGCCGCAAGCGCGCCGACAAGCCGGGTTCCGTGTGACGCTGGCCTACGTTGCGCTGGGCAGCAACCTCGGCGATCCCCGGCAACAGGTGCTCGACGCCATCGCGGCGCTTGCCGGCCTGCCGGAAACGCGTCTGCTGCGGCGTTCGGCGCTCTATCGCACGCCGCCGTGGGGTGTGCTGCAGCAGCCGCCGTTCGTCAATGCGGTGGTCGAACTCGATACCGGGTTGTCGCCCCGGGCGCTGTTGCAGGCCTTGCTGTCGATCGAACAACAGGCGGGCCGGGTGCGCGCCGAGCGCAACGGCCCGCGCACACTGGATCTTGACGTGCTGCATGTGGACGGCGTGCGGCTCGACTCCCCGGAGCTGACCCTGCCGCATCCGCGCATGGCCGATCGGGCCTTCGTGCTGTTGCCCCTCAACGACGTGGCACCCGGGTTGACCCTGCCGGGGCTCGGGGCGGTGGCGGACCTGCTGGCCCGGATCGATCCCGCCGGTTGCGAGAGGCTGCTTGAGCCATAATCGGCGACCAGCCACCCGATCAGGAAGTGCCGTGTACGTGCAAAACGCGAGTGTCCCCGACCGCAAGCCGGTGACCGTGCCTGGCCTGCGTGCGATGAAGGCGCAAGGGCAACGCATCGTCATGCTGACCGCCTACGACGCCAGTTTCGCGTGGCAGCTGGAGGCGGCGGGTATCGATATTGCCCTGGTCGGCGATTCGCTGGGCATGGTGGTGCAGGGACACGCCAGTACCCTGCCGGTGACGCTGGAGCACATGGTCTATCACACGTCGGCGGTTGCCCGCGGATTGTCGGCGACCCTGCTGGTGGCCGACCTTCCGTTCATGGCGGACCGCGACGTGGCGCACGCCCTGGAGGCCGGCGCCCGGCTGGTCGGCGAAGCGGGGGCGGCGATGGTGAAGATCGAGGGCGGCGCGGCGCATGTCCTCGATGCGATCGCGGCGCTGACCGCCCGTGCGATTCCGGTATGCGCGCACCTGGGGTTGACCCCGCAGTCGGTACATCGGTTCGGCGGCTTCCGTGTGCAGGGACGCGAGCAGGCGGCAGCCGATCGCGTGCTGGCCGATGCACTGGCGGTGCAGGCGGCCGGCGCGGAGTTGCTGGTGATGGAAGGCGTACCGGTGGCGCTGGGGCGACGGGTGACCGAGGCACTGGCCATCCCGGTCATCGGCATCGGTGCCGGCCCGGACTGCGATGGCCAAGTGCTGGTGATCCACGACATGCTCGGCATCACGCCCGGCAAGCGGCCCAAGTTCAGCAAGGATTTCCTGGCCGGGCGCGATTCTGTCGGTGCGGCGATCGCCGCGTATGCCGAGGATGTGCGCAGTGGCGCGTTCCCGGCACCCGAGCATTGTTTCAACTGATCCTGGTTCAACCGGGCTGGCGAGTCGACCCACCATGCAAACCGTACAAGACGCCCCGGCCCTGCGTGCCGCGATTCGCGGCTGGCGCGGCAAGGGCCAGACGGTGGGCTTCGTGCCGACCATGGGCAACCTGCATGCCGGCCATCAATCGCTGATCAGGCTGGCGCGCGCGCGCGCGGACCGGGTGGTCGCCAGTGTATTCGTCAACCCCACGCAATTCGGCCCGGACGAGGATTTCGAACGCTACCCGCGCACCCTCACGCAGGATCAGGCGGCGCTGGCCGATGAAGACTGCGACCTGCTGTTTGCGCCCGACGTGGACACGATCTATCCGTTCGGCGCCGGACACAGCGTGAGCCTGCGCGTGCCGCAGATCACCGAGGTGCTGGAAGGGGCGCACCGACCCGGCCATTTCGATGGCGTGGCCACCGTCGTGTGCAAGCTGTTCCACCTGGTGCAACCGGATATGGCCGTCTTCGGCCAGAAGGATTTCCAGCAGCTGAAGGTGATCGAACGCATGGTGCGCGACCTGTCGCTGCCGGTGAAGGTGCTCGCGGCGCCGACCCTGCGCGCCGACGACGGCCTGGCGCTGAGTTCGCGCAACCAGTACCTGTCCGCCGCCGAGCGCGCACGGGCACCGCTGATCCACGACACCTTGCTGAAGATGCGCGAACTGCTGGGCAAGGGGCACGCCTGGCGCGCCCTGGAACAAGTCGCGGAGGCGCGCCTGATTCGGGCCGGCTTTGCCCCGGACTATGCCGCCATACGCTGCGCCGAGGACCTGGCGGAGCCGGCCGAAGGCCAGCGTACCGGCCTGGTCGCGCTGATTGCCGCCCGCCTCGGTGATACCCGCCTGATCGACAACTTGTTGATCGATTGACGCGTCCGCATATCGCGGGCACGGGCCGCTGATGTTGCAGTGCAGCGCCAGCAGCCCGATAATCGACGACTTTGCAGAGCGCTGCAGGAACATCTCATGCATCTGAACATGCTCAAGGCCAAGATCCACCGCGCCACGGTGACCCACGCCGAGCTGCATTACGAAGGCTCGATCGCGATCGACGGGCTGCTGCTGGATGCCTCCGGCATCCGCGAGTACGAGCAGATCCACGCGTGGAACGTCAGCAACGGCAAACGCTTCGTCACCTATGCCCTGCGCGCCGAGGAAGGCTCGGGCATCATCTCGGTGAACGGCAGCGCCGCGCATCGGGCCAAGCCCGGCGACGTGGTGATCATCGCCGCCTTCGCCCAGCTGAGCGAGGCCGAACTGGAGCAGTTCCAGCCGACCTGCGTCTACATCGCCGCCGGCGAAGGCAACCGCATCAGCCACACCAATCGCGCCATTCCGAAACAGATGGCCGCTGCCTGAGTTTCCGCGAAACCGGATGCGTCAGCGCTGCTGGCGTGCCAATGCCCATGCCACATGCTCGCGCACGATCGTCGAAGGGTGATCGGCGCGCGCATGGAGCGCATCGAACACGCTTGCGGCAGGCGGCGCGTTGCCCAGCGCCACCGCGATGTTGCGCAGCCAGCCTTCGTAGCCGGTGCGGCGGATCGCCATGCCTTCGGTGCGCTTGAGGAATTCTTCCTCGGTCCAGCCGAACAATTCGACCAGTTTCGCGCCGTCCAGACTGTGCCGCGGCGCGAAGTCCGCTTCGGTGGCGACCTGCGCGAACTTGTTCCACGGGCACACCAGCTGGCAGTCGTCGCAGCCGAAGATGCGGTTGCCCATCGGGGCACGCAATTCCTCCGGGATGCTGCCTTTCAATTCGATCGTGAGATAGGAGATGCAGCGTTTGGCGTCGAGCTGGTACGGCCCGACGATCGCCTGGGTCGGGCAGACGTCGATGCAGCGCGTGCACGTTCCGCAGTGTTCGCTGGCCGGCGTGTCCATCGGCAGCGGCAGATCGGTGTAGAGCTCGCCCAGGAAGAAGTACGAGCCGGCGCGCCGATTGATCAGCACGGTGTGCTTGCCGATCCAGCCCAGGCCGGCATTGCGCGCCAAGGCTTTCTCCAGCACCGGCGCGGAATCGACGTAGGCGCGATAGCCGAAGTCGCCGACCACGTCGTGGATACGCCCGGCCAGTTTCTGCAGGCGGTTGCGCATCAGCTTGTGGTAGTCGCGCCCCAGCGCGTAGCGCGACACATAGCCGGCCTCGGCATCGCCCAGCACCTGCCACGCATTCGCCGCGCCCGGCGGGATGTAGTCCATGCGCACCGAAATGATCCGTTGCGTGCCGGGTTCCAGCTCGGCCGGGCGGCTGCGCCGGGTGCCGTGGCGCGCCATGTATTCCATCTCGCCATGGTGGCCGCCATCGAGCCAGCGCTGCAGGTGCTGCTCGTCTTCGGCCAGCCCGGTGTCGCTGATGCCTGCCTCGGCAAAACCCAGCTCGATCGCCCAGCGCTTGATGTCGCGCGCAAGCGCAGCGTAGTCGGGAAGATCGGGTGGGGCAGCCATGGACATCGGTCCATTGTAAGCCTGCCCCTATAATCCACCGCATGTCCGGGCACCAGCACCGTCGCGATCTGTATACCGTCGAGCGCATGCGCGAAATCGATCGCGCGGCGCTGGCCGCGCTGGAGATCTCCGGCGTCGAGTTGATGCGACGTGCCGCCCGCGCCGCCCTGGACAGCCTGCGACGGCACTGGCCGCAGCTGCGCAGGATCTGCATTCACTGCGGCCCGGGCAACAACGGCGGCGACGGCTTCCTGCTCGGCGTGCTGGCGCGCGAGGCCGGTTTTCAGGTCGAACTGGTGGCCTTGACGCCCGCTTCCCGGGGGGATGCCGCGGCGGCGCGTGCCGCGTGGGCGGAGGATGGCGGCCGGGTGCATCCGTGGACGGCGCACGACAGCTTGCCCGAGGCCGAACTGCACGTGGATGCGCTGTACGGCATCGGCCTCGATCGCGAACCGGAACCCGCTGCGGCGAGCCTGATCGAACACATCAACGCCAGCGGCGTACCCGTTCTGGCGCTGGATGTTCCTTCCGGGTTGAACGCGGACAGCGGGCATTGTCCCGGCGTGGCGATTCGAGCGGATGTCACGGTCAGCTTCATTGCGCACAAGCGCGGCCTGCATACCGGCCGTGCGGCAGATCATGTTGGGGCGCTGGAGCTGGCGACCCTGGGCGTGCCGGCCACGGCGTACGCCCATGTGCTGCCCGATGCGCGACTGCTGTCCGCCGAAAACCTGCCGCCGCGCGCGCGCTACGCCAACAAGGGCAACCACGGCCACGTGCTGGTGATCGGCGGCGACCACGGCATGGCCGGCGCCGTGCAACTGGCAGGCATGGCGGCGCTGCGTGCCGGTGCGGGGCTGGTCAGCGTGGCGACCCGCGCCGGGCACGTGTTCGCGCTGAACGCGGCGCGCCCGGAGCTGATGGCGCATGGCGTCGACGGTCCGCAGGCGCTGCAGCCGATGCTCGAGCGTGCCGACGTGCTGGCGCTTGGGCCCGGGCTGGGCCGGTCCGCGTGGGGCCACGCGTTGTGGCTGACGGCGCTGGACAGCGGCAAGCCGCTGGTGCTCGATGCCGACGGTCTGAACCTGTTGGCGAACGAGCCGCGGCGGTTCCCTGCGCCCACCGTGCTGACCCCGCACCCCGGCGAGGCGGGTCGACTGCTCGGCGTGTCCACGGCCGAGGTCGAACGCGACCGCTTTGCTGTCGCACGGGAGCTCGCGCGTCGTCACGCCGCCGTGGTGGTGCTGAAAGGTACCGGCAGTCTTGTCGCCGATCCGGATGGACGTCTGGACGTCTGTCCGTGGGGAAATCCCGGCATGGCTTCCGGCGGCATGGGCGATCTGCTCACCGGGATCATCGCGGCATTGCTGGCGCAGGGCTGCGATGCATGGCAGGCGGCCCGCATCGGGGTGGGCCTGCATGCCCGCGCCGGAGACCGCGCCGCGCAGGCAGGCGAACGCGGCCTGCTGGCCAGCGACCTGCTGGCGCCATTGCGTGCGCTGGGCAATGGCTTGGCGGGCGGCGGGCCTGAGACATGAACGGGAAGATCGAAACCGGTCCGGTCTGGCCGCTGCCCGACGAGGCGGCGACGGCGACGTTGGCGACGCGCGTGGCAGCGCTGCTGGATGACGGGCTCGTGTTCTACCTGCACGGTCCGCTCGGTGCCGGCAAGACCAGCTTCGCGCGTGCGCTGTTGACCGCCCTGGGCGTGGGGGAGCGGGTGAAGAGCCCGACCTACAGCCTGATGGAGGGTTACATGGCGCGGGAACGGCCGGCCTGGCACCTGGATCTGTATCGCATCGCCGATCCGGGCGAGCTCGAATGGCTGGGCCTGGACGCGTTGGCCGACCCGGGCGCGCTGGTGCTGGTGGAGTGGCCCGAGCGCGGCACGGGCGCGTTGCCAGCCGCGGATATCGAGCTTCGCCTCGACTATGCCGACGAGGGGCGCCAGGCGCAGCTGTGCGCGTTCACCCCGCGGGGCGTCAGGTTGCTTCGGCAACTGTCTTGAACGTGGCCAAGTGCCGATTTTTGCTTGAGATTTCCTCGATCCGGTCATTCCGGCAAGGATTTGTTCGGAATGCGTGACTTGCGGCCTATAACTTGATATAGCCTGATGAATGGTGCGCAGGTCTTGGATATTAAAAGAAAAACCCCTATTGCATTCGACCCATGACTGCGTTTCAATGCGGCTCATGAGGGGCTACCTGAACAACTTGGCCAGTCTTGTCGTCGCTGCGATCGTGGCGGGCGCTCCCTTGGGCGCCGCGCGGGCGGCCGAGGTGAAGGATGCCCGGGTCTGGGCCGGTCCGGAGTACACCCGCGTGGTGTTCGACGCGAGCGGTCCGCTGCAATACAAGATCGATCAGAAGCATGGGCAGATCGTGGTCGAGCTGAGCGACAGCGAGGCGGCCGCCGATTTTTCCGCACCGGCGGCGCAGGGGCTGTACCGGGGCATGAGCCAGGCGCGCAGCGGCAAGAGCCTGCGGCTCACCGCCAGCGTCGACCCGTCCAGCCGGCTCAAGAGCTTCGTGCTCGATCCGGCCGGCGGCGAGAATTATCGACTGGTGCTGGATCTTTACCCGGGCAAGGACGCCACCGGCGAGCGCGTCGCCACGCCGTTGCCGCCCGTGGCTCCGTCCTACAGCAATCCCACCCACAGCCGCCGGGTCGCTGCCGAGCAGGCGGCGGCGATGCTCAACGGCCAGCGCGCCGTCGTGGTGGCGATCGACGCAGGCCACGGCGGCAAGGATCAGGGCGCCCACGGCCCCGGCGGCACGCTGGAAAAGAACGTCACCCTGGCGGTGGCGCGCGATCTGGCGGCGGAGATCAATCGCCAGCCGGGCATGAAGGCCGTGTTGACCCGCAGCGGTGACTATTTCATTCCGCTCAAGCAGCGCTACGAGATTGCCCGCGAGAACAACGCCGACCTGTTTGTCTCGATTCACGCCGACTCCTTCACCAGTGACGACGCCAGGGGTTCGTCGGTGTGGGTGCTGTCATCGCGCGGCAAGACCAGCATGGCGGCCCGCTGGCTCGCCGATGGCCAGAACCGGTCCGACCTGATCGGCGGAGTCAGCCTGGACGACAAGAACGACGGACTGGCCAAGGTGCTGCTGGACTTGCAGCAGGGCTGGGCCATGCAGGCCAGCGACGAGGTCGCCGGCAACGTGCTCAAGGCGCTGGCGAAACTCGGGCCGACCCATCGCGGCTACGTCGAGCGCGCCAACTTCGTGGTGCTGCGTTCGCCCGACGTTCCTTCGATCCTGGTCGAGACCGCGTTCATCAGCAATCCGCTGGAGGAGCGCAGGTTGCGCGACCCCGGCCACCAGAAGCTGCTCGCCGAAGCGGTGATGAGCGGCGTGAAGAACTATTTCGAGTCGACGCCGCCGCTTGGCACCTGGTTCGCGGCGCAGGCCGCACAGCGCAACGGCACCCGTGTCGCCTCCGTCAGCGGCGCGGGCGCGGCGGTCGCCGCGATCGGCAAGCCGTCCTCCCGCACGGACACGCACAAGGTCGGACCCGGCGAAAGCCTGAGCAGCATTGCGCGGCAATATGGGGTCAGCGTGGGCGCGCTGAAGAGCGCAAACCAGATCAACAGCAATACCGTGCGCGCGGGTGCGTTGCTGACGATTCCGTCGAGCTGACGGCGCGGCGCCCGTTCGCTGCTAAAGTTCGCGGATGTCCGCGATCCGCCTGCTTCCCCCCGAACTCATCAACCAGATCGCCGCCGGCGAGGTCATCGAGCGGCCGTCGTCCGTGGTCAAGGAACTGGTCGAGAACAGCCTCGATGCCGGCGCCACGCGGATCGAGGTGGATATCGAAGCCGGTGGCGCACGCCTGATCCGCGTGCGCGACGACGGCGGCGGCATCCACGTCGACGAGCTGCCGCTGGCGGTAGCCTCGCATGCGACCAGCAAGATCGGCAGCTTCGACGATCTCGAGCACGTCGCCAGCATGGGTTTTCGCGGCGAGGCGCTGGCCTCGGTGTCGTCGGTGTCGCGCTTTGCGCTGACCTCGCGTGTGCGCGGCCAGGACGCGGCGTTCCGGGTCGAGGTCGACGGCGGCAAGCTGCAGGCGGCGCGACCGGCGCAGCATCCGCCGGGTACCAGCGTCGAGGTGCGCGACCTGTTCCACAACGTGCCGGCGCGACGGAAATTCATGCGCGCCGAACGCACCGAGTTCGCCCACATCGACGACCTGCTCAAGTCGCTGGCACTGGCGCGCAGCGCGGTGGAGTTCCGGCTCAGCCACAACGGCAAGCCGGTGCGCATCTGGAAAGTGGCGCGCGATGAGCAGGCCGCGTTGCAGCGGGTCGCCGAGGTGCTCGGTGCGGAATTCCCTGCGCAAAGCCTGCGCATCGAGCATGCGGCCGCCGGACTGCATCTGTCCGGCTGGGTCGGCTTGCCCACCGCATCGCGGGCGCAGGCCGATTCGCAGTATTTCTACGTCAACGGTCGGCTGGTACGCGATCGCATCGTGGCGCATGCGGTGCGCCAGGCCTATGCCGACGTGCTGTTCCACGGCCGCCATGCGGCCTTCGTGCTGTATCTGGAACTCGATCCGGCCGGGGTCGACGTGAACGTGCACCCGGCCAAGCACGAGGTGCGCTTTCGCGAGCAGCGGCTGGTGCACGATTTCCTGTTTCGCACCCTGCACGAGGCGCTGGCGCAGACGCGTGCCGGACAGGTGGTTTCGCAGGCGCAGGAAACGGGCGGCAGCCTGCGCATGTCCGGCGCCACGGCGCCGATGCCCATGCAGCAGGCATGGTCGGCGCGCGCCGACCAGAGCCGCCTGTCACTGGGCGTGCGCGACGAGCCGCTGGCCGACTACGCGGCGCTGCTTGGCGAATCGCCGCGTACGTTGCCGCCGGCCGAGACCGGGTCCGGCGAGGCCCCGCCGCTGGGTTTCGCGATCGCCCAGCTCAAGAACATTTATGTACTCGCCGAGAATGCGCACGGGCTGATCCTGGTGGACATGCACGCGGCGCACGAGCGGATCACCTACGAGAAACTGAAGTCCGGTCGCTCCGGCAGCAACCTGCGCTCGCAGATACTGCTGGTGCCGCTGTCGATCGCGGTCAGCGCGAAGGAAGCCGCGGCGGCGGAGGAGTACGCCGA
>DATNGL010000058.1:0-3066 GCA_035605895.1 Rhodanobacter sp.
CTGGGTAGTCATGGCGGGGTGGCATCCTGTCGTCAGTGCAGCGGCAATCACGATCAAGGGAAGTGTGCGGTGGCGCATGGGCTTCCGTCGGCGCATGGGGCTCTCCTGCCTCAACCTGCAAACGCCGTCGAATGTACGGCCCCGCGACGCAGCGTGCAACGCGCCGGTCGACAAATTGCCGAGTCCATCAAGTTCCGCGGCTTGTGCCCACGGCGCCACTGCTTGATACACTGCAGACTCGATTCGCGCGACCGGCGCGATCAGGGATGAACACGAGGCCAGCATGATCGGAACCGATCGACGACCCATCGCGGCGCGCGACAGCGCATGGGCGAAATCCGTCACCGGCGTACTTGTCCGCACGTCGATCACGCCGAACCAGATCTCCTGTGCCAGCGTGCTGTTCGCCCTGCTGGGCGCCGCCGCGCTGCTGATGATGGCCGACCCGCTCGGCAAATTGCTGTGCGCCGCATGCATCGTGCTGCGACTGCTTTGCAACATGTTCGATGGCATGGCCGCGGTCGAGGGCGGCAAGGGCACGCCGGCCGGTGCGCTGTTCAACGAGATACCTGACCGGCTGGCCGACTCGCTGTTCCTGGTGGCGCTCGGTTACGCCGCCGGGTTGCCGTGGCTGGGCTGGCTGTGCGCACTGCTGGCGGCGCTCACCGCTTATGTCAGGGTGCTTGGCGGTTCGCTGGGACTGGCCCAGGATTTTCGCGGACCGATGGCCAAGCCGCACCGCATGTGGTTGCAGGTGGCGACACTATTGCTTGCCGCAGCGGTGCCGCGGTGGAGTCACGAACTGCTGCTTGGCGGCGCCAGCCTGATTGCCGCGGGCTCGGCGCTGACCTGCATCACGCGCGGTCGTGCGATCGCCGCGCGCCTGCACCATGGCAATGCCGCAGCATGATGACGTCGCATGTCCTGGTGGGACTGGTGCGCCTGCTGGTCGGCGCGCATGCGCGCTGGGTCGGCTGCGCGCCATCGCCCACGCAACGGATCTACTTCGCCAATCATTCGAGCCACCTCGATACGCTGGCGCTGTGGTCGGCGCTTCCGCCGGACCTGCGCGCCACCACGCGGCCCGTGGCGGCGCGTGATTACTGGGGCCACGGCGGCATCCGCGGCTTCATCGCCGACCATGGCTTTCGCGCCGTCTACATCGAGCGTGATCGCAGCCGCTGCGAAGGCGATCCGTTGCAACCGCTGCGGGACGCACTGGACACGGGCGAGTCGCTGATCATCTTCCCCGAAGGCACGCGCAGCCAGCAGCCGCTGCCACTTCCCTTCAAGGCCGGGCTGTTCCACCTGGCCCGCGATTACCCGCAAGCGGAACTGGTGCCGGTCTACCTGGACACGCTGCACCGGAGCATGCCCAAGGGCAGCCTGCTGCCGGTGCCGCTTACCTGCGTGGTGCGCTTTGGCGCAGCGCTGCGACTGCAGGCGAACGAGGACAAGGACAACTTCCTGCAACGCGCCCAAGCGGCGGTGGTGGCACTGGCATGACGGCACAGGAAAAATTCTGGTGGGTGATGGGCGGCGTGCTGGCGCTGTTGCTGCTGGCCAGCACGATCGGCTGGTGGCTGGGAAGCCGTGCACCGCAAGGCAGGCGCGAGGTGATCGACAACCTCAACGCGCGCATCCGCGCCTGGTGGTGGATGGCCGCGCTGTTGTGCGCCTGCTTCGTGCTGGGGCGCGCCACCACCCTGGTGTTCTTCGCGCTGGCCTCGTTCTTCGCGCTGCGCGAGTTCGCCACGCTCACGCCGACCCGGCGCGGCGACCACCTGCCGCTGGTGCTGTGCTTCTACGTGGCGATACCGCTGCAGTACTGGCTGATCGGCATCGACTGGTACGGCCTGTTCGCGATCTGCATTCCGGTCTACGGCTTCCTGCTGCTGCCGGCGATCACCGCGCTCGACGGCGATACCGAGAATTTCCTCGAGCGCACGACCAAGATCCAGTGGGGCCTGATGCTCACGGTGTACTGCGTCAGTTACGCGCCCGCCGTGCTGTTGCTGCACATCCCCGGCTACCAGGGGCAGAGCCTGCTGCTCATGCTTTACCTGTTGCTGGTGGTGCAGATCAGCGACGTGTTGCAGTACGTGTTCGGCAAACTGTTCGGCCGGCACAAGCTCGTGCCCCGGGTGAGTCCGTCCAAGACGGTCGAGGGCCTGCTCGGCGGCGGCCTCTCGGCCACCGCGATCGGCGCCTGCCTGTGGTGGATCACCCCGTTCACGTTCTGGGGCTCGGCCGGCATGTCGCTGGTGATCGTGCTGGCCGGCTTCCTTGGCGGACTGGCCTTGTCGGCGGTCAAGCGCAGCATCGGCGCCAAGGACTGGGGCAGCATGATCGAAGGCCACGGCGGCATCCTCGACCGGCTCGACTCGGTGACGTTCGCGGCGCCGATCTTCTTCCACATCGTGCACTACGCTTACATGTGACCCCGCGCCCGCGTCAGTGCCGGCGATAGGGCGAGAGCAGTTCCAGCGAGTCGAACAGTCCCGCCGGCAACTGGTAGCGCGGCTCACGGCCGGCGGCGAGCAGTTGGCGAATGCGCGTGGCCGAGATTTCAAGCGGCGTGACCGACAGCGCCAGCACGTGGCCGGCCGGCGCAGACTGCAACGAAGTGGAATCGTCCACCCAGCGATCGGCGGTCTCGCGCTGCAATTCCTCGGGCAGCGTGGCCTGCTCGCCCGGTCGGCTGAGCACACCGATATGGGCCAGCGCGAACAGCCTGCGCCAGCCATGCCAGTCCGGCAGGCCGGCGAACGCATCCGAGCCGAGCAGCAGGACCAGCGGGCGCTCGCCATGCTCGTCACGCAACTCGACCAGGGTATCGACCGTATACGACGGCCCGCTGCGCACCAGCTCGCGCGCATCCAGGATCAACCGCGACTGGCCGCGCAAGGCGACCTGCAGCATCGCCAGCCGCTCTGGCGCACCGGCCACGGGTGGCGGACGATGCGGCGGCACCCCGGACGGCATCATCAGCACATCGGCATCGAGCAGTTCGGACGCTTCCCAGGCCACGCACAGATGGCCGAGATGGATCGGGTCGAAGGTGCC
>DATNGL010000059.1:0-4281 GCA_035605895.1 Rhodanobacter sp.
TCGTCGACGATCTCAGCATTTACCGCAACCCGGTCGCCGCACAGCGCGATCAGGGCGCCCCGCTGGAAGTGCAGTTCACCCTGTCCGGCTATGTGCGCCCGTCGGCCACCCAGCCGGCGAATCCGCCGGCCGACGCCGGGGCCGGGGAGTCGCCATGAACGCCTCCCATCAACGTCGGTTGACTCCGCTACTGGGCGGCACGGCCGTGGTGCTGGGCGTGCTGTTGCTGCTGCTGCTGGGCGGGGTGGGGCGCAGCGTGCGCTGGAAGGCGGCACGCGCGCTGCCGCCATTGCCGCCGCCGGGAAACAGCGCCGACCTGCCGCGGCCCAAACCGCTGCAGGAGTTCAGCGTGGTGTGGCAAAAGCCGCTGTTCAATCCGGATCGCAAACCGATGGCGCACGCCGCCGCGGGCGGCAGCAACCTGGGCGACCTGGAACTGACCGGCATCATCATCACCCCCGGCCTGCGCATGGCCCTGCTGCACGACAAGAAAGGCGACAAGGAGATCCGCCTGCGCCAGGGGGCGAGCCTGCCCGACGGCAGCGTGACCCTGGTCGAGGTGCACCAGCGTTCGGCGCTGTTCGATTCACCGGCCGGCCGCACCGAGCTGAAGCTGCCGGCCGGGGCGCCGATCGACCAGCCCAAGGGCGGGCCCGGCGATGCGCGCGACCGGCAGTCGCCGGCACCGGGCGCCGCGATGATGCAGGTGCAGCAGAATGGAGCGCAGCGACCGACGTTCGATGTCGGGCCCGGTCGCCGTCGTGCCGAGCCAGTGACGCCCGCGCAACTGGACCATCCACCCGAATCGGCCCTCGAACGGCTGCGCCGAAGTATCCAGCAACGTCGTGCAGAACGCGCTGCCGCGTCCCACGAAGGAGAGCATTGATCCATGGTCCACCTACCCGACGCGCGCGTCCTGCGCACCATCACCCTGGCCGGCTTCGTCTGGCTCGCCGGCTGCGCCAGCCTGCCGCAGCCGCATGATGACGGCGCCTTGCAGCGCGAGGCCATGGCCGGCACGCACAACCCGGTGCCGCCGCCGCTGCCGTTGAACCGGGACCTGGACAGCAACAGCGCGCCGGTGCCGCCCAAGGCCAGCATCAGCGAGGGCAGCGGCCGCTTCGTGCGACCCACCGCCCTGGTCACGCCGCGCAAGACCGCCAGCGGAAGCAATGCGGTCACCTTCAATTTCGAGAACCAGCCGGTGCAGGCGGTGGTCAAGGCCATCCTGGGCGATCTGCTGAAGGAGAACTACACCATCGTGCCGGGTGTGGAGGGCAACATCTCCTTCTCCACCTCCCAGCCGGTGGAACAGGATCAGGCGCTGCCGATCCTGGAGACCCTGCTCAGCTGGACCCACAATGCCCTGGTCAAGCGCGCGGGCGGTTATGTGGTGCTGCCGGAAAAGGATGCCGTCTCCGGCAACCTGGTACCCAGCCTCGGCGCCGCCGCACCTGCGGGTGGCCTGCAGGCGCGGCTGTTTCCGCTGCGCTACATCTCCGCCACCGAGATGCAGAAGCTGATCAAGCCGTTCGTGCGCAAGGACGCGGTGCTGCTGGTCGACCCGTCGCGCAACCTGCTGGTGCTCGCCGGCACGCCGCAGGAGCTGACCGACGATGAGCGCATGGTGCGCACCTTCGACGTGGACTGGCTGCGCGGCACCTCGGTGGGCGTGTTCAACCTGCAGTACGCCAAGGTCGGCGAGCTGATGCCCAAGCTGGACGCGCTGTTCGGCGAACACGGCAGCACCCCGCTGGCGGGCATGCTGCGCTTCATCCCGATCGAGCGTACCAATGCGCTGGTGGTGATCAGCACCCAACCCGATTACCTGAGTGAAGTGGGCGACTGGATCGGCAAGATCGACGCCGGCGGCGGCAACCAGCCGCAGCTGTTCGTGTACGACGTGCGCAACCTCAAGGCCTCCGACCTGGCCAGGTACCTGGCGCAGATCTATACCAACGGAGCCGGCAGTGGCGGCGACAACGGCGGCCAGGTCGGGCCTGGCCTGGGCAGCGCCACACTGGGCAGTGCCGACAATGCCAACACCACCAGCCTGGGCAGCACCGCAGGGGGCTTCGGCAATACCGGCACGGGCCTCGGTTCGTCCGGTTCCGGCGGCCTGAACGGCAGTTCGGGCAGCGGGTTCGGCAGCAGCGGCGGCCTGAGCCGCGACGGCAGCAGCAGTACCGGCACCGGCATGGGCGGGACCGCGTCGGGCGGCATGTCGTCGGCATTCGGCAGCAGCGGCCAGGGCAGTGGCGCCGCCGACCAGCAATATGCATCCAGCGACGGCAGCGTGCGAATCAGCTCGGTCGACAGCAACAATCAGTTGCTGATCCGTGCCCGGCCGTCGCAATGGGAAGAGATCAAGAGCGCGATCACCAAGCTCGACAGTGTGCCGCTGCAGGTGCAGATCGAAACGCGCATCCTTGAGGTCAGGCTCACCGGGCAGTTCCAGTTCGGCGTGCAGTGGTATCTGCAGGGCTTGTCCGGGAGCACCACCAGCACCGACAGCAGCGGCAATCCGGTGATCACGCCGGGGCATCCGAACAATCCGCGCCAGATCGGCCTGGGCCAGGGCGGCAACGCCTACGGCGGCGAGCCGTTCTTCTACTCCTTCCTCAACAGCAACCTGCAAGTGGCGGTGCGGGCGATGGAGACCAGCGGCAACACCAAGACGCTGTCGGCCCCGTCGATGGTGGTGATGAACAACCAGCCGGCAACCATCCAGGTCGGCGACCGCATCCCGATCAATCAGACCAGCGTGAACACCGGACTGGGTTCGACCACCAGCTACAACGAGGTGCAATACCTGGATACCGGCGTGATCCTGAAAGTGCAGCCGCGGATCAATCCCGGTGGCCTGGTGTACATGAATGTCAGCCAGCAGGTGAGCCAGCGCGACGCATCGCAGCCGATCGTCAACGGCAACCCGTCCATCTCGCAGCGCCAGCTCAGCACGCAGGTGGCGGTGCAGAGCGGGCAGACCGTGCTGCTCGGCGGCCTGATCCAGCAAGACGAAGGCAACACCGACACGGGCATACCCGGCCTCAACCGGATTCCCTTCTTCGGCCGCCTGTTCGGCAGCACCAACCGCAACCGTGACCGCACCGAACTGATCGTGCTGATCACGCCGCGCATCATCCGTGGCAGCGAAGACGCGCGGCAGATCACCGACGACTACCAGGCCAAGTTCGAGTCGTTGGCGCCGCTGCGTCGCGGCAACGAGTCGGCGGCGTCGCCCGCGACTGCCACCGCGACCACTTTCCCGGTGGCGGAGACCGCGCCGGCGCCGATGACGACAGTCAGCTGGCCACAACAACTGCAGCAACACGCCGAGTCCGCGCTGCAGCATGGCGACTATGCCACCGCGCAGGATCTGGCGATGCAGTCGTGGGAGCAGGGCACGCAGCATGGCGAACTGTGCGAGCGCAACTGGCAGGTAATGCTGGATGCGCGCAAGCACAGCGGCAAGCTGGGCAGCGTCGATGCGGCGCGCAGCCAGCAGGCGGCGTGTCTGAAGCCCGCGACGCAGTAGGAATTTCGACGACGACGGGCCTGCGCGGGCCCGTCGTTTCGACGGCAGCCGTTATCATCCGCACGGATGACTGTCGCCACCCTTGCGTTTCCGATCACCGACGTCCTGCCGGACATCCTGGCCGCTCTGGCCGTACGGCCGCGGCTGGTGCTGGAGGCGCCACCCGGCGCCGGCAAGACCACCCAGGTGCCGCTGGCCCTGCTCGATGCGCCGTGGCTGGCAGGGCGCAAGATCGTGATGCTGGAGCCACGCCGCATCGCGGCACGCGCCGCCGCGCAGTTCATGGCGCAGCAACTCGGCGAGCCGGTGGGCCGGACCGTCGGTTACCGCATCCGCTTCGAGTCGCAGGTGAGCGCGGCGACCCGGATCGAAGTGGTCACCGAAGGCATCCTGACCCGGTTGATCCAGGCCGATCCCGAGCTCGCCGGCGTGGGCGCGATCATCTTCGACGAATTCCACGAACGGCATCTGGCCGGCGATCTCGGCGCGGCACTCGCGCTCGACGTGCAGGCCACCCTGCGCCCCGAGCTGCGCCTGCTGCTGATGTCCGCCACGCTGGACGGCGAACGCGTCGCGGCATGGCTGGATGCTCCGCGCATCAGCAGTCCCGGCCGCAGTTTTCCGGTGCGCATCGAGCATCCGCCGGCACGCGCGCAGGAAAGTCTCGAGCACCAGCTCGCCCGCGTCGCGCGCCAGGCCCTTGAGGAAACCGACGGCGACGTGCTGGTGTTCCTGCCCGGTCG
>DATNGL010000060.1:0-2487 GCA_035605895.1 Rhodanobacter sp.
GGGTGGCCGGCCACGCTGGACGAGGCGTGCGCGGCCTTGCGATACGACAGCAGCATCCAGCCGGTGAACGTGCTTTCTCCTTCGCGCAGGCGATGATCGGGCATGCGCTGCGGGAAGTCGCCGAAACGGGTGTCGACCCACATCTGGCCGTCCGCATGGAAACCCGCGGGGAACAGGTCGATGCGCCGCTCGAATCTCCAGTTCAGGCCGATCCACGCGGTGCCGGTGTTCCAGTAGTTGCCGTACGCGTCCTGGAAGGTGGAGCCGTGGCCGGCGCCGACGACGAAGCCGCCGGGCTTGTAACCGACCGGGTTGTAGGGTGCATAGCGGAACGGCCCCAGCGGATGGTCACCCACGTAGACGCCGGTGGCGTAGACGTTGTACTCGGTGCCGGGTGCGCCGTATTGCAGGTAGTAGCGGTTGCCGTGGCGATTCATCCAGGCGCCTTCGACATACGGCGCAATCGTGGGGTCGTCGTGATCCTGGCCGAAGCGTTCCCACCCGTGCGTGGCCGGATCGGCCTTCAGCAGCGCGACGGGTTTCGTGACGAAGGCCACCCGCTTGCCCTCGCCTTGGTCGGCGTGGTCGAACGCCAGATCGATCTGCGCACCGTACAACGGAAAGACGTTGGACGAATCCCAGTACAAATAGACCTTGCCGTCGCGATCCTGGAACAGGCCCGGGTCCCACGGCCCGGGCGGCAGGTCACCCGGCTTCATCGCGCTCTCGTGGCCGGACCATACCGCGCCGGGCACCGGCGGCAGCAGGCGCGTCCAGAACTGCCAGCGACCCCGTGCGGGATCGGTCGAAGACAGCAGCGGGCGCGGCTCCATCGCCGCCTGCATCAGGAGCAGCTTGTCGTCGGCGACCAGGGTGGCCGGCGCCACCGGTCCGTCGAAGGGCCAGCGATCCGGCTTGACGAACTGCCAGTGCACCAGGTCGGTCGAGCGCCAGTAACCGTCGGCGAGAGTCAGGAACAGATACCAGGCATCGTGATAACGCACCACCGCCGGATCCGCGCCGGTGCGGTACGAGATGCCCTGGTTCATCTGCTCGTAGTTGTAGCGATAGTCCAGGTCGACCGGGTTGGCCCAGGTGCGGCCGGCGGCTGTACTGGCCGCCGCCGCGCCGGCACCGAGCAGGCCGGCCGCCAGCACGACGAGATGAATCGCGCGCAAGCGCGGGCGGCGCCGGATCAAGCGTCGGGAAGTCGATGGCATCGCTCAAGAATGCACCGCCGCTTGTGCGCCTGCAACTGCGGCAGCATGGGCGCCATGCAGGTCAATGCGGCTTCAGTAGATCTCGCCGACGCAGCAGCGCAGGCTGCCACCGGCCTTCTCGATCTCGTCCAGTTCCACGGCGCCGATCGCAAAGCCATAGTCAGTCAACGCCGTTCGCTGTGCTTCGCTCAATGCGGCGACGGCGCAGGCGCTCATCCATACCCGTTCGCCGGACAGGGTGATCGCGTTGCCGGCGAACGCCTGCTTCTGGGCCGGTGTCAGCCAGACCGCGCGGTTGCCGTAAGCCATGGCGATCGCCTGTGCCGCGGCCGGATCGCGGAAGCCGTCGGCGGCGATGATCGCGGCGCGACCGGCCAGCAGGGTCAGCACCACGTTGGCGTGGTATTCGGTTTCGGCCAGCTCGAAGCAATAGGTCAGGCGCAGCCTGAAGGCCTGGTGCATCGCGCGTGCGCCGGCCATGTCGCAGCGCTCGCTGAGGCCGCAATAGCCGACGCCGCGCGCGCGGTCGATGATCAGCGAACCGGTCAGCTCGGCGACCAGGTCGGTGCAGCCGGACAGGTCGACCTCGTCGTAGCCGAGTACCTCGCCGAAGAAGTCGCGGATGTCGCTGCGTTCCGCCTCGCGCTGGCGCACCGCGTGGCGCATGCGGCCCACGATCAGCCGGCCCGGCGCGGTGCCGAACACGTTGTTGGGGAATACCGCGTCGGGTGTCGCCGGATCGCCGGGGAAGGTGATCACCGGCACGTCCGCGCGCAAGGCCTGCGCCAGGGAGTTGTGCTGGGCCAGTGCCTTCAGCGGATCGACGGCGAGGCGCATGTCCATGTAGCAGTTGTCCCGCGCCGATTCCGCCGCCAGGCTGAACTCGCTTGGCGCGACCAGGAAAGCCGCGCGCGCCGTGGCCGCGGCGCCGGGCAGCGGCGACAGTGCGGTGAAGGCGTCGAGGAAATCGGTGGCGGAAGTGGTGATCACGGTGCGCTCCTCGGGAGATTCACAGCGTATCCGCTGCCGGCGTGGCCGCGAGATTTTTCTCGACGTGCAATTGCTGGCGCCGGCGCAGGCTCGGGAACATCGCCATCCACAAGCCCACCACCAGCAGCGTGCCGATGCCGCCGAGCACGGTGGCGTTCACCGCGCCCAGCCACGCGGCCAGCATGCCGGACTCGAACTCGCCGAGCTGGTTGGAGGTGTTGATGAAGATCGCGTTGACCGCGCTGACCCGGCCGCGCATGTCGTCGGGCGTATCCAG
>DATNGL010000061.1:0-5766 GCA_035605895.1 Rhodanobacter sp.
ATGCGCCAGTATCGCGGCACGCTGACCGAGGCGGGCCGCGACTCGCCACATCGCGAGCGTTCTGTCGAAGAGAACCTCGACCTGTTCCGTCGCATGCGCGCCGGCGAGTTCGCCGACGGCAGCAAGACGCTGCGCGCGAAGATCGACATGGCCGCGGGCAACATCAACCTGCGCGACCCGGCGATCTACCGGGTGCGCAAGATCGCCCACCAGAACACCGGCGACGCCTGGCCGATCTACCCGATGTACGACTACGCGCACTGCCTGTCCGACGCGCTGGAAGGCATCACGCATTCGCTGTGCACGCTGGAGTTCGAGGACCACCGGCCGCTGTACGACTGGTTCGTCGACCAGGTCGACCTGCCGAACCACCCCGAGCTGTGGCAGCCGCTGCTCGACGCCGGCCTGCCGACGGTGCCGGCCAAGCCGCGCCAGATCGAGTTCTCGCGGCTCAACCTGAGCTATTGCATCACCAGCAAGCGCAAGCTGGCGCAGCTGGTGAACGAGAACTTCGTGGACGGCTGGGACGACCCGCGCATGAACACGCTGCGCGGCCTGCGCCGGCGCGGCTTCACCCCGGCCGGGCTGCGCCTGCTGATCGAGCGCGTGGGCGTGAGCAAGCAGAACAGCGTGATCGATTACGCCGTGCTGGAAGGCTGCATTCGCGAAGACCTGGACGCCACCGCGGCGCGGCGCATGGCCGTGCTCGACCCGCTGAAGCTGGTGATCACCAACCTGCCGGAGGGCCACGAGGAAACGCTGGTCTTCCCGAACCACCCCAAGGACGAGAGCTTCGGCACGCGCGAAGTGCCGTTCGCGCGCGAGCTGTGGATCGAGCGCGACGACTTCGCCGAAGTGCCGCCGAAGGGCTTCCATCGGCTGAAGCCCGATGGCGAGGTGCGCCTGCGTGGTGTCGGCATCGTGAAGTGCACCGACATCGTCAAGGATGCCGAGGGCAAGGTGACCGAGCTGCACGGCACGCTCGATCCGGAAACCCGCCACGGCCTGCCCGGCGCCGACCGCAAGGTGAAGGGCACGATCCACTGGGTCAGCGCGAAGCATGCGGTGGCCACCGAGGTGCGCCTGTACGACCGCCTGTTCAGCGTGCCGGCGCCGGACAGCGAGGAGGACGGCAAGAGCTGGCTCGAGCACATCAACCCCGAGGCCAAACGCGTGGTACGGGGCTGGCTGGAGCCCGCGGCGGCGAACGTGGCGCCGGAACAGCGCTTCCAGTTCGAGCGCCTGGGCTATTTCGTGGCGGACCGCGTCGACCATCGCGTCGACGCGCCGGTGTTCAACCGCACGGTGACTTTGCGCGATGTCTGGGCCCGCAGCGCCGGCCAGTAAACGGAGGAGACGATGCTGCCCCTGCAGATTCACCTGACCCTGCCGCCGTGGATCGGCGACGTGGCGGACGCCAGCAAGCGCTACCCGAACGATGAGGAACGCGTCGGCCTGGCGATCGAGCTGTCGCGCCAGAACGTGGGTCGCGGCGGCGGTGGCCCGTTCGGGGCGGCCGTGTTCAACCGCGACAGCGGGCGGCTGGTCGCGGTCGGCGTGAACCGGGTGGTGCCGCAGAGCTGTTCGGTCGCGCATGCGGAAATGATGGCGATGATGATCGCCCAGCAGCGCCTCGGCCGGCACCGCCTGAACGAGGACGAAGGCCATTACGTGCTGGCCACCAGCTCGCAGCCTTGCTGCCAATGCTATGGCGCCATCGTCTGGGCCGGCATCGACGAGCTACTGATCGGCGCGCGCGCCGAGGATGTCGAGGAACTCACCGAATTCGACGAAGGCCCGTTGCCGGCCGACTGGATCGGCGAGCTCACCCGCCGCCATATCGCCGTGCGTCGCGACATACTGCGTGACCAGGCCCGCGACGTACTCGCCACCTATGGCGCCAGCGGCGCATCGTATTGAGCCGCTGGCGCGCCGCGCTGCCGCTGATCCTGCTGTTGCTGGCGGGCATCGTGCTGTTCGCCTCCGGCTCGCTCGAAGCACTGACCCCGCGCCAGTTGGTGGCCCACCAGGCCGAGCTGCACGCACAGATCGCGCTCCATCCCTGGCTCAGCCGACTGGCCTACGTAGGACTGTTGACGCTGGCCGTGGCCACCGGCATCCCCGGCACCATCGTGATCATTCTCGCCGGCGGCTTCGCCTTTGGCGTGGTCGACGCCACCCTGACCTCGTCGGCGGGGCTCACCCTGGGCGCGCTGATCCTGTACCTGGCCAGCCGCTATGCGTTCGGTCCCGGCAGCCGGCAGCCACCGCCTCTGGTGGCACGGCTGCATCACGGCTTCGAGCGGCACCCCGTCAGCTATACCCTGTTCCTGCGCTTCGTGCCGGTGCTGCCGTTCGGTGCGGTGACCGTGGCGCTGGCCTGGCTGCGCTGTCCGCTGTGGCTGTTCCTCGGCGCCAGTTGGCTGGGCGGCACGGTATCGCTGCTTTTCGAGACCTCGATCGGGGCCGGTCTGGGCGACGCGATGAGCCAGAGCGACAGTTTCGGGATCGGCCTGCTGCTGCACCGCGAGGTGCTGCTGCCGCTGGGCGCGATCGCCCTGCTTGCCCTGCTTCCGCTGCTGGTCGAAAGGCTGTGCCGACGCTACCGCGGTCGCGGGGCCGGCGACTGAATCCTGCTCCGGCGGATACCCGGACAGCTGCCAATCAGCCCATTTCGCGCTAGTGTTGTGCTGCATCCGGAACACCGAGGCATGGCATGGGCGGGCTGATCCAGGTCTGATGCCGGCAGGCCGGCGACGGACGATCCGACGGGGGTACGGGGCGAATGGATCTGGCGGGGAACTCGTGGCTGGCAAGACTGTGGCAGCGCACGTCGCTGATGCAGCGCATGACCTTCGTCGCCCTGGTGCCGACACTGATCACGGCAGTCCTGCTGGTGACCCTGCTGACCCAGCGCCAACTGGTCAACCTGCGCCAGATGGCCCAGACCAATGCCGACGCGATCGCCACGCAGACCGCAACGGTCTCTGTGCAACCGTTGCGCGCCATGCGCCTGCGCGAACTGCTGCGCATTGCCGATTCGATCGGCGAGCTGCCGCACGTGACCCGAGTGCAGATCCGCACGGCCGACGGACAGATTCTGGCCGACCATCGCGCCAGCGACGACCACCTGCACGACGTCATGAGTGTCGTGCGCGAGGTGGTCGACAACGAGCAGACCGGACACGCGGTACTGGGCTCGGTGCTGGTTGACGTGAGCCTGCACGACGCGATCGTGGCGCAGCATGCCAGCCTGCGCCACGCCTTGATCGCGCTGCTGCTGAGCCTGCTGGTGGCCGGCGTGATCGGCTGGCAGGCCGCACGCTGGATCAGCGCGCCGCTGCGCCATCTGGCGGGCGCGGTGCAACAGCTCGGCCAGGGCGACCGGCCGGTCAGTGTGGCCATCACCGACCGTACCGAGATCGGTGGACTGCAGCGCGGCTTCAACCATGCCGCTGCCGCCCTGTTCGACATCCAGCGCGGCATGCAGGAACAGATCCGGCAGGCCACGCTGGAGCTGGCGCAGAAGAACACCGCGCTGGAGGCGGCCAGCGTGGCGCGCTCGCGCTTCCTGGCGGCCGCCTCGCACGACTTGCGCCAGCCGCTGTATGCGCTGACCCTGTTCTCGGCGGCGCTGGCGGTCGACGAACACGATCCGCAGCGGCTGGATCGCATCGCCCATATCCAGGAATGCGTGCAATCGCTCGATCACCTGTTCGGCGAACTGCTCGACCTGTCGCGGCTGGAAACGGGCGCCGTCCAGGTCGAGATCAGCGAATTTCCGTTCGACCGCGTCTTCGCCGAGGTCAGCCGCACTTTCGGCATGGTGGCCGAGCAGCGCGGTCTGGCTCTCAAGATGCACCCGACCAGACTGTGGGTGCGCAGCGACCGCGTCATGCTGACCCGCATGCTCAACAACCTGGTCAGCAATGCATTGCGCTTCACCCGCCACGGCGGCGCCCTGGTCGGCGTCCGGCGCAGCGGCACGGGTCGGGTGCGGATCGAAGTGTGGGACACCGGTAGCGGCATCGCGCCGGAGCACCTGTCCAACGTGTTCGACGAGTTCTACCGGATCGACGACCATTCCGGCGCCGGGCTCGACGATGGATCGCATTCCGGCCTGGGCCTCGGCCTGGCGACCGTGCAGCGGCTGGCACAGTTGCTCGACACACGGGTGCAGGCGAAGTCGCGGCTCGGTCGGGGCAGCGTGTTCCATTTCGAGCTGCCGCTCGGCAGCGCCGGCGCGTTACCGAGCCTGGCGCACGGGGAGGTGCCCGGGGAGCTGGCCGGCCGGCGCGTACTGGTGATGGACGACGATCCGGCGATCCTCTCCGGCATCCGTTTTCTGCTGCGCAGCTGGGGCTGCGAAGTGGCTGTGGCCGAGGATCGCCAGCAGGCGCGTGAAGCGATCGAAAACTGGCCGGCGCCGGTCGACATCGTGATCTGCGATCTGCACCTGCGCTCGGGCGAGAGCGGCCTCGACATTTTCGCCGAACTGGACAGGCTCTACGAGAACGATGACGAACAATCATTTGCGCGGTTGCTGGTGACCGGCGAAACCCGCGCCGACCATCTGCGCGAAGTCATCGCAGCCAGGATTCCTCTCCTGTACAAACCCGTCTCGCCACAGCAGTTGCGCAGCGCCATGCTGGCGGCCCTCGTCGCCGCCCGGGGCGACGGCTGATCTCAACGGACGCCTTGGCGACTTTCCTGCCACGCAAGAAAAACGGGGCGCCGAACTGGCGCCCCGCCGGGAGTCGTCCGTCTATCCGAACTGATCGCTGCAAGTATTGTGCTGCAACGGCTTCGAGATTCGGCGTTTTCGGATTACCCCCAGAGCTACCCCAGCGCATGCTCGCTGCAACTGCGGCTAGGTGACCCTCCCACTCCCTCCTGGCCCTGCAGGTAGATCCAGCCCGCTGCCCATATCCACCAATCCCCGCGACTGGCAGCTGTACGGGCACCGTCCCGATCGACGGCACGACCGGCGACCTTGCAAGGAAGCCTGGCGGCTATGCCATTGTGGTGGGTACCGTGTTGCGTGAGCTCGCGCTGTGGAAACGCATCGACGTGTCCAATACCATGGCCATCAAGAAACCACCGGGTCGCGAGGTGGCGCAGGGCTGGGGGAGTGTCTTCATGCGCAGCGCAGGCTGATGCTCGGCTAGTAGGTGACTTTCACAATGCTTATTCCGGTTTCGGGATCTGCCGGTTCAATGGTGACGCGAGGTTGAATGCAAGGCGTCTCATAGCAGATCGCGCTGACGGCGCCCGCAGGCGTTGGCGTAACGATGCGCCGGACAATAGTCACGCTGACACCGAATTGACTGCTTAGATTACTGGCCGCGTGTCCAGCAACGCACCATGCTCCAACCAACAGGATGATGATCAAGCGGCGCATGACGTTCTCCATGACCAGGGCAGCATCGTGTAGATCTGCCCGGTGATCACATGCGAGGAAACTCCTTTATCTTGGTTGAAGAATCTGACCCATTGCTCACGCCTTCTGTGACTGGGTTCGCATTTTGCGACCAACGCGCCAGTTGCGCGTGCACGTCCTCGATCTGCAACGCGGCAACCAGTTCATCCGCTTCGGCGCGACTAGGAAACGTGATGATCGGCTCGCCGGCATCGGTGTCGTACACCGTGAAGCCGTCGGGCGCGGGGCGAGTTTCGAGCATGGCCGGCACTCTCAGCCGGATCGGACCAGACTCGCGGGGCCCGGGCATGCTGGTGGTGTTGGCGCCTGGATGGGGTCGGCATGGC
>DATNGL010000062.1:0-14392 GCA_035605895.1 Rhodanobacter sp.
CAAGGCCGGCGCCATCGCCGCGTTCACCGTCGCCCAGCCGGTGATGGATCGCTACGCCGCCCGCGGCCTGATCCACAAGAACAAGGCCGCCCGCCACAAGAGCCGCCTCAACGCGAAGATCCACGAACTGGCGTAAGCCGGTCGCGCGATTCGAGTTGAAGCAAAAAGCCGGCGCAAGCCGGCTTTTTTCATGGCTCCGATCCAAACAGCTCCGGCAACGCCTTGCGGCTCATCGCCGCGGGCGGAATTCCAGCGGCATCGCCTCGACCTTGGCCGCTGCCGGCGGCTTCGGCCCGCATGCGCCGCAGGTGCTGCAGCCGTCGCTGCAGTTGCCGGTGGCCTGCTTCGGCTGCAGCCTCCGTCCGAACGCACGCATCCATCCCGCCCTTCCGGGCTGGTTGAAACGGATCGATGCGGCGGCGAACCAGCGATTGGTCAGCTTCGGTGCCAGCTTGCGGAAGACGATCAGCACGCTGGCCAGCACGATCAGGCCGACGATCACGTACTGCACCAGCAGTCCCGTGCTCATGCCATCGCCCTCGCCACCTGGTAGACGATGAACGACGCCGCGTAGGCAAGCACGAACATGTAGCCGAACGAGATCGCCACGTTGCGCCATGAATTGGTTTCGCGGCGGATCACCGCCAGGGTGGACATGCACTGCGGCGCATACGCAAACCACACCAGCAGCGACAGCGCGCTGGCCAGCGAGATCTGCCCGGCCAGCGCATGGCCCAACCCGCCCACGGCCTCGCCACCGACCAGGTAGACCGTCGCCAGTGCCGCCACCGCGGTTTCGCGCGCGGCAAATGCCGGGATCAGCGCCAGGCTGATCTGCCAGTTGAAACCGATCGGCCCGAAGATGAACTGCAGGCCGCGGCCGATATAGCCGGCGAAACTGTAGTCGATGGCCGGCCCGGTCGCGCCGGCGGGCGCGGCCGGGAAGGTGGAAAGGAACCACATCAGCACGGTCAGTCCGAGGATCACCCCGGTCAGCCGCTTCATGAAGATCGCGCCGCGCTCGTACAGGCCGATCGCCACGTCGCGCAGCTTCGGCATCCGGTACGCGGGCAGTTCCATCAGCAGCGCGTGTTCGCTCTTGTCGCGACGAATGCGCTTCATCACCCAGCCCACCGCCATCGCGCCGAGGATGCCGGCCAGGTACAGCGCGAACAGCACGATGCCCTGCAGGTTGAACAACTCCAGCACCTTGCGCGACGGAATGAACGCACCGATCAGCAACGCATACACCGGCAGGCGCGCCGAACAGGTCATCAGCGGAGCGATCAGGATGGTGGCGAGGCGATCGCGCGGGTCCTGGATGCTGCGCGTGCCCATGATGCCGGGGATCGCGCAGGCGAAGCTCGACAGCAGCGGGATGAACGAGCGGCCGGTCAGGCCCACCGACAGCATCAGCCGATCCAGCAGGAAGGCGGCACGCGGCAGGTAGCCCGACTCCTCCAGGATCAGGATGAACAGGAACAGCACCAGGATCACCGGCAGGAAGCCGACCACCGTGCCCAGGCCACCGAACAGGCCGTCGATGACCAGGCTTTGCAACGGCCCGGCCGGCATCAGCGCGGCCACGTGCTCGCCCATCCAGCCGAAACCATCGCCGATCAGATCGCTCATCGGCTTGCCGGCGGCGTACACCGCCTGGAATACCAGGAACATCACCACGGCAAGAATCGCCAGGCCGAATACCGGATGCAGCGCCCAGCGATCCAGCGCGTCGTCCAGTGCCGCGGTGGTGCGCGGCATGCTCACCGTGGCGGCAAGCAGTTCGCGCACCTGCGCGTGCAGGTCGGCGTGGCTGGCCGCATCCTCCGGCTGCGCCGGTGCCGCCGTCGGCACGTTGCCGTCGACACGCTCGATCAGGCCGCGCGCGCCACCACGCTTCACCGCCACCGTCTCGACCACCGGCAGGCCGAGCCGCCGCTGCAGTTCGGGCACGTCGATGAGGATGCCGCGCGCGCGCGCGGTGTCCATCATGTTCAGCGCCAGCACCACCGGCCGGCCGAGGCGCTTGATCTCCAGCACGAAACGCAGGTGCAGGCGCAAATTGGTCGCATCGGCCACGCAGACGATCAGGTCCGGCACCGCCTCGCCGGGAAAGTTGCCGGCACACACATCGCGGGTGATCTGCTCGTCCGGGCTGTTCGCCTCGAGGCTGTAGGTGCCCGGCAGGTCGAGGATCTGCAGCACCCGACCCGAAGGTGCGGTGAAACGGCCCTCCTTGCGCTCCACCGTGACACCGGCATAGTTGGCCACTTTCTGGCGGCCACCGGTGAGCTGGTTGAACAGGGCCGTCTTGCCGCAGTTCGGGTTGCCGACCAGGGCGATCCGCAGGGTCGATGCGCTCATGCCGCCACCTCGGTGCGCACGCTGATTCGCGCGGCCTCGGCGCGGCGCAGCGCAAACCGGGTGAAGCCGATCTGGATCAGGATCGGATCGCCGCCCATCGGGCCCACCGCCACCACCCGCACCGGCTCGCCGTCGACGAAGCCGAGATCGCGCAGGCGCCGCGCGATCGGATCCGCCGCATGCGCATCGTGCACGCGGTCGACCACGGCGGGAGCTCCCTTGGGCAGTTCGGACAGGCGCACGGCACGAACTCAAATAAGAATTGTTCGCATTGTAGCCGTTTGTCCGCCACGCTGCATCATGCAGGAACTCGCGAATCCGCCAGCGTTTATCATGGCGCTATTTGCCGGGACGACCGATGATCGATTCCATTCTCAGCGAACGCCGCGGTGCGGTGGTCTGGCTCACCCTGAACCGGCCGCAGGTCCACAATGCGTTCGACGACGCGCTGATCGCCGCGCTGACCGACGCCCTGGTCGCAGCCGACGCCGATCCGGCCGTGCGTGCGGTGGTGCTCACCGGCAACGGCAGCTGCTTCTCCGCCGGCGCCGACCTTAACTGGATGCGCGGCATGGCCAGCGCCAGCGAGCAGGAAAACCGCGAGGACTCGCTGCGCCTGGCGCGGCTGATGCGCAACCTGCAGTTCCTGTCCAAGCCCACCATCGCGCGGGTCAACGGCGCTGCCTATGGCGGCGGCGTGGGCCTGGTCGCCTGCTGCGATATCGCGATCGGCGTCGACACCGCCAAATTCGCGTTGTCGGAAGTGAAGCTCGGTCTGGTGCCGGCGGTGATCTCGCCGTACGTGATCGCCGCGATCGGCCTGCGCGAGGCGCGCCGGCTGTTCATCACCGGCGAGGTGTTCGATGCCGCCACCGCCGTGCGCATCGGATTGCTGCATGCCGCGGTGCCAGCCACCGAGCTTGACGAAGCGATCGAACGCCAGCTGTACCTGCTGGCCAAGGCCGGCCCGCTGGCCCAGCGCGAAGCCAAGCAACTGGCCTTGCGCATCGGCGGTGTCGATCCGGCGCAGGCCGAACGCATCGACGCCAGCAACGCCGAACTGATCGCCCGCCTGCGCGTGTCGCCGGAAGGCCAGCATGGCCTGGCCGCCTTCCTCGACAAGCGGGCGCCGGCCTGGGTCGGCAAAACCGAATGATTTCCGCCCGGTGCGATCTGTTAGGTTTAGACGATTTGCATCGACCCGAACGGTTCCAGGGACTCGCATGTTCGAACGCGTACTGATAGCCAACCGCGGCGAGATCGCCTGCCGCGTGATCCGCACCTGCCGCCGACTCGGCATCCACACCATCGCGGTGTATTCGGAAGCCGATCGCGACGCCCAACACGTGCGGCTGGCCGACGAGGCGTGGCCGATCGGCGGCCCGCTGCCGGCCGAATCCTACCTGCGCATCGAGGCCATCCTCGATGCCGCGAAAAACAGCGGTGCCCAGGCCATCCACCCCGGCTACGGCTTCCTGTCGGAGAACACGGCTTTCTCGCGGGCCTGCCGGGACGCCGGCATCGTGTTCATCGGCCCCGATCCCGAGAGCATCGAGGCGATGGGCTCCAAGGCCGCCGCCAAGCAGTTGATGGCCAGGCATGCGGTACCGCTGGTGCCCGGCTACGACGGCGACAACCAGGACAGAGCCTTCCTTGCCGGCGAGGCGCACAAGATCGGCTATCCGCTCATCATCAAGCCCTCGGCCGGCGGCGGCGGCAAGGGCATGCAGGTCGTGCGCAGCGACGCAGAATTCCCCGAAGCGCTGGCCACCGCCCAGCGCGTGGCGCAGGCCGCCTTCGGTGATGCCAGCATGCTGCTGGAGCGCTACATCGAGCAGCCGCGCCATATCGAGTTCCAGGTGTTCGGCGACCGCCGCGGCAACATCATCCATATCGGCGAGCGCGAATGCTCGGCGCAGCGCCGTTACCAGAAAGTACTGGAGGAAACCCCCTCGCCCTTCCTCACTCCCGAGCAGCGCGCCGCGATGGGCGAGGCCGCCGTGGCTGCGGCCCGCGCGGTGAACTACGTCGGCGCGGGCACGGTGGAATTCATCGTGGGGCCGGCCGGCGATTTCCATTTCATGGAGATGAACACGCGCCTGCAGGTGGAGCACCCGGTAACAGAGCTCACCCATGGCGTGGATCTGGTGGAATGGCAGTTGCGCGTGGCCCACGGCGAACCGTTGCCGCTCACCCAGCAACAGGTGGTGTCCCACGGCCACGCGATCGAGGTGCGCCTGTACGCGGAAGACCCGGATCAGAACTTCCTGCCCGGCTCCGGCAAGCTGCAAACACTGCGCCTGCCTGCACCGTCGAAACATGTACGCCTGGATGGCGGCGTGATCGAAGGCGACACCGTGACGATCTTCTACGACCCGATGATCGCCAAGCTGATCGTGTGGGACGAGAACCGCCCGAAGGCGCTGCAGCGGATGCGCGAAGCGCTGGCCGCCAGCGAAATCATCGGCCCGAAATCGAACATCGGTTTCCTCGAACGGCTGGTGCGCCATCCGATCGTGGTCGAGGGACGCATCGACACCGGCTATCTCGACCGCCACCTCGAGGAGTTCCTGGTTGGCGACGTCGCGCCTTCCGACGATGCACTGTTTGCCGCCGCCACCGCCGCGCTGCTGCACGACGAACTGCACGTCCCGAGTGCCGCGACCGACCCGCACTCGCCGTGGGCACGCGCCGATGCCTGGCGCATCGGCCACGCCGGCAAGCGCATCGTGGCGTTGACCTCGCGCGAACAGCGTTTCGAAATCGAGGTACACGGCCACGACGGCAACTATCAACTGCGTCATGGCAAAGCGAACTGCGAAGTACGCGGAGCACGCCTGCAAGAGGACGCTCTGAGCGCCCGCTTCGACGGCGAATCGCGCCGCGTGCCGCTGCGCGCCGATGCCGCCCACGTGCTGCTGCACGATGCCCACGGCCAGCGCTACAGCTTCAGCCGCGCCGCCGCGTTCGCATGGGAGTCGACCGACGCCGCCGGCGGCAATCAGGTGATCGCGCCGATGCCCGGCCGCATCGTGCTGGTGAAAGCGCAGCCCGGCGACGTGGTCGAGCAAGGCCAGGAGTTGCTGGTGATGGAAGCGATGAAGATGGAGCTGGCCTTGAAGGCGCCACGCGCCGGCACCATCGAAAGCGTGAACGCCACGCAAGGCGAATTCGTCGAGGCTGATGCCGTGCTGGTGCGCTTCGCCGACTGAAATCTTAAAGCCCCTCTCCCCTTGGGAGAGGGGTTGGGGTGAGGGTTCGGTCAGGCCAGATAGTTCACTACGGCCCCGCACCCTCATCCGCCCCTTCGGGGCACCTTCTCCCAAAGGGAGAAGGACATCACGTCCTTCGGAGCTTCCTCATGAACCCCTCCAACCACGTCCGCATCGTCGAAGTCGGCGCCCGCGACGGCCTGCAGAACGAGAAGACGCTGCTGCCGGCCGATGTGAAGATCGCGCTGATCGACCGGTTGTCTTCGACCGGACTCAAGACGATCGAGGCGACCAGCTTCGTCAGCCCGAAGTGGGTGCCACAACTGGCCGATGCCGCCGAAGTCTTCGCCGGCATCCGCAAGGTGCCTGGCGTGAGTTACCCGGTGCTGGTGCCGAACCTGCAGGGCTATCAGCGCGCGCGCGAAGTCGGCGCCAACGAGATCGCGGTGTTCACTGCCGCCTCGGAAGCCTTCAGCCGCAAGAACACCAACGCCTCGATCGACGAGTCGATCGAGCGCTTCATCCCGGTGATCGAGCAGGCCCAGTCCGACGAGGTCAAGGTGCGCGGCTATGTCTCCACCGTGCTCGGCTGCCCGTATCAGGGCGAGGTGCCGGTCGGCGACGTGGTTCGTGTGGCCAGGCGCCTGTACGAACTGGGCTGCCACGAGATCTCGCTGGGCGACACCATCGGCGTCGGCACACCGGCAAAGGCGCGCGCGATGCTGCATGCGGTCGCGCAGGAAGTGCCAATGGCGGCGCTGGCCGTGCATTTCCACGACACCTACGGCCAGGCGCTGGCGAATATCCTCGCCTGCCTGGAAGAAGGCGCGCGCGTGGTCGACAGTTCGGTCTCCGGCACCGGCGGCTGCCCGTACGCGAAGGGCGCCACCGGCAACGTCGCCAGCGAGGACGTGGTCTACATGCTGCATGGCATGGGCATGAGCACCGGCGTCGACCTCGACCTGCTCGTTGCCACCGGTGCGTGGCTGGCCGGGCAGTTGCACAAGGACACCGCCAGCCGGGTCACCCGCGCGCGCACCGCGGCGGCCTGAGCATCTCGCGAAAACCCGTACGCGGTCGCTATCATCGGGTTTCGACCGACGGGGTGAAGCGATGCGTGCGAACCTGACGACGTGGTGGCGGCATGCAGCGGCACTGCTGCTCGTGCTGTATGCCCTGCCCACGCTGGCCGCCACGCCGAAAGGCGACTGGCTGCTGCTGCCCGAGCGCGTGTGGACCGGCGACGGCGACGCCGCGCACAGCGGCTGGGCGGTGCTGGTGCGCGATGGCGCGATCGCCGCGGTGGGCCCCGCCGCGTCGATCCAGGCGCCACCCGGCGCGCAGCGCGTCGAGCTGCCCGGCACCACGCTTACGCCCGGCCTGATCGACCTGCACTCGCACCTGTTCCTGCATCCGTACAACGAAACGTTGTGGAACGACCAGGTGCTGACCGAGCCGCAGGACTACCGCACGCTGGAAGCCGCCGCCCACGCCAAGGCCACGCTGATGGCCGGCTTCACCGCCCTGCGCGACCTCGGCACCGAGGGCGCGGGCTTTGCCGACGTGTCGATCCAGCGTGCGATCAACGAAGGATTGATCCCGGGGCCACGGATGTTCGTCGCCACGCGCGCCATCGTCGCCACCGCCAGCTATGGACCGGGGCCGCGCGGCTTCCGTCCGGATCTCGACCTGCCGCAAGGCGCGCAGCCGGTCAGCGGCGTGGATGCGGCCATCGCCGCCGTGCGCGAGCAAGCCGCCCGCGGCGCCGACTGGATCAAGCTGTACGCGGACTATCGGGTGGGCCCGGGCGGCGAAACCGCGCCCACCCTCAACCCGGCGGAACTGAAGGCGATCGTCGACACCGCGCACCAGATCGGCCGTCCGGTCGCAGCGCACGCGGCCAGCGATGCCGGCGTGCGGATGGCGGTCGAGGCCGGCGTGGACACCATCGAACACGGCTACGGCGCCAGCGAGGCGACCTTCCGCCTGCTCAAGCAGAAGGGCGTGGCCTATGAACCCACGCTCACCGCGGTCGACGCGACCTCGGAGTATTTCCAGCACTACGTGCCGGGCAAGTCCGAACCCACGCCTGCCATGAAGGAAGCCGCGCGCGCGTTCCGCACCGCGCTGAAAGTCGGCGTCACCATCGGCAACGGCAGCGACGTGGGCGTGTTCGCGCACGGCACCAACTGGCGCGAGCCCGCGGCGATGGTACGCGACGGCATGACGCCGGCGCAGGCGCTGCACGCGGCCACCGACGTGGCGGCGAAGATCCTGCGCCAGTCGCAGCACTTCGGCCGCATCGCACCGGGGCTGGATGCCGATCTCGCCGCGTTCAGCGGCGATCCCAGCACGCGGATCGACGACCTCGCGCATCCGGTCTTCGTGATGAAGGACGGCATCACCTACCGCAGCCCCGCAGCCACGCCATGAACGAGACGTTCCATATCCGCCCGATCGAACCACGCGACAACGCAGCGATGGCCGCGATCATCCGCAGCGTGATGCCCGAGTTCGGTGCCGACGGCCCCGGCTTCGCAATCCACGATGCCGAGGTGGACACCATGTACGAAGCCTATGCTCAGCCACGATCCGGCTACTTCGTGGTCGAGCGCGACGGCGTGGTGGTTGGCGGTGGCGGCGTCGCGCCGCTGGAGAACGCCGAGCCCGACGTATGCGAACTGCGCAAGATGTATTTCCTGCCGCAGGCACGCGGCATCGGTGCCGGCAGCGCGATGATGCAGCGTTGCCTCGACGCAGCCCGCACGCTCGGCTTCGCCCGCTGCTATCTGGAAACGCTGACCGGCATGGATGCGGCACAGGCGCTGTACAAGCGCAGCGGGTTCACGCCGCTGTGCGCGCCGATGGGCGGCACCGGCCATTTCAGTTGCGACCGTTTCTTCATCCGCGACCTGTGAGCAAGCCATGAGCAGCCACGATCCACGCATCGATGCCTACATCGCCAAATCCGCCGAGTTCGCCCGACCGATCCTCGAACATCTGCGTACGGTGGTGCATGCCGCCTGCCCCGAGGTTGAGGAAAGCCTGAAATGGAGCATGCCGTTCTTCAGCTACAAGAGCGCGCCGATGTGCATGATGGCGGCATTCAAGCAGCATTGCGGCTTCGGCTTCTGGCTGTCCAGGCAAGTCGTGGGTGACACGGCTGAAGACGGCATGGGCCAGTTCGGCAAGCTCACGACGCTGAAGGATCTGCCGTCCAGAAAGGAACTCACCACCTACATCAGGAAAGCGATGGCATTGAACGAGGCGGGCGTGAAACCGGCACGCCCGAAAGCCGCCGCGAAGCCCGCGCCGACCTTGCCGGACGATCTCGCCGCCCTGCTCGCACAGAAGAAACATGCCGCCGCACGCAAGACCTACGCAGGCTTCAGCCCCAGCGCGCAGCGCGAATACGTCGACTGGATCGGCGAGGCGAAGACCGATGCCACCCGCCAGAAACGCATCGCCACCACGCTGGAATGGCTGGCCGAAGGCAAGCCGCGCAACTGGAAATACCTGACATGCTGAAGGCTGGCTTTCGATGATCCGCATCGCCCGCGACGAAGACGCCGCCGCCATCCACGCGATCTACGCGCCCTCGATCACCAACGGGGTGGCCACGTTCGAGACCGAACTGCCCGGCGTGGCGGTGATGCGTGAGCGCATCCGCGCCCGTCTGAAACATTATCCGTGGCTGGTATGGGAAGAAGAACGCGACGTGCTGGCCTATGCCTACGCCGGGCGTTTCCGCGAACGCGCCGCCTACGACTGGATCGCCGAGACCTCGATCTACGTGCGCGACGACGCACACCGCCGCGGCATCGCGCGCCGACTCTACGGCATGCTGTTGGGCGTAATGCGGCTGCAGGGCATGACCCAGGCCGTCGGCGTGATCACCCTGCCCGGCACGATCAGCGTGGCGATGCATGAAGCGATGGGTTTCTCCGCTGCCGGCGTTTGGCGCCAGTGCGGTTACAAGCTTGGACAGTGGTGGGACGTGGGTGTATGGCAGAAGGAACTGCAGCGTGCGGCGTCCCCGCCGCAATCGGTAATACCTTTCCCGGAAATGATCGAATCGACCGCACTGCAACGCTTGCTGGCCGCTCCACCGGGTTGATGATCCCCGGACAAGGACAGGCCCGCCGTTGGCGGGCCTGTCGGCAGCACTCGCCGTACTGGCGAGCCCGCACGTTCACGCATCAATGATTCGCAAGGATGCTCGCGATGATGCCGGTGGTGACCGCAACCAGCAGGAAATCACCGTTGTCGCTGCGCACATAGTGATAGCCGCGCGGCGGCTGGCGCAGATGCTGGCTGCGCCAGTCAGTCACTACATAGGAACTGCCACGGTACTCGCGCGGCACATGACCACCCCGCTTGTACCAGCCTTCGTGACGGCCACGGTCGTACATGCCGCTATAGTTTTTATTATGGCCGTGATTACCCCGGTTCTGGCCGTGATTACCCTGGTCCTGACGCTGCTGCTGATCGCGATGATCCTGGTCGAACGGTTGCGCCATCACGGCAGCGGAAAACATCAACAATGCGCCACCGACCACCCACATATTCCGCTGCATGTTCATGACTCTTCACCTCTTGGAATGACGAGAACCGGGAGCGGTTCTTGCCGCGACGCGTTCGGAGAATTCCGAGGGTTGGCGATCCCGGAGGATCGCCAACCCTGCCAGCACTATCAGCGCCGAGAACCCCTGCCCGCGTGAATGTTTCCGTGAAGTGATTTCACATCCGGGTTCCGGTATCAGTGCGAAAGCAGGATATCGACGATGGCGCCGGTGGCGATTGCCACCAGCAGGAACTGGCCATCGTCGCCACGCACGTAGCGGTAGCCGTATGGCGGCTGGCGCAGGTGATAGACCTGCCAGTCATCGACCACGTAACGGCGGTCACGGTATTCGACCGGAATGTACCCGCCACGCTTGTACCAGCCCTCGTGCCGGCCGCGGTCGTGCCTCACGTAATAGCCACGGTTGTCGTCACGGTCGTAGCGAACCTCGCGACCCCGGTCATGACCACGGTCGCCGCGGTCGTTCCAGCCGCGGTCATGGCCATTGTCGCCACGATCGTGCTTGTCCTTGTCGCCATGCTTGCCGTGGTTGCCGTTGCCGTGATCGCCATGCCAGTCCTGGCCGTCCTGCTGGCCACGATCGTCATGCTGCGGCGACGGACTGGCCGCTACCGCGGTCGCGGCGCACAGCAGGCTGCCGGCAAGAAGAATCAGGTACTTTTTCATGAGTGCCTCCGTGGAAAGGTTGGGAACGCTGGCCGTGCTGCCAATCATCATGGCTCCCGTTGCTGAAGCCTAGCAAGCCTTCCTGAACGGCGCCGCCCAAACGATCCGCCAGGCTGAACGCCAGCTTGCGCCTGCAGATCGGCAGCCCGGATCACGGCGGCCGGGCGGCTCCGCTACTATGTGCGTTTTTCGGCATCCGGATACCCTCATGCAGTTGAATCAGGTCAAGGCGATCATCACCGGCGGCGCCTCCGGTCTCGGCCACGCGGTGGCGCAGCACCTCGTCGCGAACGGCGGCAAGGTCGCGTTGTTCGACGTCAACGACGAGAAAGGTCACGCCGCCGCGAACGAGCTGGGCGAAGCAGCGCGCTTCGTCCGCACCGATGTCACCTCCGAGGACGGCGTCGCCACCAACGTGGCGGCCGCACACCACGCGATGGGCGGCCTCAACGTGCTGATCAACTGCGCCGGCATCCTCGGTGCCGGTCGTGTGCTGGGCAAGGAAGGCCCGATGCCGCTGGCGAACTTCGCCAGCACCGTGATGGTGAACCTGGTCGGCAGCTTCAACGTGGCCAAGGCCGCCGCCGCACTGATGCAGAACAACGAGGCGGGCGAAGACAGCGAACGCGGCGTGATCATCAACACGGCCAGTGTCGCCGCCTACGAAGGCCAGATCGGCCAGGCTGCGTATTCCGCGTCCAAGGGCGGCGTGGTCGGCATGACCCTGCCGATGGCGCGCGAACTGGCGCGTTTCGGCATCCGCGTGGCCACCATTGCGCCGGGCATTTTCTGGACACCGATGGTCGATGGCATGTCCGAAGCCGTGCAGCAGTCGCTCAGCGCCTCGATCCCCTTCCCGGCGCGCCTCGGCCAGCCGAACGAATACGCCGACACCGTCGCCTTCATCCTCGGCAACCGCTACATCAACGGCGAGACGATCCGGCTCGACGGCGCGGTGCGGTTGCAAGCCAAGTAAAGCGGGAACGGGGAACGGGGAACGGGGAACAAGTGCAACAGCGAGAAGTCTCGCTGGCCTGCTCTTCCCCGTTCCCCGTTCCCCGTTCCCCGTTCCATCCCCCACTCCAACCATTATTCCGGTCCTGCACCCATGAAAGCTTCCGACGTCAAGAAAGGCAACGTGGTCGAACACGACGGCACCGTCTACCAGGTGCGCGACATCGAGCGCAGTTCGCCCAGCGCGCGTGGCGGCAACGTCACCTTCCGCTTCACCCTGTATTCGATTCCCGGCGGGCGCAAGTTCGACCTCAGCCTGCGCGCCGACGATGAACTGCGCGAGATGGACCTGGTCCGCCGCGCGGCGAATTTCTCGTACATGGACGGTGAGGCGTTCGTGTTCATGGACGCCGAGGACTATACCCAGTACCTGCTCTCGCCCGAGCTGGTCGGCGACAACGCCGGCTACATCGTCGAAGGCATCGAGGGCTATTACGTGCAGGTGATCGACGAGGCCCCGGTCGGCCTGCAGGTACCGAGCAGCGTGATCCTGACCGTGGTCGACACCGCACCGGAGATGAAGGGCTCCAGCGCCACCAAGCGCAACAAGCCGGCCAAGCTCGACACCGGCATCGAAGTGCAGGTACCCGAGTACATCAGCAACGACGAGAAGGTGTGGGTGAACACGCTCACCGGCGAGTTCGCCGGCCGCGCGTGAGTCGTCCCGCGCACGAAGCCGTTCGCCGACGCGGCCGATGGCCGAGGCATCCGTTCGGCCTGCTGCTGACCGCGCTCGCCGCGCAGTCGGTGTCCGCACAGTCGCCGGTGCACCGTGCCGACGACGGCTGGCCGCGACCGGTGGCGCAGTTCATCGAGCGCAGCGGGAACTGCCGGCACTTCGCGGGAGAGTTCGGCGGCGACGGTTCGCCGCGCGACTCCGAGGTCAATCGCGCGATGGACAAGTTGCGTTGCAACTCGCTGCCGGCAGACCTGCGGGTGCTGCGTCGGCGCTATCGCGCCGATGCGCGTGTGACCACGCGGCTGGCTGCCTTCGACGATGACGGCATGCCGAAGGATGACGGCACCGGCGACTGAGCAGGCATCGCCTGCGCGGCGGCATCCACCGCAGCGGTCGGCGTCGGCATAGGGCAGAATCAATGCTCACCAGCGAGCCAACGACATTCCCATGCCATCCAGCGACTACTCGCTACGTGCACACGCGATCGAGAGCCTGACCCGGATCAAGCGGCCGGACGTGCCGTGGCGGGTGGTCGTGCGCAATACCGCGGCGGTGGTGCTGCCGCTGGGCATCGGCCTGGCCGTGGGCTATCCGCAGATCGGCCTGGGCGTGGCGGCCGGCGCGCTGGACACGATGTTCTCCGATCAACCCGGGCCATATCGCCAGCGCCTGCGCCAGCTGTTGCTGGCGTCGCTGGCCGCCGGCCTCGCCGCACTCGTGGGTTTCCTGATCGGCGGCCACCTGCTGCCGATCCTGATCGCCACCGCCGCCTGCGGTTTCTTCGGCGGCCTGCTGGTGGTGTTCGGCGTCGATACCGCGCGGGTCGGCATGACCAGCATGATCCTGCTGGTGATCACCGCGTCGACGCCGACCTCGTTGCATGAAGCACTCGGCGGCGCCGTGCTGATCTTCAGCGGCGGCCTGCTGCTCACCGTGTTCTCGCTGGCGGCGTGGCCGTTGCAGCGCTACTGGCCGGAACGACAGGCACTGGCAAACGTGTACACCGGCCTCGCCACGCTGGCCCGGCAACAGACGCATGACGACACCGATGTGCCGGCGCTGACCGAGGCGATGACCACGCTGCAGCAGACCCTGCTGGGCCGACACCGTGCCCACGGCCGCGCGATGGAAGCGTTCGGCGTGCTGCTGGAGCTGGCCGAACGGATCCGGCTGGAGCTCACCGCGATGTCCGAACTGCACGCCGATCCGACCACCCACGCCATGTTCCGCGACGACGCCGCACGCGTGCTGGCGGCGATTGCCGATGCGCTGGAACAAGGCGAGTCGCCCGAGCAGGCCAGCCACGCGCTGCAGACCCTGCGTGCCAGCGAACAGGCGTTGTTCGACAGCGACAGTCCCGCCGGCGGCCTGGCGGCGCACATCCATGCCCTCGCCGGCCAGCTGGCCGCAGCGGTGCGCAATGCCGACTGGGCCGGCAGCCGCGGCGAACTGCGCGCCAGCGCGGCGGAAACCCGCCTGCCCAAGGCGTTGCGCAGCGGCTCCGCCTGGGCCACCTTGCGCGCCAATCTCACGCCGCGCTCGGTGGCGTTCCGTCATGCCGTGCGCATGGCGGCCTGCCTCAGCGCCGCGTTGTGGATTTCGCGCCTGCTGCAGCTGCCGCACGGCTACTGGCTGCCGATGACGGCCGCGATCCTGCTGCGGCCGGACTTCGCCGCCACCTTCAACTTCGGCCTGCTGCGCGTGCTCGGCACCGTGCTCGGGCTGGTGCTCACCACCGTGCTGCTGCACATCACGCCGAACGAACCGTGGGCGCACCTGGCGCTGATGGCGCTGCTGTGCATGGCGTTCCGTTATCTGGCCACCGCGCACTACGGCTTCGCGGTGGCGGCGCTGACCGGCACCGTGGTGATC
>DATNGL010000063.1:0-6553 GCA_035605895.1 Rhodanobacter sp.
TCGATCGACACGACGCGTGCGCGGCGCAGCCGATCGGTCATCAAGTGGCGCGCGGTGGTGAACATGAACGACTTGGGCATCGCCGGCCGCGCCTTCGCAGCGGCCTCGTAGACCCGCACGTAGATTTCCTGGCGCAGGTCGTGGATTTCTTCGCGGCGAAACCAGCAGCGCAGCAGATAGCGCATCAACGCACCCTCGTGCACGAGGATTTCGCGGCAGAACCAGGCGTTGAGGGAGTCGTCCACGACGCGGACAGTAACGCCAATCCACACGTCAATGACAGCGCCATGACACCTGTCTGGTCAAATGGCCCGCGACACGTGCATCGGGTGGGGGATATGTGTCGCCCGTTCGTCCCGGCCATGGCACTGCGCGCGATCGCTCGCACTGCGCCATCGTTTGGAGAACCACTTCGCTTTCTCCCCGAGGAACCATTGGCCGATGACTTTGCCCAGCCATTCGCAGCACTTTTTCCGCACCGGTTTTTCGCTGGTGTTTTCCCTGTGCCTGCTGATGGCCTGCCGCACGGCAACAGCGGTGTCGCCGGATCCCGCGGCGGTCCGGCAGGGCTACGAGTACTACCAGATCGGCGATCTGAAAACGCCGACGCCGGGACCTACCGAGGCGGCGCTGATGCTGATGGGCGGGGGCACGTGGCCGCACAAGGCATTCGCCTGGTTCGCGGCCAAGGGTGGACACGGACATTTCGTGATCCTCCGCGCCTCTGGCGAGGACGACATGCAGAAGGAGCTGTACACCGAGGTCGGCGGCGTTGCGTCGGTGCAGACGCTGGTGTTCCACAGTCGCGAGGCGGCCAGCGATCCGAAGGTGCTGGACATCGTGCGGCATGCCGACGGCATCTTCATCGCCGGTGGTGACCAGGCCAATTACGTGCGTTTCTGGAAGGGCACGCCGCTCAATGCGCTGTTGAACGAACATGTCGCCCACGGCAAGCCGATCGGCGGTACCAGCGCGGGCCTGGCCATCCTCGGTGCCTATGCCTATGGTGCGATGGATGGCGGCAGCATCACCTCGGAGGAGGCGATGCACGATCCGCTCGGCAAGGCCATGACCCTGGTCGGCGGTTTCATGCATCTGCCGAACATGCAGCGCGTGGTCACCGATACGCACTTCCACAAGCGGGGCCGCTTGGGGCGGCTGATCTCGTTCATCGCCAATCTGCGCCATGCCGGGCACGCCGACGTCGTCGGCCTGGGCGTGGACCAGGATGCGGCGCTGTGCGTCGACGGCAACGGTATCGGCCGGCTGTTCACCATCGACAACGGGTTCGCCTGGCTGGTGCAGCCGAAGGGTACGCCCGATCGGATCGAGGCCGGCAAGCCGCTCGAATACCGTGGCACGCGCGTCATCGGCGTCGGTACGCAAAGCCGCATCGACCTGAAGGACTTCAAGGTCAGCCGGCCGGTGTTCGAGGCGATCGCCGATGTCCACGCTGGCGAACTGACCCTGCACGGCGAACAGGCACCGCTGTTGGTGATTCATGGCGGCGCGGGCGTGGAACGCGCAAGCATGACGCCGCAGATCGAAGCTGGCGCGCGCGCGGCGCTGGAGCTGGCCTTGCGCAAGGGCTACGCCGAGCTCAAGACCGGCAAGACCGCGACCGATGCGGTGACGGCGGCGATCACCGTGCTCGAGGACGATCCGCTGTTCAACGCCGGCAAGGGCGCCGTGTTCACCCATGACGGCAAGAACGAGCTGGATGCCTCGATCATGGACGGCTCGACGCTGGCCGCCGGTGCGGTGGCGGGAGTGCATCGGGTCAGGAATCCGATCCTGCTGGCGCGTGCCGTGATGGAGCATTCGCCGCACGTGATGATGGTCGGCGACGGCGCTGAGACCTTCGCCACGGAGCAGGGATTCAAGCTGGTGGATCCGTCGTATTTCCGTACCGACCGACGCTGGCAGGAGTTGCAGAAAGCGTTGAAGGACGATGCGGCCGGGGTATCGCTGACCGAACGGCTGTTGGCGCTCAAGCACTTCGGCACCGTCGGCGCGCTCGCCCGCGACAGCCAGGGCCGGCTTGCTGCCGGCACCTCGACCGGTGGCATGACCGACAAGCGCTACGGCCGGGTTGGCGATTCGCCGATTGTCGGCGCGGGCACCTACGCCAATGTGGCCTGCGCGGTATCCGGCACCGGCTGGGGTGAGTACTACATCCGCGTTTCCGCGGCCCGCGAGATATGCCTGCGCATGACCGAGTTGAACGAATCCGCGGAACAGGCTGGCAGGGCGGTGATCAACGAGGAGATACCGCAGATGGGTGGCGATGGCGGCGCGATCATCCTGGGCGCGGACGGCAGCGTGTCGATGCCGTTCAACACCGAAGGCATGTACCGCGGCTGGATCGGTGCCGACGGCGTGCCGCATGTGGCGATCTACAACGGCGATCCGCTGGTTTTGCCGCAGCCGTCGCGCTGATGGCAGGAACCGCGCTGCTCAGGCGTCGCTGTCGCCTTCGATGATCTGGCGCTGCATGCGGTCCAGGTAGGCGTCGAGCTCCTGCGTGCTGGTGAACACCTCGTTCACCGGCACCGCCTTGACGATGTCGAACACCTTGCGCACCTGCGGCTGCGGGTTCAGCAGCAAGGTGTGCCCACCGCGGGCACGCATGCTCTTGCGAATCTTGGCGAAGCTGCGCAGCCCGGCGCTGCTGACGTATTCGAGTCCGGCCAGGTCGATCACCACGGTGCCGCCGTCGTCGAGCCGCCGGAGCAGGACCAGCATGGCCTCGTCGAGTTCGCCGAAGGTCATCGCGTCGAGGCGACCGCCAACTTGCACGATGACACGATCGGGTGCCGGGAATTCACTGTGCAGACTGAGCGTCATGATGAAGATCCGTCCTGGTTCGGGGGGATGAAACGTAGCAGCAGATGGTTGCCATGCGCGTTCCGTGTATAGCGCATTTCGCTGGTCATGGTGCGTGCGAGGTGAATGCCGAGGCCGCCGACCTGCTCGCGGTCGGCGAGGTCGCCTGGGAGGTCCGGGTGGGCGGACTGCAGCGGGTCGAAGGCGATGCCGTCATCGATCAGCTCGACCGTGACGGCATCCGGCCCGGGATGAAGCAGGATGCGGATCTGGCCAGGACGGCCGTCGGGATAGCCGTACTCGACCGTGTTGACCAGGAGTTCTTCCAGCACCAGGCGCACGTCGCTGCGCAGCGAGGGCGTGACGCCGGCTTCCTGCAGCAGGTGCTCGCAGCGATCCAGCCCGACGAATACATCCTCCAGCTGGCTGGCGATGCATACCTCGGCGTGCGGTTGCGCGGCACCATGCCAGGTCAGCGCCAGCAGGGTGATGTCATCCGCCTGGGCAGCGTCGGCCACGAAGCGATCGACATCACCCAGCAGCTGTTCGATATAGCCCGCGGTGAGTGCGGACGAGGGAACCTGCGCGAGACATTCCACGGTGCGTTCGATGCCGTACATCTGCTGATGGTGGTTGCTGGCCTCGGTGATGCCGTCGGTATACATCAGCAGGGTCTCGCCCTGACGCAGGCGCAGGTGATGCTCCGGGTAATCTGAATCCTCGTAGAGACCGAGCACGGCGCCGGTGGCGAAATCCAGCAGCTGCGGTGCGCCCTGGCCACACAGGATGGGTGGTTCGTGCCCGGCGCTGGCCAGCACCAGGCTGCCGCCATTCGTATCGAGCAAACCGCACAGCAGGGTGACGAACATGCAGCTGTCGTTGCCCCGGCAAAGTTCGAGATTGAGCAGCCGCAGAAGATTTTGTGGAGTCTGCGCGCGAGGTGCCAGCGCCTTGGCCAGGGTAATGGTCTGCGCCATGAACAGGGCGGCCGGGATGCCCTTGTCGGAGACGTCGCCGACCATCACGAAGAAGCGCTCCGGGTCGAGCATGAAGTAGCTGTAGAGGTCGCCGCCGACCGCCCGTGCCGGGCGCAGCGCCGCATGCAGTTCGAAGTGGGCACAGACGGCATCGAGATAGTGCTCGCTCGGCAGCAGGCCAATCTGGATCTGGTGGGCGATTTCCAGCTCACTGGCCAGCCGCTGCTTCTCCCGCGCCACTCGCGCGAGGTCCTGCAGATGCAACGCGAGTTCGTGGCGCATCTGGTCGAAGGACTGGGTGAGACGTCCCACTTCGTCATGGCGGCTGGTCGAGGGTAGCTCGAAATCCAGCTCGCCGCGGGCGACACGCTCGGCACGGTCGGCCAGCACGCCCAATGGCGCCATCGTGCGGCGGATGGTCAGCAACGTGATCAGGGCCACGCCCAGCAGCGCCAGCAAGCCCAGTGCCAGGCCCGACAGAAAGATGCGCCGTACGCCGGCGTAAATCTGAAGCTCCGGTACCACCAGGCCGAGCCGCCAATGGGTGCCTTTGATCGGTGCGGAATAGACCCACACCGCGCCGTGCACCTGCGGGTTCTGCGCTACCGGCAGGCGCACCGATTCGGCCTGATCGCTGGCCAGCACGTCGAGCAGCGTCGGTGCGCCGCGCTTGCCCACCAGGGCGGGGTTGTCGTGCGCCAGGTAATTGCCATCACTGTCGAGCACGAAGGCATAGGCGCCTTTCGGTTTGTCCAGATGTCCAAGGATCTGATGCAGCCAGTCGAGCGTGACATCGGCGTTGATGATGCCGACGGGATGCCCCTCATGGCTGATCGCGACCGAATAATTGATCAACTGCCGTTGCCGGGACAGTGACAAGAACGGACGCTGCCAGCAGCCGGCCGAACAGCTCAGTCCGCCTAGGAACCAGTTGCTGTTCCAGTAAGGCCTGGCATCATCGGACAGGTCGCGACTGGCCAACGCATCGTTGCCCAGGCGGCTCACGAAGGGCGAGTAAGGGCGGGCGTCGACCGGGTTCGACGTGGGGCTGAAGACGGCAGCCAGCCCGTCCATGTCGTGATTGGCCTGCAATGTGTCGCGCAACAGCTGCTCGGCCCTGTCCTGGCGTGTTGCGACGATCGTCGCGAGCATCTGCGCCGAGATGGCGACGCGGTCGATCCGGGCCTGGATCTCGCTGCCGGCACTGGCAGCCAGGGCGGCGGCTTCGTGATGGGTGTGCTGCAGGATCTGCGCACGGGTGAGGCTGAGCAGGAGGGCGCCGATGGCGGTCAGCACCAGGGCCGAGCCTGCGAGAACCCATAGCGCCATTCGCGATGCAATGCTGCGCAAGACCATGCGGATTCCCCCGTCTTGTCCGGCATCTAGCCATGAAGCGGTGTCGGCTGCAAGGCAGCGGGTGCGGTGACTGCGGCGTGATCGCCAGTCGGGGCATAATCAGGCTCCCGGATCTTGCCTCCAGACAGCAGCAGACTGATGCCAGGACAACAGCACGAAGTGACGTTCCGCTTTCTCGCCGAGCCCACCGATGTCAATTTCGGCGGCAAGGTGCATGGCGGCATGGTGATGAAGTGGATCGACCAGGCCGGTTATGCCTGCGCGGTTGCCTGGAGTGGAGCGTATTGCGTCACGGCCTCGGTCAGCGGCATCCAGTTCGTGGCGCCGATCCTGATCGGCGACCTCGTCACGGTGAGGGCGCGCCTGATCCATACGGGCCGCAGCAGCATGCATCTGGCCGTCGACGTGATGGCCAGCGACTTGCGCAAGGGCGACCAGCGCCTGGCGACCAGCTGCGTGATGGTGTTTGTGGCGCTGGACGGCGCCGATGGCAAGCCCACCCCGGTGCCATGCTGGGAGCCGCGCAACGAGGCCGACCGGCGCCTGCAGGCCAAGGCCCGGCAACTGCTCGAGTTGTCCCGGGGGATGGAGCAGTTGGTCGATCCGCAAGACCTTGCCGACACCTGACGGGCACGGCCGGATGGCGCGCCGACATGCGATATGCGTGCCATGAGGTGTTGACAGTTCCCGGCACGATCCACACAATACGCGTTCTTTGTTGGAGGGATACCCAAGCGGCCAACGGGGGCAGACTGTAAATCTGCTGGCTTACGCCTTCGGTGGTTCGAATCCACCTCCCTCCACCAGCAACAAGCGACGCGAAAGCGGCGCGCAAGACACGATTTCCGCGCAGGGCGGGAGTAGTTCAATGGTAGAACCTCAGCCTTCCAAGCTGATGATGCGGGTTCGATCCCCGTCTCCCGCTCCATTGCACTGCAAGTGTCAGAAGCTGTTGATCGACGCGATCGCGGCATAAGTTTCGAATCATCCGGCAGGACGCCGGTCTGTTCTTCGTCATCATGGAGGATGGCTGAAGTTATGAAGAGTCCGACAGGATGTCGGTCTTGTCTTTGCCGTCATGGAGGACGGCTGAAATACACGCTCATGTAGCTCAGTCGGTAGAGCACTTCCTTGGTAAGGAAGAGGTCACAGGTTCGATTCCTGTCATGAGCACCAGCTTCCGGCCTTCACGGCCAGCCCGTAAACGGGCTGTTCTTTTCTACAATTGATTGACTCCATCGGGGTTTAGCGCGCATGGCAAAGGGTAAATTCGAACGCACCAAGCCGCACGTCAACGTCGGCACGATTGGTCACGTGGATCACGGCAAGACGACGCTGACGGCGGCGCTGACGAAGGTCGGTGCCGAGCGTTTCGGTGGAGAATTCAAGGACTA
>DATNGL010000064.1:0-2417 GCA_035605895.1 Rhodanobacter sp.
GCCCTGGCTGGTTGCCTCGCTGGATGCGTATCCGCACCCACGAAGCCGATTGCATCCAGCGTAAACCTGCAGGGCAAACGCGTGGTGCTATCCGAATACGCAAAGCCCGATTTCGCCGCAATGACGCCAGGAAAAGCCGTATTTGGCATGTTCGGGGCAGCGGCAATGATCCATGCTGGCAACGAGATAGTTAAGAACGACGGAATTCAGGATCCCGCCATCGACATCAGCCATCAACTCGCGGAGGAACTCGCGAAACGCGACGCCGATACCATCCTGTCAAGTCCGGCCGTGGTTGCTGCAAATGATAATCCAGCGATACTGGTGAAAACTTATCCCGGGGCTGACTTGATCATTGACGTCAAGACCATCCAATGGATGTACGCCTACTACCCAACGAAGTGGCAGAAATACCACGTAAATTACGCGGCCCGTGTTCGTTTGCTCGACGGCTCCACGGGAGCACTCGTGGCACAGCAACTGTGCAAGATCGATCCCACTGATCCCAGCAACCCACCGTCCGGTGACGCATTGACCGCCAACCAAGGTGCTCTGCTCAAACAGCTATTAAAGGAAGCTGGTAATACCTGCGTGAAAAATTTTGAGCTTCAGATATTGAAGGCTTGAGCGAAGAGGGGCAGAACGAGATCAAGGGATGGCGGCTTAATTGCCTACATCCCTGAAGCTCTTCTCCATCAGCCGAGCCGGCGCGCGACCACGAAGAACACCAGGTTGCCCAGGCCGGTGGCTGCCGCCAGCACCGCGACCATGCCCGGGGTGACTTCCTGCCAGCCGAACCACTGGATCAGGCCGAAGCCGGCGCCGACGGCGAGCAGCACGATGCCCCAGCGCAGCGAGGCATGGCGACGACGCTGTTCCTCGTCGCGCATGATCGAGTTGACCAGTTCCTCCGAGCCGCCGGCGCCGATCATGCGGCCCCGCACACGGGCATCGACCACGACCTTGATCGCATAGGCAATGCAGATGAACAGGCTGATGGGGATGAAGTCACCGAAGTTCATGGAGCTCTCCTTGGGAGTGAAGGCGAAATGCCTGGCTGTCGGGACCATGGATACGACCACTCCCGCTGTGGTTGCAGCCGCGCACTTGCAACCGTCCGGCCATTGCGCGTATCCGTAGTCCCATGGATGACACCCGCCAAGCCGACCGCGAGCTGGCCGACGCCGTGCTGGCCAACCGGCCGGGCGCGTTCGAGCGCCTCGTGCGCGAGTATCAGGGGCTGTGCTGGCACATCATCCAGCGCATGGTGCGCAACCCCGAGGACGCGCGCGAGCTGTGCCAGGACACCTTTCTCCGCGTGCACCAGTGCCTGCACCAGTACCGCGGCGAGAGCGCGCTGAAGTCGTGGATCGGCCGCGTCGCCTGGACCATCGCGCTACGCCATCTGCAGCACAAGCGCATCCCGCTGGTGGACAACGCCGACGCCGGCGAAGGCTCGCTGCTGGACAACCTCGGCGACGGCTTCGACCTCGAGGCAGCATGTGCCGACGAGGAAACCGTGCGCCACCTGCACGAGGCGATCGAATCGCTGCCGCCCTTGCAACGCACGCTGCTCACCCTGTATTACCTTGAAGAGACGTCCATTCCGGAAATCGCCCGCATCACCGGCCTGGCCAGCGGCACCATCAAGAGCCATCTGTTCCGCTCGCGATTGCGCCTGCGCGGCACGCTGGAAACGCGGACAGGAGTCGCAGCATGAACCACGAAACCGACGACCACGAAACCGATGACGTTCCCCGTTTCGAGGATCCGCTCAAAGAGCGCGAATGGCTGCGGCAGGAACACGCCATGCGCCGCGAACGCCTGCATCTCGATCCGGCCGGCGACGATGCCCGGTCGCGGCGCTATCGGCTGCTGGCACGCGCGCTGCGCACGCCGCCGCCGGATGCGTTGCCGATCGACTTCGCCCGCCAAATGAGCGCCCTGGTTTCCGCGCCGGCGCAGGGGCGCACACCGGCCATGCGCCTCGAAAACGCGCTGACGGCCACCCTGGCCGCCGTGCTGGTGCTGGCCGCCGTGGCGGCGACGATCATCTACGGTGCGGCGTGGTGGCCATCGTTCCAGGCGCTGCTGCCCGCACCCGCCGCGGCACAGTGGTGGCTGGCGCTGCTCGGTTGCGTGGGCCTGAGCTGGCTGGTCGGCGCGTGGTTTCGGCGCACGGAATCGGCCAGCTGAACCGGCTCGGCCATGTGTGGCGCCCAACGGCGCAGACGTCATCGGCACTCTTTCAACTGGACACCGTAGGCGCGGGCCCGCTGCTCGACCTCGGCCGCCGTCGCAAGCAGGTGGCGGTCGTTCCGCCACTGGCCGCGCCGATAACCGCCGATGCCTTCGTGGTACGCGATGTAAAGATGCCTGGGATCCCACTTGGATATGCCCAGCTCGCGATGGATGCG